>JAAVHZ010000034.1 GCA_014799465.1 Lachnospiraceae bacterium | reverse complement strand
CTTAATGTATAACCTTCTTTTGCTGCAACTTCCGGTGCTTTTGCATCTTTACCATACTCTACTGTCTGTGTATCTAATATGGTATCTCCATCTTTAAATGTTACTGCGTACTTTTGAGCTGTCGCTGTCCATACTGCATTTACTGTTGTATCTTCTTTGATTCCCGTAAATGTCTTATCCCAGCTTAATGTATAACCTTCTTTTGTTGCAACTTCCGGTGCTTTTGCATCTTTACCATACTCTACTGTCTGTGTATCTAATACGGTATCTCCATCTTTAAATGTTACTGTATATTTATTAATTGTCCATACTGCATTTACTGTTGTATCTTCTTTGATTCCTGTAAATGCCTTATCCCAGCTTAATGTATAACCTTCTTTTGCATCTGCTTCCGGTGCTTTTGCATCCTTGCCATACTCTACTGTTTGTGCATCTAATACGGTATCTCCATCTTTAAATGTTACTGTATATCTATTAATCGTCCATACTGCATTTACTATTGTATCTTCTTTGATTCCTGTAAATGCCTTATCCCAGCTTAATGTATAACCTTCTTTTGCTGCAACTTCCGGTGCTTTTGCATCTCCTCCATACTCTACTGTCTGTGTTCCCAATACAGTATCCCCGTCCTTAAATGTTACTGTATACTTATTGATTGTCCATACTGCCGTAATAGTAACATCCTCTGTGATTGAAGAAAATTCCTTATCCCAGCTGAGGGTGTAACCTTCTTTCGTAATATCAGGTTCTCTTGCTGCCTCTCCGCTATTTATCAACTGAGTTTCTATAACCTGTCCATCACTTACAAATTTTACAATAAACTGATTATCACCACGTTCAGTCCATACTGCATTTATTGTAGTGTCCTCTTTAATATTTGTATACGGCTTATCCCATGTAAGCACATATCCCTCTTTCTCTATATTTTCAGGTGCTGATGCTGACTTTCCATGCTCTACTGTCTGAGTATCTATTACAGTATCTCCATCCTTAAATATTACCGTATACTTTTTGATTGTCCATACCGCATTTACTGTTGTATCTTCTTTAATTTCCGTAAATGCCTTATCCCAGCTTAATGTATATCCTTCTTTTGCTGTCACTTCCGGTGCTGATGCTGACTTTCCGTACTCTACAGTCTGCGTATCTAATACGGTATCCCCATCCTTAAATGTTACTGTATATGATGCTGTCTTATAAGTTGCCGTAACTGTTACGGCTTTTGACGGCATTGTAAATGTAGTTGTAGCCTTCGATGCATCTGCAAACACAACATCCGCATCATCACATGTCCATTTGTCAAATGCTTTTCCCGTCTCAGGTTCATTTGCCGTAAGAACCACTGATTCACCTGCTTCATATTCTTTCACATCGCCACATGAACCTCCGTTTACCGTTACTCCATATGCCTTTGTTTCTTCTATTACCACTGCTGTCACAATTGGTTTCTCACCGCTCTTATCCAATGTGATGATGACCGTATCTGTGGTATTTTTTATAGTAAATATTGAATTTTGACCCTTTATTTCATCACTTAAATATCCATAATCCCATCCGAAATCTGCCGGATCCTGCACTATCTTATACTCATGCACACCAACTGTCAGTCCGGTCTTTGTCAGCGTATATATATTTGAACCTTCTGCAGTCTCCTTCATCAGATATTCATCTGTAAGTTCTTCCAGTTCCCATGTAAACGGTTCCGCACCTGCTACATAATAAATATCATCCAGTGTCGGTGCTACTATTTCATTAGTCTTTTCTGGTTCTTTGTACCACTTGTTCGCTGCCGGATCATAATAAGCCTCTTTCACTCCAAGTTCTGCAATCTTTGAATTCCAACACTTATATATTATTTTTCCATCCTTACTTGCAAACTGGCATCCTGACACTTTACCATTTATAATAACATATGCCCATCCTTTTTTTTCTCCATCTGCCTTCAGTCCTACTACCGAATCATCCCATCCTTCCGGTTTAAAAACCGTACCTGAATCCCTTATGGTAATGTCTTTTTTATCCCAAACACCGAATCCCCAATCCGATGCTTCAGTTTCTTCCGGAAGCTCAAAGTACAGTTTCAGGTCTCCTTCCTGATATTCATATTCCACATCTTCTCCGTCAGTTACTACGGCTGTTACAACTGGTTCATCTCCACTCTTATCCAATGTGATGGTAACCGTATCTGTGGTCTTACTTATTGTAAATACTGAATTTTGACCATTGCTTGTTTTTTTATCACTTAAATATCCATATTTCCATCCAAAGTCTGCCGGATCCTGCACTATCTTATACTCATGCTCACCGACTGTCAGTCCGGTTTTTGTCAGTGTATATATCTTTGAACCTTCTTCAGTCTCCTTCATCAGATCTTCGTCTGTCAGGTCTCCCAGTTCCCATGTAAACGGTGCCGTACCTACTACATAATAAATATCATCCAGTGTCGGTGCTGCTATTTCATTAGTCTTTTCTGATTCCTTGTACCACTTGTCCGCTGCCGGATCATAATAAGCTTCTTTCAATCCCTGTTCTACAATCTGTGCATTCCAACACTGATATATTGGTGCTCCGGTATTAGTTGCGAACTGGCATCCTTCCAAGTTACCACTTATGTTTATGATAACATATGCCCATCCTTCTTTTTCTTCATCTGCCTTCAGTCCTGATAACGGATCGCCCCAACCGGGAGGTGTGAATTCTGCACCTGAATCCCTTATAGTAAAGGCTTCCTTCTTCCATGCACTAAATCCCCAATCTGATACTTCAGTATCTGCCGGAATCTGAAAGTACAGCTTTAGGTCTCCTTCCTGCTCTACATAATCTGCTGCTTTTGCATTGACCATACCAAAATCCGTACAGGTAAATATCAATGCCACTGCCATCACCCATGCCATTACTCTTTTTAGTTTTCTGTTCATAAGCAAAATCTCCTTTCTCCTAAAAATACCGTTACTGTTACTATTTTTAGTATAACACACATTTTCCCATTTTTCCATGATATTGCACAAATTTTTCAGTTTTTTTTCTTTTTTTTGTGTAAAATACACAAAACCATATTTGTACATTTTACACTTGTGCTAACCTTCAAGATATTGATACAAATCTCCATTCTTATATAAAAAAGAGTATCCTCAAAAGTCTTCAGACTTTTTGGATACTCCTTCTTTATAATTAATAATATTTATTTTGCCTGTATATATCCCTTTGCCTTTAACAATTCTGCACACAGAACAGCACCGCCTGCCGCACCACGTACAGTATTATGTGATAATCCTACAAATTTGTAATCATATACTGTATCTTCTCTAAGGCGTCCTACGGATACTCCCATTCCGTTTTCATAATCCACATCAAGGCTTACCTGTGGACGGTTATCATCTTCAAGATACTGAATAAACTGTTTTGGTGCACTTGGAAGCTCAAGTTCCTGCGGAATACCGCTGAAATTCGTAAGTTTTTCAATAAGCTGTTCTTTTGATGGTTTTTTATTGAACTTTACAAATACTGCTGCAGTATGTCCATTCAATACCGGAACACGTATACACTGTGTTGTAATTACCGGAAGTTCTGCTTTCTTAATCACTCCGTCTTCAATTTTACCCCAGAGTCTTAATGGTTCCTGCTCACTCTTTTCTTCCTCACCGCCGATAAACGGAATAATATTGCCCTCCATCTCCGGCCAGTCTTTGAATGTTTTACCTGCCCCTGAAATAGCCTGATAAGTTGTAGCTACTACCTCTACAGGTTCAAACTCTTTCCATGCCGTAAGAACCGGTGCATAACTTTGAATAGAACAGTTTGGTTTAACTGCTACAAATCCTCTTGTAGTTCCAAGACGTTTCTTCTGGGATTCAATAACTTCAAAATGCTCAGGATTTATTTCAGGTACTACCATAGGTACATCCGGTGTCCATCTGTGAGCACTGTTATTTGAGACTACAGGTGTCTCTGTCTTTGCATATGCTTCCTCGATTGCCTTTATTTCATCCTTAGTCATATCAACTGCGCTAAATACAAAATCAACTGTTGATGCAACTTTTTCAACCTCATTTACATTTGACACAATTAATTTCTTAACACCTTCAGGCATAGGAGTAGTCATTTTCCATCTGTCACCTACGGCATCTTCATATGTTTTTCCTGCTGAACGCGGGCTTGCTGCCACTGTAACAACCTCAAACCATGGATGGTTCTCAAGTAAAGATATAAACCTCTGTCCAACCATTCCTGTTGCTCCTAATATTCCAACTCTTAACTTCTGACTCATTTCTTCCTCCATTCTACTGCCTAAAGCAATATATTTCTAAATGCTATTTTATCAAAACGCTTTTGTCCGTCTGTCAAAGACATTTGTTTGTATTGACTGTATTAATATACCACAGATTTTTATATTTGCAACTGTTTTTTGCAATTTTTGTTACAAAATGGTACAAAAAAATAACAGTTCAGCCATGCCAATGTAGGGCATCCGCCCTATAGAGAATAATATATAATAATTTCTTAATGAGCAAGCTCCCACGAAATTATTATATATTATTCTCTGCATAGCTGAACTGTTAGCAAAAAAAGCTCCCGAGGGGACTCGAACCCCTGACCCACGCATTACGAATGCGTTGCTCTACCAACTGAGCCACGGAAGCAACAATGATATTATAGCATAAAACCATTAAAAATCAAGTTAATTTTTGTTCTATATCTATTCTATAATCTGTTTTAATCCCTCCAAATCTTCCAAAACACTGTCAACTAAAGTGCTTATCTCTTCTGTTCCATTTATTGTCTTTCCTATAACAGCCCGTGTATTCTCGGTATTCGCCAAAAGTTCCTCACTAAATGCACTTATTCTTTCCACATGCTGGCTGATTTCATTATTGCTGCTTACTACTCTTCCCATATAATCTGACTGCTGCAATATTCCATCATTAACTTCTTCTATATTATCCTTAATCATGTCAAAAACACTCTTTGTACTATCCACCAGTTTCATTTGTTTGTCATTAGCATCAACAAGCTCTGTAACACTATTTCCGGCTTTATCAGCCTGCTCATTCAGTTCCCGGAATATTGAATATATTCTCTCTGTAGATTTTTTTGTCTCCTCTGCTAATTGCTTTATCTCATCAGCTACTACCGCAAATCCTTTTCCTGCTTCTCCTGCACGTGCAGCCTCTATACTGGCATTTAACGCTAACATCGCCGTCTGTTTGGTAACTCCGTCTATAAGGCTTAATATCTCCTCTGCCTCTTTAGTCTTCTCTGATAATTCAGACATAACACTGCTTACTTCCATACCTGTTATCCTGTTGTTTTCAGAAGATTCCTTAAGATTTTCCATAGCAATATTTCCATCTTCCGTAAAAGTCTTTGTACTTTGGAACCTGTCTTTCACATTTTCTGATATTTCCTCTGTATTTTCCACAAGTTTTCTGATATTATCCGTCATCAAAAGCTGATTCTGAATAGTTTCTGCCAGTTCATTTGTTCCTGATACAATTTCATCCATTGCATTTTTACCATTTTCTCCATGTTCAGCTATATCTTTTGATTCTTTATGGATATTTTCTATTTCCTGACTTAGATTTTTTGTATATTCAACCACTTTTTGAAAAGCCGTCTCCACCTTTTCCTGTTCTGATCTGATACATCCCATTTTGTAATCTGATATTTTACCAAGTGCCCTGCATGTAATATACAAGAATATACCAACCAGTAAAATAACTGCTATTTCGATTTCAAAGTTTACTATATCATTGCCTGTCACGTTGCCTTTTGATAAACGAATTACAATATATATAATATTTATCAATAGTGCCAAAGAACAGGCATGCAGCGTAAACTTTTTGTCCTGATATAAAGATATTGCCACTAAAAGCGGAATGATATATGTAAAGGATAATACACTTACAGATGTCCATAATACAAATGCATTAAGTATAATATAACCATACAAAATCATTATTTTTAACCATCTGCTCTCGCTGTTCTTCCTATATGCAAAGAAACTTACCAAAAATGGTATTAATAGAATAGCACTAAATACAGCAATATATCCCGGTGTCCTGTTACCTTTTACCAGTTCCACAAGGTAAGCTGCAAATAAAACAAATGAAATTACGCCATAACACGAAAGAAACATTTTATTCACCAGTTTCTTTTCATTTAATTCTTTCATCTTCACATTCCCTCTTTCCGTATTAAAAATTATATTTAATTATATCATAATCAGTATATACTTACAATAAAATAGTTGACATGTATCCCACAGATTACTATACTGAAATCATATTAAGAAATGGAGCGTAGACAATGGTTTCTGAACAAATTACTAATATTAAAGACTTTATGAACAAATTACTGATAGGAACAGATTTTGATATATTTCATGTAACAGACATACATATTACAACATTTAACACATTTCATATAGATGGTCATATCATGAAAGATTTTTATGATAAAGAAGAATATGAATCCCTAGGTTGTCCTGTTATTTCTAAATGGAGTGATTTAAAACCCTTATGCTATCAAATTATAAAAGGTCACAATACTCCTCTTAACTTTAAAATAATATTTAAAATGCCGGATAGTATTGTTATTGACATTATTGATAAAAACCAACTTGACATACCTTACGAAAGTATAACTGGTTTTTTCCTTAATATAAAATATGACAACAGTTCCCTGTCATATGTAACCGGCACTTCACTAAATATATTTGACCCTGGCAGAGAAGCAGAACATGCATTTGATAAGTTTATTTCTGATTTTATCAATACTCATTTTGGATGAATAATCAAACCTTATTTGTGCAAAATGATAATTATACAAAGTCATATATTTTAGAAAGGTCATGAACATTTTAATGAAAGGTATTATTTTTGATTTTAACGGGACAATGTTTTTTGATGAAAAATTTCAGAATATGTCATGGAGAAACTTTTTAGAGAAAAAAACAAACAGATTTATAACCGATGATGAGTTTCAGGAATATATTCATGGAAGAAATGTTGATACTACACTTTCATACTTTTTAAATCAAACATTTTCAAGGAATGAAATTATAAAATTAGAAGAGGAAAAGGAGTTTATCTATCGTTCCATGTGTCTTGAAAGTCCAGACTTTAAATTGGCTGATGGTTTACCTGAATTTTTAGATGAACTGACTAAACGCAAAATCCCCATCACTATTGCTACTGCATCCGGATACACTAATGTGAAATTCTTTTTTGAATATCTTCATCTGGATAATTGGTTCATAATTGACAATGTAGTATTTAATGATGGAACACTTAATGGAAAGCCTGAACCCGACCTGTATTTAAAGGCTGCAAAAAATATCGGGGCAGATATTAATAAATGTATTATATTTGAAGATTCAAAATCCGGAATAGAATCAGCAAGACGCGCCAACGCTTATAAAATCATAGGGGTTGCATCCATGCAAAGCCCTAAGGCTTTGCTGGAATCAGGAGTTGCAGCCACTATAAATGATTATAAAAATACAGAAAAACTTTTAGAAATAATTGAGTGTTAAACTATTAAAAATCACTATTCTATCTGTTTCCATCCAAACAGGGATTTTTTAAAATGTGATTTTACTTCCTGTGCTTCTTTATTTTCAGGAATCTTATCTAAATACTCCATTCCTTTTTTAATATCCTGTTTTACCCCTAAGCCATAGCAGTAAATTTTTCCAAGACCAAGCCTTGATAATTCTTCACCTGTGTATTTCATGAATAATTCTCTTGCTTTTTCATAATTTACCGGTGTTCCCAAGCCATTCAGATAACAGGTACCTAACATATCTGAGCACCAGTCACTTTCTTTTACAGCCTGTTCAAAATACATTACTGCTTTTTCATAATCCGGTTCAAAATCGTCTCCTCCCTGAAAATAAATATGTCCAAGGTTATTTGTTAAACCAAAATTATCAGGGTTCTTTTCATAGCCCTCCATTAAGATAGAAACTGCCTTTCTCAAATCCATCGGATATTGTCCATCATACATATACATCTTTGCAAGTTGTACATAACCACTTGTTTCTCCATGTGAAATTGCACGCTCAAAATATTTTTTTGCCTGTTCCGGGTCTGTACCAACAAGTTCTTTACCCAACTTGTTCTCATAAAATCCCATACCCAAATCTGCCCCTATTTTTTCCAGCTCTTTTGCACGCTTTTCATTTACAGGCATACCATAATCTCCTGAAGTATATATATCAATCAGGTTTCCAACCGCCAGATACAGTCCCTGTTCCACACATCCTTCAAGATAGGTGATTGCCTGATTCTGAAATTTTTGCAACATTGGTAAATCCACATTATCTTCCGGAATCCCCAAAATCTCAATACAGTCTCCATAATATAAGGCATTTCCAACTAAATACTGACAAAATGCCTGTCCTTTATCTGCATAACCATTGACAGTTTCCCAAATTTCACTCCAGCTATTGTATGGTGAATGTACAAAGCTTCCACTTCTTGGTTTGAAACCGCCCAAACGTTTTGCACCAAGCATACCAATGGCACTTCCTGCCTCAATACTGCGGTTTAACAAATCTTCTCCCTTATCATCATTCTCTTCAAATCCAAATCTTGGACTTACAAAACATTCTCCAAAGTAACATCTTGCAAGAAAAAAGCATGCATCTCCATTTCCCTCTGCTACTGCTTCTTCCAATTTTCTCTTTGCTTCATCTCCATTTCCATTTAATGGATCTAACCATAATTGTTTAACAGCATATTCTACCCTTTCATCCAATACGTTACTCATAACTAATCTCCTTTTCTACAGTAGGTGTTTTGTATAATTTCATATACTATAGTAAATGATTATTACAAATAAGTCCAGATAATTTATTACAATAGACCCCTAATTTCAAACATCGACATTTTTTATTAGCACTCATTCCGATTGAGTGCTAATTTTCTCTTGACATTTCCAAACTGCCGTACTAAAATGAATCTCAGTTAGAATTTTTAATTTAAAGGAGTGTTATATTATGGCAGAGAAACATGGTAATCTTTCTATTAACAGTGAAAATATTTTTCCTATAATCAAAAAATGGCTTTATTCCGACCATGACATATTCTTTAGGGAATTAGTTTCTAATGGTTGTGATGCCATAACAAAATTAAAAAAATTAAGTATTATGGGAGAATATGAAATCCCTGATGACTACGAATTTAAAGTGAAAGTCATTGCAAATGCAGAAGATAAAACTCTTAAGTTCATTGATAATGGTATTGGAATGACTGCTGATGAAGTTAATGAGTATATTAACCAGATTGCATTCTCAGGTGCAGAAGCTTTCCTTAACCAATATAAAGATAAAACAAATGAAGACCAGATTATTGGTCATTTCGGTCTTGGATTCTACTCTGCTTTCATGGTTGCGGACAAGGTTACAATAGATACTCTTTCATATAAAGAAGGAGCTGAACCCGTTCATTGGGAATGTGACGGTGGCACTGAATTTGACATGACAGACAGCAGCCGTGATATACAGGGTACTGAAATAACATTATATCTGAATGAAGACAGTCTTGAATTTGCCAACGAATATCGCGCAAGGGAAGTTCTTAAAAAGTACTGTTCTTTTATGCCGGTTGAAATATATCTTGAAAATCCGAATGCAGAACCGCAGTATGATACAATAGATGAATCTGAAGTCACTGATAAGGATACTGTTATTGAGACTATTGTTGAAGAAGCAAAAACAGAGGAAAAAGAAAATGAAGATGGTACAAAAGAAACCGTTGAAATATCTCCTGCTGCAACAAAGGCTAAAATATTAAGACGCCCTGTACCTGTAAATGACCCTTCACCTCTTTGGACAAAACATCCGAATGAATGTACGGAAGATGAATATAAAGAGTTTTACAGAAATGTGTTTAATGATTATAAAGAGCCTTTATTCTGGATACACCTTAATATGGATTATCCTTTTAACCTCAAAGGCATACTCTATTTCCCTAAATTGAATACACAGTATGACTCTCTTGAAGGAACAATAAAACTCTACAACAATCAGGTATTTATAGCTGATAACATTAAGGAAGTAATTCCTGAGTTCCTTATGCTGCTAAAAGGTGTTATTGACTGCCCTGACCTTCCGCTTAACGTATCCAGAAGTGCATTGCAGAATGATGGATTCGTGAAAAAAATATCAGACTATATTACAAAGAAAGTAGCAGACAAGTTATCCGGCATGTGTAAGACTGACAAAGAATCTTACGAGAAATACTGGGATGATATAAGTCCATTTATAAAATTCGGATGTTTAAAAGACGAGAAATTCTGTGAAAAAATGTCGGATTACATTTTGTTTAAGAATCTTGACGGTAAATATCTGACTCTTCCTGAATGTCTTGAAGAAAATGCAGAAAAACACAAAGATACAGTATTCTATGTAACTGATGAAATACAACAGAGCCAGTATATCAATATGTTCCGTAATGAAGGTATTGATGCCGTACTTCTTACCCACAATATTGATGAGCCTTTCATAACTCATCTTGAACAGAAAAATGAAAATGTACATTTCTTAAGTATTGACTCAGATATAACCGATACATTTAAGGAAGAAATATCCGAAGATGACGAAAGCTTTAAAAATGACTGTGATACTCTTACGGAAGTATTTAAGAAAGCTCTTAACAATGACAACCTTGATGTAAAAGTAGAAAAGCTTAAAAACGAAAGCATTTCTTCTATGGTCACTCTTTCTGAGCAGAACCGCCGTATGCAGGATATGATGAAAATGTATGGTATGCCTGGTATGAACAATGATATGTTCGGTAATAACGTTACTTTAGTTCTTAACTATAATAATGAGCTTGTTAAATATGTATTGAATAATAAAGAATCAGAAAATATTGATATAATATGCAGCCAGCTTTATGATTTGGCTATGATAAGCCATAAGCAGCTTTCACCTGATGAAATGACAAAATTTATATCACGAAGCAACGAAATCATGATGATGATAACAAAATAATTTCGTAACAGTTCAGCCATGCAGAGAGTAATATATAATAATTTCGTGGGAGCTTGCTCACTAAGAAATTATTATATATTACTCTCTATAGGGCGGACGCCCGACATGAATAATTTGCCGGCAGATATTTACATTTTCAGCCATAATGCTTAGCCCGGCAAATTATGAATGGCATGGCTGAACTGTTACAATAATTAAATATTTATTTTATACATAACTGCCGAATATGGCATCATATCTAAAATTACATTTCCATCAATATCTGCACTTATTTCTTTAATATCTCTATTATCCTTTCCTCCAAATTTCTCATCCTCACTGTTAAGAATAAGTTCCATCTTTATATTCTTTCCAATATTCATTTTATAGCCATTCTGCATTTGATTTGAAAAATTAAAAACCATTATAAGCTTTTCATCTTCACTGATACGCTCAAAAGCATATATACATCTTTCTTCCTGATGACAGTCTATCCAGTTAAATCCTTGCTCTTCAAAATCATTTTCGCTTAAAGCACTATGATTCAAATATATTTCGTTTAACTCTTTCATATAATTATGAAATGCATCATGCAACGGATACTCTAAAATATCCCAGTCCTGTTCCCTTTTCTCATCCCATTCCCTGAACTGTGCTATTTCATTTCCCATAAAATTCAGCTTTTTGCCGGGATGAGCATACATATACATATACATTGCCCTTGCCTGTGGAAACTTTTCTTCATATTCACCATTCATTTTTTGTATAATAGTTGCCTTTCCATGTACCACCTCATCATGTGATAATGGGAGCAGATAGTTTTCATTATAATAATACATCATTGAAAATGTGAGTTTATGATAATTTTCACTTCTATATTCCGGTGCCGTTTTAAAATATGCAAGTGTATCATTCATCCAGCCCATATCCCACTTATAGTCAAATCCCAGACCTCCGTCAGCTACAGAATATGTAACCTTTTCAAAATTAGTAGAATCCTCTGCTGCCAGTATTATTGACGGATACTTCTCCTTTAACCATGCATTCATACATTTTATAAAATCTACCGCCTGCCAGTTTACTCCTCTGTTTTCTTCTCCCTGCCAATATATTATACGGCTTATTGCATCCATTCTCAGACCATCAAAATGATATTCCGATATCCAATAATTAGCTGCTGACTGTAGGAAACTTCTTACTTCCCCTCTGGAATGAATAAAATTGCAGCTTCCCCATTCACTAACTCCCACGCTGTTATGAGGATACTCGTATAAACATGTTCCATCAAACTTTGCCAGTGCATAATCATCTACAGCAAAATGTACCGGAACAAAATCCAGTATAACACCTACTCCGTTCCTGTGGCAGTTATCCACAAATTCCTTAAGCTGTTCAGCCGTACCATACCTTGATGTAGGTGCAAAAAATCCTGTATTCTGATATCCCCATGATTCATCACATGGGTGCTCTGATATCGGCATCACTTCTATATAATTGTAATTATTTTCTTTAAGATATGGAATAAGCAGTTCTGATACCTTTTCATATGAATACCATTCCTCACCCGCCCTACGTCTGAATGAACCCATATGCATTTCATATATATTAAGTGGTTTATCTTTGCAGTCACTTCTATTTTTCATCCATTTTCTGTCTTTAAATTTATATGAATTCATATCTCTTATAACTGACCCCCAAGCAGGTCTGAGCTCCATTCCAAATCCATACGGGTCACAATGTTCTGTAACCGTACCATCACATTTATAGATTTTGTACTTGTACACCATCCCCGGACTGGCTTCATCTATAATAACTTCCCAAAACTGACCATTATATACCCTGTTAAGTTCTGTTTCATGCCAATTATTAAAATCTCCCATAACCGTTATCTTAGTTGCCTGCGGTGCAAATACCCTGAATGTTGTCGCACCATCCGAAAAATGTGCTCCAAGATATTTATATGCCTCAAATTCTTTTCCTGTATAAAATCCATAATAATCCATAGCCATCACCTTTCTAATCTTACTTCTTGTATTTATTTCTTCTTTATGATATACCATAAAAAGAGAATATACCATTTTCTATTTTATTATTAAGTAATTTATTTTACTGATTTTTCAAACAGTAAAGAAAGGAATTTTATGGATTTACGAACAAAAAAAACACTTAGAAGCATAAATAATGCTTTTATTGAACTCCGTTCTAAAAAGCCCCTATGCAAAATTTCAGTAAAAGAACTATGCGAAAAAGCAATGATAAGTAAGCCTACTTTTTATCTTCACTATAAAGACATATATGACCTGTCGGATATATTTGAAAAAGAAATTATTAACTCTATTATTTCATCTACAGATTTTTTAGAAAATTTTCCTGATAATTTTGCACAAAAATACCGAAACCTCCTTGATGCCTTTTTTGCACAAGGCCAGATTTTAAACATTATATTTTCGGAAGACAGAAAATCAGAATTTTCTCATAAACTTGAAGTTGCTTTTAAAGAAAAACTGATAACAAAATTTCCACAATATAAAGATGATATTAAATTCATGATATTTGTTGACTATACTGTATATGGCGTATTCCATACCGTAATATTGAATCTGGATAAACCATTAGATATTATGTATGATACAGTAATACAGCTTACTGAGGTATGTGTTAATAATGCAGTCGATATCTTAAAAAAGTAACTTCTCATATCAGATTTTTCATGGTATAATTAACAAGTTAATTTTAGCCCAAATGCAGAAAGGTGGAAATACATATGAAATTATGGGGTGGACGTTTCACAAAAGAAACAAACCAATTAGTAAATAACTTTAATGCTTCTATCTCATTTGACCAGAAGTTTTACAGACAAGATATTAACGGCAGTATCGCACATGTAAAAATGCTTTCTAAGCAGGGAATCCTGACTGATGAAGATAAAAATGCAATTATAAACGGACTTGAAGGTATTTTATCTGATATTGAAAGCGGTGCTTTAACTATCGGTGACGAATATGAGGATATACACAGCTTTGTGGAAGCCACACTTACAGAACGTATAGGCGAACCTGGCAAGCGACTTCATACAGGACGCAGCAGAAATGATCAGGTAGCACTTGACATGAAGCTTTATACAAGAGATGAAATACTTGAAACAGATGCTTTATTAAAAGAACTTCTGAATGTTATCATTAATATTATGGAAAATAATACAGAAACTTTTATGCCGGGGTTTACTCACCTTCAGAAAGCACAGCCTATAACCCTTGCCCACCACATGGGTGCATATTTTGAAATGTTTAAAAGAGACCGTGACCGTTTGAGTGATATTTATAAACGTATGAATTACTGTCCTTTAGGCTCCGGGGCACTTGCAGGGACAACATATCCTTTAGATAGAGAATATACAGCTGAACTTCTTGACTTCTATGGTCCTACACTTAATAGCATGGATTCTGTATCAGACAGAGACTACCTTATTGAATTTTTAAGTGCACTTTCTACAATTATGATGCATTTAAGCAGATTTTCAGAAGAAATAATTCTTTGGAATTCTAATGAATACAGATTTATTGAAATTGATGATGCCTACAGTACTGGAAGCAGTATAATGCCTCAGAAGAAAAACCCTGATATTGCAGAACTTGTACGAGGAAAAACAGGTCGTGTATATGGTGCCTTAATGTCAATTCTTACTACTATGAAAGGTATTCCCCTTGCTTATAATAAAGATATGCAGGAGGATAAAGAGCTTTCTTTTGATGCATTTGATACCGTTAAAGGCTGCATAAGTCTTTTTACAGGAATGCTTAATACAATTAAGTTTAATAAATCAGTTATGGAAAACAGTGCCAGGCATGGTTTTACCAATGCCACTGATGCAGCAGATTACCTTGTAAACCATGGTGTTCCTTTCCGTGATGCCCACGGGATAGTTGGTCAGCTTGTACTTTTCTGTATTGAAAAAAATATATCTCTTGATGATATGACCATTGATGAGTACAAAGCAATAAGCCCTGTATTTGAAGATGATATTTATGATGCCATAAGCATTAAAACCTGCGTTGATAAACGTGTTACTATTGGTGCTCCGGGTAAAGATGCCATGGAAAAAGTTATAGAGATAAACAAAAAATATCTTGAAGAAAACTAGAACATTAAAATCCCTGCCGGCATTGGCTTTATAGCAAAATGTCAGTGGGGATTATATATTTATCGCACTTCCTTTTTATAATCACAATACTCTTTAAATGTGATTCCGATTACATCACAAGCTTTATCTGCCGTAAGATTCAATTTTAACACTATATTATCAATAGCCTTTACCTGTCCTTCTATTCTTCCTTCTGTTCTTGCTTCACTCATAAGATTATCTAATGCCCTGCACATTTTTATCCTGCCTCCTTTGTTATATATTGCCTGTTGTATGATTTTTTCTGTTCTTGTTATAGCACCTATTGCAGCAAGTGTTTCCCACCATATTTCCATACCGGCATACTTATTATTTAACTCATTAATATTTATCTGACCTTTTTTACTTCCATAAAATTCGTTTACAAGTGTAAACAATTGACTGTTATCTTTATTTTTAAACATATCACCTTTTAGGTCTTTTATCTGGAAAAGATGAATATTATAATCATTTACAAATTGTTTCATTTCATTAGGAACATCAAGCATATCACTTAATTTTACCGCCCCATCCCAATCATCTTCCCCATAATATAATACTATGGTAATTACAGCTTTTAACCTGTCTGTGGACTTCATGCCTGACAAAAATTCATCACTGCTTTTAAGTTCCTTATTCTTTCGATGTGATTCCTCTATGATTTTACATTGTTTCACATATCTCAGCACATCATATAATTGTGTTCTTACAGGCATGGCATAGTGTACTTTTGTCTGATTTTCAAGACCCATGAATATAAACTCCATGTCACTGCCATATTCCTTTATTACATCCCTATACCTTACAATATTCTTTAGCTGATCATCTTTTATATAACTTACAGCCTCTTCTGTGTCTGCATCTTTAAGTCTGTCAGGCTGTATTACTTCTTTCCCGCCGAAGCAAACACTGTTTAAAAAATCTGCAAACCTTTCATTGTCCCTCCAGTAATTCTTTGCCTGTATATCTGCATTTAATTCATTTGTGCTTTTCAATAATTTTGATTCCTCCTTTCATATTAATATGATACCACACTGCGTCAGATATTGCAACATTTTATATATGATATTGATATTTTATAGTAACAGTTCAGCCATGCCATTTATAATTTGACAGACTATACATTATAGCTGAAAATAGAAAAACACTTACTTCAGCTACGGCTAAAGTAAGTGTTGTCTTAGTACATTTTCAACTTCCGGCACTCTCATATGCAATAATACCTCTGTTCCATATCAGAATACTTACCAGCATAAATACACCTGATATTACTACTGTTCCTCCAATACAGTATAAAGGATTTCCTCCCCTTAAAAAGTAGCTTGCAGGGTAATATGATGTAAATGCAAATGGTATTACATAAGATATTACAAATCTTACCCCTTTACTGTATATAGTAGCAGGATATCGTGCAAAATCACTGGACATATATAAAACCTGAAGAATACTTCCGCTTCTTTTTACCCAAAAGGCAATGGCGGCACATGCTATCTTAATACTAGTAAATATAAACATTCCAAATACAACAGCTATTATAAGCAGCAAAATTTTCAAAGGTGTAAAATAAATACCCAATTTTATAGAAGAATATGTAAACAAAACTACTCCTGTTACAAATTCTCCTAATGCATCAAACTGGAAATTCTCTATAATAACATGAACCAAAGGATTAATAGGTCTTGTCAGATATTTATCAAAATCCCCTTTTCTGACTATAAAATATGCCACCTTCCATAGATTATCCGATGTAAAGTGATCCAGTCCTTTTGGCAGAAGTGAAAATCCATATATAAATATTATCTCATAATAACTCCAACCTGCCAGCTCCGGAATCTGACCAAAAATTATGCTTATAAACAATATGTTTGTAACCTGATTAATCATAAAACTCATAGCTCCGGTCAGAAAGTCAACTCTGTATTCCATTAAGTTTTTCAAATGCTGTTTAACAAATGTTTTATATAATCTTAAAAACCTCATTTTTCTTCTCCTTTCCTTAGTGTGATGACACTATCCGCCCTGTACTGCCAAACGTCTTTCAGCCCATTTCCAGATAAGTTTACTCAGCCAGATAAAAAACGAAAGCCATAATAGCTGAAGACCCAGATTCAATAGTAATGTACTTCCATTATATTTCTCCATATATATCATTACAGGTGTATATGTAAGCGAGGCAAATGGCAGATATTCAAATATATTCCTCACAACTTCCGGAAAAAAAGCAAGCGGTATTATGGCTCCTGAAAAAAACTTTATAATAGATTCCTTTAATATGTTAAATCCCCAAAGATTCAAAAGGAAAAACGCCAGATATCCAAATATAAGGTTGAGATAAAATGCCAGCAGATAGCTTATGGATATGCTAAACATAAACAATATCAGCCTTATAGGATTAAATGCCACATATCCGAGCATTACATATCTGTATATCTCAAGTCCCAATATAACCGGAATAAACACACAGGATATTATCATAACCTTATTCCCAAGCTCAAAAAAGAGAAAACTTAAATCAACCTTTACAGGCTTTATAAGACGCATTATAATACTGCCGTCCTTTATTTCTTCTGCTATTGAATATGTTGAATCCGTACCGGTCAGAAAACCTGCTATATTTGTAAGAAAAATATATACCATCATATCTACCATTGAAAATCCCATAAACGTTGAATTTCCGGCAGATGCGTAAACCGCCTTCCATATAAAATACATTACAAAACAAATCAATATCTCACCCAGAAAAAATCCTACAAAGCTCGCTCTGTATGCAATAAAATCCTGAATTCCCGCATTTGTAAATGCACCATACATTCTTTTTACTTTTTTAATGCTGTTCATCCAGATTCACCTCGCTTCTGTAAATTCTCCTTATTATTTCTTCAATATCAGCATCTTTTACGGCAATATCGCGTACACCTGCCGTTTTAAGTATGTAGTCTAACATATCAGGAATACTTGCTTTTGCTGAATTAAATTTAAGTATCATCTTATTCCCCTTCAGTTCTATGTCATAATCATCTTCCTCAAATTTAAATGCCGCTTCCAAATCAAATTTGTCAGCCTCCCCTTTATCATTTAATGATATATCCACTTCCCTCATTTTTCCATATGTATCTTTCATTTTTGAAAGACTTCCATCATATACCATTTTTCCCTTATCTATCATGACAATACGTTCACAAAGCATTTCAATATCATTTAAGTCATGGGTTGTAAGTATTATTGTAGTCTTATCCTGTTTATTTATCTGGTTAATTGCCTTTCTTATGTTATCCTTTACAACCACATCAAGTCCTATGGTTGGCTCATCCAGAAACAATACCTTTGGACTGTGAAGCATTGATGCTGCAATATCTGCCCTCATACGCTGACCCAGTGACAATGTTCTTACCGGACTTTTAATAAAATCCTCAAGTTCCAGAACATCATTAAGAAACTCCATTCTTTCTTTAAATTTATTATCATCTATCATATAGATTTCCTTAAGTACACTATATGTCTCCGTAAGCGGCAAATCCCACCATAACTGTGTTCTCTGACCAAATACTACTCCAATTTCCTTAACATACTTTTTTCTGTTCTTGTATGGTATTTGACCATTTATATTAAGAGTTCCACTTGTGGGAGTAAGTATTCCTGTAAGCATTTTTATTGCTGTAGATTTACCTGCTCCGTTAGGACCTATGAATCCCAGTATTTCCCCCTCACCTACATTAAATGTTAATCCGTCAACCGCCTTTACAATCTCTGTTTTTTTGTGAAACAATGACTGTATTGACCCCTTAAGTCCCGGTGACTTTATAGTTTTTTTAAATTCCTTTTTTAAATCTTTTACTTCTATCACTTACTTTTCCTCCTGTCATTAATGTATAAAAAAAGAGTATGACCAACAAAATCATACTCTTTCATAAAAATATGCGAAGCTATAATTATGTCACTCTTTAAAATACAATTTATATTTAGTTATAAAAATTATATTCTGTGTATGCATAATCTTCGCTCCTTCCTTCAATACATTTATTATACTTAAATTAAGATTATAAATATTGTATATTTTCGACATTTAACATTAATCTTAGTTAAAATTGTGTCTATTATACTTCCTCTAATTTACTTTGTCAACAAATTTATTCTAATATTCTATTCCTCTGCGTGCCTGCACATTTTTATCAAAGGGATGCCTTATTTTGCACATTTCTGTTATATAATCCGCACTTTCCATAAATATATCTGCCGGATTTCTCCCTGTCAGTATAATCTCCGCCTGATTTGGTTTGCTGCTGATAAAACTTTCAACCTCTTTTACATCTATAACTCCCATCTCATATGCCGCACATATTTCATCAAGTACAAGCATATCATATTTACCGCCATAAATAAGTTCTATTGATTTTCTAAAATTGTTATTGTGCATCTCTGTAACCTGTTTAATTTCATCCCCACTCATAGATTTCAAAAATCCCATATCTCTGTCATTCCTTAATATAACTATACCTTCAATATTTTTCAGTATATTTATCTCTCCTGATATACTTCCTTTAAGGAACTGTGTAAATACCACTTTCATTCCATTTCCTGCTGCCCTGAGTGCCTGCCCTGCTGCTGCAGTAGTTTTTCCCTTTCCTTCTCCATAATATAAATGTATCATAACCTTCTCCTTTGCCTGTCCTCTGAATTCTTTTAAATATTTTAAAAATTATTGTGCAACTAGTCAAGCCCTGCCACATAATATTAACTGTAATCAAAATTTATGGAGGAACAAATATGAGTGATTTAGCTGCAACAAACTGTGGTGGATGTAACTGTGGATGTGGAGGTAACAACGGAAGCTGTAACTGCATATTCATCATACTTATCTTACTGTGCTGCGGTGGTGACAACGGATGGGGAAATGGAAATGGATGCGGTAACGACTGCAGCATTCTTATAATTTTACTTCTCCTCTGCGGATGTGGCGGCAACAATGGATTTTTAGGCTGTGGCTGCTAATAAAAAATCCTTTAAAACAGGGAAATGCTTTTGCATTTCCCTCTTATAATGGAGGTTAAAATGGAGCGGAAATATACTTTAATAGAAACTCCTGATACAATATATGAGTGTGATCTTGACTGCCTTTCAATGTTGGAATCACAAAATGTATTTGTTATTTTGATGTGTCTGGAATTTTACCTTTCATATGTATAGCACTATACGAATATATATAACTAATAATATCTTAGGAGGTAAACCATGGATTCTAACATTGAACAAATCACACCATTTGACAATGCCATTTCATCAAGGCAGTTCCAAATTATAAAATCTGCTTTACCCTATATTCCCGTCAGTGAACAAAAAGTCATATCTCTTTTTGTAAAATTTCAGGAACTTAAAAATACCATTCATCTGTTTGATGGAGCTCCTGAAGAGACTATGGGAATTTGTTCGGTAAATGGCAATACAAATGACAATCTTGCTGAAATGGTGAATTGTATCAAACCATTTTGCAATGATTCAGAAAAAGAACAATTAGATTTCCTATATAATATTGCATGTGCATTCAATCTTTCCCATTCAAGCAAAAGTGATAGTGAAAATAGCAATAACAATAATGATAACAATCAATTCAATATTGCAAACACACTGCGTGCCATGCTGTCCCCTGAACAACAGACACTGCTCGACAGTTGCTCACTTATGTTTGGATTAAATAAATAAAAATGGAGGAAATATGAACTCTTTTGATTGGAAAAGCCATCCAAGCCTTAAAGGCATTTCTAAAGAAAAGTTAAATATCCTTACTGATATATTATCTCAGGCAGAGAAAAAAAAGAGTGATGAACTTATACCTTTTTTCTTAAAATCTGCTTCTGATGCAAACAGAAACGGGATAACATTTACCGATGCTGAAACTGATTTAATATTAAGTGTACTTAAAACAAATATGTCTCAAAAAGATATACAGAAAATAGAGACTATCCGACGATTGTCACAAATGATAGCAAAAAAACAGGCGAACAGTTAATTCTGTTCGCCCTTATTATCATCTGAATCATCTTCATCTGATATATTATTCTCTGGTTTATCTTCCGGCTCATCTTCTGACTCATCTTCCGGCTCATATGAATCATTTACTTCATCTAATGCACCTACTTCTTTTGGGTCATTATAGGTTTCATCATAATCACCTGCCACACTTCCCGAATCTGGTATGTATACAGATACACTTCCATCTTTTACTTCAAATTTACCAAAGCCTTTATCATCAATTTCAACCTTATCTTCTACATTTCCAAGTGCATCATAAAATGTACATCCTGCATAATGTATTCCTACATACATTTTCTTAGTTCCTCCGGTACTTACAGTCATAATAACTGCCAGTCCTGATTCAGGCATTTCCTCAACGCCTTCCCTTGTCCATCCTACAATACTCTTATTATTAAAATAATCATGCTGTCTTCCATATGCATTATCCCTGCGTAGTTCAATAAGCCTTTCAAGTGATTTTACAGGTTTGAACTTATTGTGAGGTATACCATAATAATCTCCAAAAAATACACATGGATACCCTGTATCCCGAAGCAGTATAATAGAATATGCATGAGGTTTGAACCATTCAAGTATCCATGACTCCAAAGCCTGCCCCGGCTGGGTATCATGGTTATCTACAAAAGTTACCGCCAGTTCCGGTTCTTTTCCTACAAGAGTATTTTTTAATATATATCTCATATCATAGTAACCGTTGCTTATAGATGCATAATGCATATTAAAATGAAGCGGTACATCAAAAAGTGATAAAGCTCTTTCTGACTTTTCTATATAATTCTCTAATATAGACAGTTCTGCATTCCAATACTCTCCGACTGCAAATATATCTTTTCCGGAATATTCCCTGATTTTTCCCAACCAGACTTTAAAAAAGCTGAAATCTATATGTTTTACCGCATCAAGCCTAAATCCGTCAACTCCTGTAAAATCATAGTACCATTTTCCCCATCTGTCCAGTTCTTCCAGAACCTCCGGGTCGCTCATATCCAAATCCACACCCATAAGATAATCATAATTTCCGAATTCTCCGTCCACATCATTATCCCATTCTTTACCTATGAATCTGTATATTCCACTTTCTTTACTCTTTGCATCATAATCTGTAGCATGAAAGTTAGTCCAATCCCATTTAAAATCAGAATATTTGTTATTTCTTCCCGGAAAAGTGAACTTAGTCCATACCGTAATCTTACGCTTACCTTCTATCTCACGGTTTCTGTCCATCACATCCTGACCATAAGCAAATATACGTTCCTTTTCATCAGCACCCATTCTGTGTCCCAGAACTATATCAGCTAAAACTTCAATATTATTTTTCTGTAATTCCCTTACTGCATCTAAATATTCATCTTTAGTACCATACTTTGTTGATATGGTATTTTTTTGATTAAACTCCCCCAAATCATACAGGTCATATACTGCATAACCTACATCTTTTACCCCTCCGGCACCTTTATATGCCGGAGGAAGCCATACACTTGTTATACCATGTTCACTAAGACTTGCTGCATCTTTTGCTACCCTTTTCCACAAACTCCGGTTAGCAGGAAGATACCACTCAAAATACTGCATCATGGTTTTATTTCTTTTCATAACACTCCTCATTTCCTGTGATGTTCACACTTTTCATGCGTGCTGACAACACTATATAAACAATACAAAAAATTTTATCTTCACTCTATCTGCTGTAACTTGCTGATGATATTATCCACTGCCGACTTAACTACCAACAGTTCTGTATTTCCGTTTATTGTAACCTGATAAAAACTTCCATTATATTGTGTATATTCCATGGTAACAGTGTTAAAATATTCTGAATCAACAGTATATGTCACTGTCAGTTCCGGCTGAACCGGTTGTATTGCCGTACTATCAGATATTGTACTTTCAGCAGTAACCGCATTAATATCCTGATATAAAGAATCATATTTATCTGTATCGGTAACTTCTCCATTCTCAACCACATTAAATGTTTTGCCATTTGCCGCAACAATCATTGATTTAACTATGTCCAAATTGATTGATAATACGTTTTTACTGATAAGCGAAGTTTCCTCTGCACCCAGTATTGCATCAATAGTATCTGCCACAACCAGATTCACCGCTGTTCCTTCTGATGATTTAACATAGTAATTTCCATCTTCATTTTTGCTGCCTACATAAAATGTTATTTCATGTGGTACTTTAACAGTATTGTCTTCTGTCTCTGATTCTGTTTCTGAAGAAGATTCTGACTGTTCCTCTGATGTACCTGATTCAGTTACATAATATCTCTCTACTATCTTCTTTGCATTTGCTTCATCAAGACCATATTGTGTCAGTTCTTCTTGTGTAACATTATAATCCGCACATCCGGTATATGCAATACCTGTAATTGAAGTTAATACATTATTAATTTCTTCTGTATCCATTGCCTTATATGAACCATCATCCATCTTCTTAAACCAATTATTTGAATTGGTATAATCATATTGCGGATTGCCGCCTTCAAAGTATTCATATGTATTGCCGTTAAATTCAATGCTATACACATCTGAAGTTGATACAGAAGGTAATTCCTCAAGTTTTACCATATCATTAAGTGATTTTCCCAAAGCTTCAGGAAGAGTGCTGTCAATCATATAAACCGTACTGCTTCCGTCAAGATATGCATAATAATTGCCTGTGGAATTAGAATCACCTATATACAGAGTGACATCTGTCACTTCATCTCCCGATATACTCAATGTGTACTGCGGGTTATCAAGTCCATACTCTGAAATATTATCAAGAGTATCTTCCAGATGCCTTGCTGCATTCAATGCACATGCATTGTCAAGTAATGATGTTATATATGATTCTTCTAACGGAAATGCCTCATCATCAGTATATTTCCATACAGAACCGGATATATCATAATCAAACTTCATTGTGCCTGAAGAATTGGTAATACTTACATTTAAAATACTGCTGCTTTGACAACTTATAATACTTTCAGTCTCTTCGGCTGTAGTCTCTTCCTGCTCTTTATTATATTTTACAAGAAAAGAATATGAAATAATTAAAGCAACAAATAAAACTGCCAGAATAATAAACGGCATGACCTTCTTTTTCTTCATTATGCTCTTCTCCTTCTATACCATACAACAAATCCTGTAATAATAACAACAAGAGGTATGATTGCCACGAAGACTGCAGTCCACAGATTACTCTTACTTGTAGCTATGGTGTTCTGCTGCACATCCATTGATTTTGCCTCTATGGCTACAATATTTCCTGTTTCACCACACATCCATGATAATGAATTAGTAAACATTTCAACATTACCTAATGAAAATGAATTGGTTATATTTTCGGCAAACATTAAATATGAACCATATACTGCTAATTTTGTCTCTTTATCATCTGCCGATTCAGTAATTGCTACTGCCAACGAGAATGGTCCGTCAACGTCATCTTCTGCTTTTGCATAATTTCCATCCTGTGCTGAACTCTCTCCGTAATCTACATCTGCATAAGAATCCTCTGTAGTTGTGATAAGGTCTTCTATCTGTAAAGTACTTCTTGCTTCAGATAATTTTACAATACCCTGTGACATTGGCGCCATTACATACATTTTTCCATAAAATGAAGATGTAATATCATGCTGTGCTACTTCCGGAAGCAGATAATATCCGTACTGATAATAGTAATTCTGATCATTTTCAATCACATATCCGTCTTGAAGTCTGACTCCGTATGCTTCCAACACTTTATTAAAATTAGGCTGCTCATTACCCTGATAGTTCATTACAATAAGTGCTTTACCACCTGCTTCAAGATAAGAAATTATAGACTCTGCCTCTTCCTCACTGCAGTCTGTGCCCGGACATATAATTGCAAGTACATCACAATCCTCAGGCACATCCTGTGATGCAAGAAGATTCAGCTCTTCTGTGGAAATATTCTGTTTTTCTACAGCATCCGTAATAGTCTGGCTTAACTGCTGTTCACTGTGGCCTGATAATGTATACATTTTTGGAAGATTATCAGTTGTTACATAATTAATTGCTGATGTTATCCTTCCTTCACCGTCAAATGATGATGATGTAGCACCCGTTGTATAATACTGTGAATAGTCCTGCACATATATTTCACTGTAATCAATTAACTTGTGTCTGTCACCATTTACAACTATAAGACTATTGTCTGTTGCCTGTGTAGCTTCATATTTTGTAACTACGCCCGGCTGCAAATCCGGGTCAAGTGTCTCAACTTTTATCTTGTCTGAACCGGATTTGTAAGTTTCTAAAAGCTTTTTAATTCTTGAATCTTCATTTCCATTCTTGGTCATTTGATATATAGTAATATCATCCTTAAGATTTTTCAATATCTTCTTTGTCGAGTCACCGATAGTATAATATTTCTGACTGCTCATATCTATGGACCTTACCGATTCCGGAAGCTGACCTGCCACAAGATTAATAACTATGACCACAGCTATTACCATGGCTGAGAGTCCCGCACTGTAAGTCCCCTTTTTAAAGCTCCCTGACTTAAATGAGCCTTTTATATTTAATCCTTTCATTCTCTGCACTCTCCTAACTATATCTTCTCTTCTGGATTGACTGTGATGTTAAAAACACGAACAGACATCCTACTGATATATAATATATAATAGCTGTCACATCAAAAGTCTTTAAAGAAAAATTATTTAGTGATACTGTTAATGGTATCTTGTTAAGAATTGACGGAAGCAGATTTGAATAAACCGAACCTTTAACAAAATATAATATAACAAGTACTGATATTCCTGCAACGCATAACACAGCCGCTGCCACTCCATTTTTAGCAAGTGAGAAGTATATAAGTGCCGCTGCAATAACTATCAGAATACACCCGATAAACGAACCAAACTCAGATGCCGGAATAAAACTGGTTATACCTGTCATCATCTGCAATACCAATAATATGGCAAAAGTAATAACTGCAGCAATAATCGGACTTTCTGTCAATGATGATATAAACATTCCCATTGCAATATATGCACATCCTATTAAAAATACAGCCAGTATACATGCATAGTCACCTTTGAAATCATGGTTTCCGAACTTAGAAATCACAAGCGGACATAAACATAATACCAATATAGGAAATGCAAATACCGTAACCATAGACAAATATTTTCCCATTACAATCTTTCCTATGGAAACCCTTGAAGTATACAGAATCTGGTCTGTCTTAGTTCTTATTTCATCTGAAAAGCTTCTCATTGTAAGTATTGGAAGTGCAAGAAATACTATATAAGAAATGCTGTTTAATACATCCCCAAAATACGGATAGCCGCCTTTCATGTTATAAAACGAAAAATATATACCTACTAATGAAATGATGAATGCAATATACAGACATCCAATCATTGAACTGAAATATGATTTTAAATCTCTTTTAAAAACGGCTGTCATTATTCCTCATCCTCCATTTCTTCATTTTTTTCTTTTTTATTTGATTTGTCTTCCTTTTTTGATTTACCGGCACGTTTAACCTTATTCACTACTTTCTTGTTTCCTGATGTAAGCTTAAGGAATACATCCTCAAGTGACATTTTATATGAATACATTTCAATAACAGCAAGATTATTTTCAGCAAATGCATAAAACAGCTTTTCTCTTATATCTACACTTACGTCTGTAGTAACTATAACTTCCACAACATCTTGTTCTGAGCTGTTCTTGTATTCTATCTTATCAATTCCCATAATATCCTTCAATGCACCGTCTATATCTTTTTTTGATGCTTTTACTTTTATGGTAATTTTTGAAGTATCTTCCATTATCTTTTCCAGATTCTCAGGTGTATCACACGCCACCATCTGACCATGTGATATAATCATGACCTCATCGCATACGGCACTGACTTCCTGCAGTATATGTGAACTTAAAATTACTGTATGCTTTTTACCAAGTTTCTTTATCATATCTCTTATCTCAATAATCTGTTTTGGATCAAGACCTACTGTCGGCTCATCCAGAATAATTATTTCCGGCATCCCTAAAACTGCCTGTGCCAGTCCGACTCTCTGCTTATATCCTTTAGAAAGGTTTTTAATAAGACGATGTGACACATCTGTAAGCTTAGTAAGATTCATTGCATTTGTTATTGCTTTTGCCCTCTTACCCTTTTCAATGCCTTTTAATTCTGCTGCAAATTTAAGATATTCAAGCACCTTCATATCTGTATACAGTGGTGGAATTTCCGGAAGATAACCAATATGTTTCTTTGCCTCTCCCGGTTCTTCCGAAATGCTGTGACCATCTATAATTACATCTCCTTCTGTAGCTCCTATGTATCCGGTCATTATATTCATGGTAGTGGATTTTCCTGCACCGTTAGGTCCGAGAAATCCATAGATTTTACCTGACTCAACCGTGAAATTCAAATTATCCACAGCTGTATGATTTCCATATTTTTTAACCAGATTTTTTACTTCTATCAACTCTATTTCCTCCTTTATACTAAAATCACATAATTGTACATTATAGATAATGTATATGACAAATTTTTGTCAAAAGTATGTACATTTTGTGTCCTTCCACTTCTGCCATCACATTGTCAGGGTGCCAAAATAAGCTGATATTCACTGCTGTATTAAGACACCCTGTATTATAATATACTTTTATTCTATCTTATCTTTTCCACCCATATATGGTCTTAAAGCTTCCGGTATATTAATAGTTCCGTCTGCATTAAGGTTATTCTCAAGAAATGCAATCAGCATTCTTGGCGGTGCCACCACCGTATTATTAAGGGTATGTGCAAAGTATTTACTTCCGTCTTCAGCCTTCACTCTTATCTTCAGCCTTCTTGCCTGTGCATCTCCCAGATTAGAACAACTTCCCACCTCAAAATATTTTTTCTGTCTTGGTGACCATGCTTCCACATCAATAGATTTAACTTTTAAGTCTGCAAGGTCTCCTGAACAGCACTCCAATGTTCTTACCGGAATATCAAGAGAACGGAACAAATCCACTGTATTCTGCCATAATTTGTCAAACCACATCTTGCTTTCGTCAGGCTTACATACCACTATCATTTCCTGCTTTTCAAACTGGTGTATACGGTACACTCCTCTTTCTTCCAGACCATGTGCACCTTTTTCCTTACGGAAACACGGTGAATAGCTTGTAAGAGTCTTTGGAAGTGTTTCCTCAGGAATAATTGTATCTATAAATTTTCCAATCATTGAATGTTCACTGGTTCCGATAAGGTATAAATCTTCTCCTTCTATTTTATACATCATTGAATCCATTTCTGCAAAACTCATTACCCCTGTAACCACATTGCTTCTTATCATAAACGGCGGTATGCAATAAGTAAATCCTCTGTCTATCATAAAGTCTCTGGCATATGATATTACTGCTGAATGCAGTCTTGCAATATCACCCATAAGATAGTAAAAACCATTTCCTGCAACTTTATGTGCAGAATCCAAGTCTATTCCGTCAAATTTCTCCATAATTTCTGTATGGTATGGAATCTCAAAATCAGGTATTTTCGGTTCACCATACTTCTGTATTTCTACATTTTCACTGTCATCTTTTCCAATCGGAACGCTTGGATCAATAATATTCGGTATTACCATCATTATCTTTGTAACTTTTTCCTGCAGCTCTCTTTCCTTAGCCTCAAGTTCTGCAAGATGTGCCGATGCATCCGTCACCTTCCTTTTAGCTTCCTCTGCTTCTTCTTTTTTGCCCTGTGCCATAAATGCACCTATCTGCTTTGACACTTTATTCTTTTCAGCTCTTAAATTATCTGCCTCCTGCTTTGCTGCCCTGCTCTGGGCGTCAAGTGATATAACCTCGTCCACCAATTCAAGCTTACTGTCCTGAAACTTATTTTTAATATTCTGCTTTACTATATCAGGATTCTCCCTGACAAATTTTAAATCTAACATATTTTTTCTCCTTCCTTATCTATATTATTTGGGATAATGTCCAAAAAAGTCCACTCATCCCATGAATATAACACATGGGACGAATAGACTCCGCGTTGCCACCCATATTGCTGCCTGACATGCAGACAACCACTTAATTTTAGTATCTATAGTGGATACCACCACCGGCTTTCACCGAAGCTCCGAAAATGGAAAGGCTCATCCTAACACCGGCTCACACCACCCGCCGGCTCTCTGAAGATATTCATAAACCGTAGTTTTCATCAACACTTTAACCCACCGGAATAACCGGCACATGAAATTATTTTGTGTGAATTCCTTCACGCTGTGAGATTTTCTTCTCACGCTCTTATAGCGACATTCTAATACAAAACTCAATATTTTGCAATATTTTTTTATATCAATCTAATTCTTCAATATTAAAACTTTCCGTTTTCAAATCACAATAGTGTCTGCCTTTTACTGCCGTAAATTTTAACACACAGTAATCAGGGTCAGTCACACCCTGTTTATAAAACATTGTATCGCCTGTACGCCATATTTCTTTCTTTGTTTCTTCGTCTTCCAATACTTCCATTGTACCTGTAAGCATTATGCCTTCATACCGAAAACGTCCTCTGTTATAAAAATAAATACTTGCCTTTGGATTCATCTTGAACTGACGTGAACGCATAGAAGACATATTTGTTGTAAAGT
Source organism: Lachnospiraceae bacterium (assembly GCA_014799465.1). Classification (GTDB taxonomy): domain Bacteria; phylum Bacillota; class Clostridia; order Lachnospirales; family Lachnospiraceae; genus UBA2821. Next base: position 259 of record JAAVHZ010000034.1, on the reverse strand, counting down.
AAAAACAATTTCCATCTATTTTACGTGGTGCAAACATAGCTTTTATATTAGGAAATCCGACTTCATCCACAGAAGCAATAAAAGCTGTCTTCTGCTTTTTGATAAATTCAATTATTTGTTCTTTTGTTTTCATCAAAAATTCTCCTCCTAGTATAATAATGATGTAGTCAATAAGACTACTTGATTAACAAGTTTCTATATTTCATTTCTTACTGATAACAGAAGAAGGTGTTCTTCCTTCATCAGATGTTATACTAAT
>JAAVHZ010000033.1 GCA_014799465.1 Lachnospiraceae bacterium | reverse complement strand
TTCCTCCTAGTATAATAATGATGTAGTCAATAAGACTACTTGATTAACAAGTTTCTATATTTCATTTCTTACTGATAACAGAAGAAGGTGTTCTTCCTTCATCAGATGTTATACTAATAATTATTATGTCTGACGGTTCCTGATAGACATCGGATAAAACATAAGGTATTATCTCTTAGGATAGGACAAATAATGTATTCCTCCTTGGGAAGCTGATTCTTCAGCCGATACCTACCAGAAAGTCAATTAGTCCATTCGACAGGGTTTTATGTTTTAGCTGGTTGGGAGCCGGAAGGCAATACCCGAATAACACGCTAGGTTGTGTACCTGCCAGATTGGAAATGGATTCCTATCAGAAAGGAGCTGTTGCTCATGTCAAACAAAGTGATTTTTAATCTTGATGAATTATTCATCTCTGTTGGTATTGATGTTGGTGCTGACTTCTCTTGGATGTCTGTCGCACTTCCGAACCAACAATTCATAGGAAAACCTTATAAAATCCTGCATAGTAGCATGGATTCCCTTACAACCGCTGTTTCTAAAATAAAAGAAGCAGAAGAGTTGTATTCTTTGGAAAGCCGCATTTTCCTGGAATCCACGGGAATTTATCATTACCCACTCTTCTGCTATCTTCGTGATAAGGGTTTTAACTGCTCAGTTATTAATCCTATCATCACTAAGAATAGCACAAATATCAATATACGAAAAGTACATAATGATCGTTTTGATTCCAAAAAGGCCGCTTTAGTTGGTTTGAAACCTGATTTAAAAGTTTCTCTTATGCCATCTGACCTTGCATTAAACTGCCGTAACCTGTGTCGTGAATACTACGACTTAATGGATAACCGCAATGCTTATGTGAATAAACTTCAAGGCGAATTACATATGGCTTTTCCTCAATACCTTGGCATTTTTTCCAAGATTACAGTCAATACATCTCTTACATTATTGGAAACTTATACATCTCCATCTGCTTTTCTTAAAGCAGACAAACAGGAGATTATTAACACCATTAAATCAACTGCACATTTTGGACTTACATATGCTCAGAATAAGTATAATGCCATTATTCAGGCTGCAAATGAAGCAAACAAATTCGGTTACATCATAGACAGCAACATCAGGCGTATTCGCCTTTATATCAATTTCATCCGTAAATATGATGAAGAAATCAATTGTATTCTTGATGCCCTGCATGAGCTTGTTGATTCCAATGAGGATACCGACTTTGTCAAACAGATTCACTTAATTGAAACATTCAAAGGTGCCGGCTTCTTATCAGCTGTATCCCTCATGGGAGAGATTGGTGACTTTTCTGCATTTTCAAAGCCAAAGCAACTTTTTGCTTACTTTGGTCTTGATCCTGCGGTAAAACAATCCGGTAAATTTGAAGGTACAAAAATTCAAATGTCTAAGCGTGGTTCTGCTATAGCCAGACGTGTGATTCACACATTAACCTTGCAAAGTATCAGTATCTCCCGTAAAGGGGAAGCCAAAAATCCGGTTCTTCGTGATTACTATCTGGTGAAATGTGAATCAAAACCAAAGCTTGTAGCAATGGGGGCTGTTTCGCATAAAGTATGCAACATGATATTCGCAATACTAAGAGATAACAGACCTTTTAAAATCATTACTCCACAGGAGCATATCAAACAATACAATGCTGCTAAATGCGAAAAAGCTGCATAAAGTGCTGTAATTCTGACCCAACAATATCTTAAAAAATGGTATTTTCATCAAGGGGTAAGTGCGCCCTTTTTTAGCCAAAAAATTAAACCAATATTTTTCATTTTTTTATTGACATTTATTAGCTGGACTTTTATTTGGTAGTTTTATTCTATTACAAAATCATCTTTAAGTCAACATTTGCAAATTCAGTAATATTACTATATGGAGGATGTCCTATATCATGCAGCATGTTAAAAGTAACATGTAACATTATTTTTCTTTCAAAATCTGTTACACATTTGATCTAGAAAGGGTCAAACATCAGCATCAAACTTTATAATATTTGACCCTTTAAATAGTCAAAACAACGAAGCGCTTATTTTTGTATAAATCCTATAAGAATAATATTAATAACAACAGCGTCTTCTGCGGTTTCTTCTCCTGCACATTTCATTACACAGCATCACTGATATGGTATCATCAGCCATTTCTTTATCTTTGCACTGAGCCATAGATTTGCACTCATCTCCAACCCGCTCACATATATGTCTATGAAGCCTCTCAAGCATCAATCTGTCAGGATACTCATCAAACATTAAACTTCCGTCATACTCCATTTTGTCACATTCATCATCTACCACACCCTGTATCTCCCTCATTGCCTGTGGATACATTTTACGCATATAAACCATGTCTCTTGCTTCATCATTATTCCTTGCAAATATGTCATAATATGGGGATGTTGAATAATACGGCATATACATAGACTCCATCAAAACACCTCTATAATCTTACGTTAATTTACTATATGCATTTGTAAGATAATTGTGATTTAATAATCAGTTCTTATTATTGGTGCTGATACATATATCTCTGTAACATTTTCTTCTTCATTATAACTAAATGCAATATTCAGATTTGCCTTCTTTCCATTAACAGCAACAGAATCCCCAATATATTCTGTATATCCATATACGGTAAATATTTCATCAGTTCGTTTGCTGTCAACCACTTTTCCTTTTAACTGCTTTATTATATCAAGAGTAATGTTATTTTTCTCCTCTATACTCAAATTACCCCTGCACTTTCCCCTATAGTTCACTGATACTCTTCCATACATTCCCATACTTTCAAGTATATTATCAAGTTTTTCTTTATAATAAGCAGTACTCTCAGGTGAGCCCTGAAAATCTATCCTGATATACATATATTGCGATAATGCAATCTGACCACCGGATAACTCCTTTTCAACAGTTGTCATTCTAATACAAGTATCTGCCTTTGCAGCATCTTTCTTTAAAGATACTGAATATCCTGTATCAGTTTTTTCAGTTATATACTCATACCCATCTTTTATTCCTAATCGATTTGCTATATCCATAATAGTGTCTCTTTTATCTTCATCATTTATATATTCATTTCCAATATATACAGTCGCTTCAACATCACTGTTTATATCATAATAAATATCCTCCTGAAAAACCTCTGCCAAAGCCATTTCATCAGTATTATCTACTTTTATAAAGCAATTAATTATTACTATTGCTGCCATTATTGCTACAATATTTAATAAAATATGTTTCATTAATCATCTGCCTCCTTTTAGTAGATGATTAACAATTATGCAAAAATTATACAAAATTATTTCTTAATAAATAAAGAACAGAATACACTCCTGCATTCTGTTCCCATATTTTAAAATATTATTTACCCTTTAACTCCAGCCTTGTAAGAGACCTTCTCAGTGCCGCTTCTGCCCTGGCTATATTTACCTCAGAACCGTCTCCCTGAATCCTTCTTTCAGCTCTTATACGTGCCTGTTCTGCCCTGTTCATATCAATTTCATCCGGCCATTCTGCAATCTCTGCCATTACTATTATTTTGTCAGAAAGTATTTCTACAAATCCCGCATGGATTGCAGCTTCTTTTAGATTATCCTGCTCATGTATCCTTATAATTCCGGGAGCAAGTATATTAGTCATGGGTATATGATTCTTATATACACCAATCTCACCCTCTGTTGTAACCATCTCTACAAAGGATGCCTCACCTTCGTAAAATATCCTGTCAGGTGAAATTATCTGTAATGAAAATAAACTCTCATCTGCCATAGTAACATTCTGCCCCTTTCCGCAGTGTGAAACCCGAAAACACTTACTAAAGTCTTTCCGAACCCAGTCATTTCCTTCTCACACTTCCAATCATGCCAACAAAAGTTGGCACCACAATACCTAAAATTATATCAGGAAGAATCGCCCCAAGGCGATTCTTCGGTGTGAAACTTAGAAAATCTTAGGCAGTGTCTTTTACTGCCTTAGATTTTCTTTTCACACTTTGCCAATACATCATCAATACTTCCGGCATTTAAGAAATGTCCCTCAGGAATATCATCATGTTTTCCTTCAATAATCTCTTTAAAGCCCTGAATAGTCTCACTTATAGGTACATATCTTCCTTCAAGTCCCGTAAACTGACCTGCAACGAAGAATGGCTGTGAAAGAAATCTCTGCACCTTTCTTGCTCTGGATACTGTAACTTTATCCTCTTCTGAAAGTTCGTCCATACCAAGAATCGCTATAATATCCTGCAGTTCTTTATATTTCTGAAGTATTTCCTGCACACCTCTTGCAACCTTGTAATGCTCCTCTCCCACAATTCTCGGGTCCAGGATTCTTGATGTAGATTCCAAAGGGTCAACGGCAGGATAAATACCAAGCTCAACAATAGAACGTGATAATACCGTAGTTGCATCCAGATGTGCAAACGTAGTTGCCGGTGCCGGATCCGTAAGGTCATCTGCCGGAACATATACTGCCTGAACAGATGTTATGGAACCGTTCTTTGTGGAAGTGATACGTTCCTGCAACGCACCCATCTCTGTCTGTAATGTAGGCTGATAACCAACTGCCGAAGGCATACGTCCAAGAAGTGCTGACACCTCCGAACCAGCCTGTGTAAACCTGAAAATATTATCAATAAATAACAGTACATCCTTACCGCCCTGATCACGGAAATACTCTGCCATTGTAAGTCCTGTAAGACCAACTCTCATTCTGGCTCCCGGCGGCTCGTTCATCTGTCCGAAAACCATGGTTGTCTTATTGATAACTCCTGAATCTATCATTTCATGATACAGGTCATTACCTTCTCTGGTTCTCTCACCTACACCTGTAAATACGGAATAACCTCCATGCTCTGTAGCTATATTTCTTATAAGTTCCTGTATAAGAACAGTCTTGCCAACTCCTGCACCCCCAAAAAGTCCGATTTTTCCACCTTTCTGATAAGGACACAAAAGGTCTACCACCTTTATTCCTGTTTCAAGGATTTCTGCCTGTGTTGACTGTTCCTCAAAAGCAGGTGCTTTTCTGTGAATCGGTAAATAGTCCACCTTCTGAGGTACCGGTTTATCATCTATAGGATTACCTAATACATTAAACATACGTCCCAGTGTGTTGTCACCTACAGGAACCGTAATTGGAGCACCGGTTGCCACTGCATCCATACCTCTGACAAGACCATCGGTAGGACCCATGGCTATACATCTAACTGTATCATCACCAAGATGCTGTGCCACCTCCACTACAAGTGTTCCAGTCTCATTTTTTATATTTACCGCTTCATATATTTCAGGCAGATTGCCTGAACTGAATTTTATATCAAGTACAGCACCTACAATCTGAGTGATTTTGCCAAGGCTATCCTTACTATTTTTTTCTGCCATCTTCTCACTCCTATTCCTATGCCGGATGTTAAGATATCGCTTCTGCTCCGGCTATAATTTCTGTTAATTCCTGCGTAATCGAACTCTGACGTGCACGATTATACAGTAATGATAAATCTGCAAGCATATCTTCGGCATTGCTGGTAGCCGAATCCATCGCCTGCATTCTGGCGCCATTTTCACTGGCTACAGACTCCATTAAAGCACCATATATAAGGCTGCTGACATATTTAGGGATAATGATGTCTAAAGCCTCCTCTGCACATGGTTCATAATTCATAAGAACCAGCTTCTCATCTTCATCCATTCCCTCTTCTTCTGCCGACACCGGCAGTAATTTAATAAGCGAAGGGATATGGCTTACTGTATTCTTAAACACCGTATATGCTATATATAACTCACCAAACTCCTCATTTTCAAAATCCGACAGGACTTTTTTTGATATTTCCATAGCATCCCCATACATAGGCTCATTGATTACATCAGAAAAGTCTTCTCTGATGTCATATCCTTTTCGGACAAATACTTCTCTGCCTTTTCTGCCCACATTGTATACTACCACCTGCTCATTTGAAAAATCAGGATTATTTGTTAGCAGTTTAACTACGTTAGAATTATATCCTCCCGCAAGACCTCTGTTGGAAGTAATCACAATCACTGCCTTTTTACTGCTCTTACCTGCCTTTAGATATTTATGGTCCAGATTGCCGGAACGTGACAGCATATTCTTTACCGCCTCATACATATGGTCAAAATAAGGTTTTGAATTCTCGGCATTTGTCCTTGCCTTCTGAAGTTTTACAGTAGCAACCAGTTTCATGGCTTTTGTAATCTGTCCTGTACTCTGTATACTTGTTTTACGTCTCTGAATATCACTCATTGACGCCATGAACACTCACCGCCTTCCTAATTTAAAACTTTGTAAAGAACTTCTGCCGAAAACTATTTCGCATTGAAATTTTCTTTAAACTCCTTGATTGCCTTTACAAGTTCTTCTTCAACATCCTGATTTAATTCTTTCGTTTTCTTTATATTCTCAGGAATATCCGGATACTTTGTCTTAATGAATTCAAATAATTCCTTTTCAAATCGCAATATTTCATCAACCGGAATATCCAGTAAATACTTTTTGGTAGCAGCATATATAATAATTACCTGATATTCTACTGCCATTGGCTTATACTGTGGCTGTTTAAGAATCTCTTTTATTCTTTCACCCTGTTCAAGCTTTTCTTTTGTATCTGCATCAAGTTCTGAACCAAACTGTGCAAATGATGCAAGTTCTCTGTACTGTGCCAGTTCCACACGGATAGGAGCTGCCAGTTTCTTAATAGCTTTTATCTGTGCCGCACCACCTACACGGGATACAGAAAGTCCTGCATTTACGGCTGGTCTGAATCCTGCATTAAACATCTCTGTTTCCAGATATATCTGTCCGTCAGTAATTGATATTACATTTGTCGGGATGTATGCTGATACGTCACCTGCCTGTGTCTCAATAATTGGCAGTGCAGTAAGGGAACCGCCTCCAAGTTCATCTGATAATCTTGCAGCTCTCTCCAGTAGTCTTGAGTGAAGATAGAATACATCACCCGGATATGCCTCACGACCCGGCGGACGACGAAGAAGCAATGAAAGTGTACGGTATGCCGCAGCATGTTTGCTTAAATCATCATACACTATAAGTACATCTTCTCCCTTTTCCATCCATTCCTCACCTATGGCACATCCTGAATATGGAGCTATATACTGTAATGGTGCAAGTTCACTTGCTGTAGATACTACTATAGTTGTATAATCCATTGCACCATAGTCCTCAAGTGTCTTAACAATATTTGCCACGGTAGATGCCTTCTGACCTATGGCAACATATATACAATGTACATTCTGACCCTTTTGATTAATAATTGTGTCAACGGCTATTGCCGTTTTACCCGTCTGACGGTCACCTATTATTAATTCTCTCTGACCTCTTCCGATAGGAACCATGGCATCTATAGCCTTGATACCTGTCTGAAGCGGTGTATCTACTGATTTTCTTGAGATTACACCTGATGCCACTCTTTCAATCTGACGGAAATTCTTAGCCTGTATTGGTCCTTTTCCGTCAATCGGCTGTCCAAGTGCATTTACCACACGTCCGGTCATCACATCACCGACCGGAACCTCTACAACACGTCCCGTTGTTTTTACGGTATCGCCTTCATTAATATTCTTTGCATCTCCAAGCAATACGGCACCCACATTATCTTCTTCAAGATTCAGTACCATTCCATATATTTCTCCCGGAAATTCAAGAAGTTCTCCCTGCATAGCCTTTTCAAGACCATGTATTCTGGCAATTCCGTCAGCTACCTGTATTACTGTACCAATATTTGAAACGTCAAGTTCAGCAGAATATCTTTTTATCTGTTCTTTTATAACAGAGCTGATTTCCTCTGGTTTTAAATTCATGGAGCTAACCCACCTTCTTTCTTTTCATCAGGCAAGCCGGGTTTTTAATAAATCCCTGGATAACTCATCAAGTTTTGTTTTGATGCTGCTGTCCACAACCCTGTCGCCTATACGGATAACCATTCCACCGATTAAACTTTGGTCGACGGTATAATTCATTTCGAATTTTGAATATGATGTGGTATCAAGAAGTTTTATTTCCACATCTTTTTTCATGCTGTCAGATAATTCAACAGCAGTTACAACGTATGCCACGCCGATTTTCTTATATTCTTTAACCCTTGCTATAAAGTAATCCAGAATAGAATAAATATCATTATGTCTGTCCTTTTTTACAATGACTGTTAGAAATCCCGTAAAATCATCTGACACATTTCCTTTAAATATATTTTCTATTACCTGAATTTTATCTTCTTTATCAATCTTAGGGTGATTCAGCAATTTGATAAGCTCTTCATTGTCAAGAAACACCTGCTTTACCGCAGCCGCCTCTTCATATGCAGAATCAACAATATTCTTTTCGAGAGCAAGTTCAAACAACGCATCACCGTATGTCTTAGATACTAGCTTAGCCATGTTTTATCACCTATCTCTCTTAATGTTTCCTCAATAAGTGCATCCTGTGTCTTAGTGTCAATGGATGCTGCTACTACCTTGTTTGCCATAAGCGTTGCCACACTGATAATCTCTTTCTTTATGTCATCTGCTGCCTTCTTCTTCTCTAACTCTATCTCAGTATTCGCCCTGCTGATTATCCGTGCCGCCTCTTCTTTGGCTTCTGCCACAATGCGTTCTTCATTTCTCATCGCTTTTTTACGTGCTTCACTTAAAATTGCCTCTGCTTCTTTGTCTACTTCTTTAAGTTTCTGCTCGTATTCTTGTTTTAAAGCTTCTGCATTACGCCTATCTGCTTCTGTTTCTTTTCTTTCTTTTGTTATTGCATCCTGCCTTTTCTTCAGCATATCCCTGACGGGATTGAATAATTTATATGACAATACAAGAAAGAGTATAAAAATATTTATGGCAAGAAAAATTGCGTCAAATACCAACTGGCTGTCCAAGCCAAAAATTCTTCCTTCTAATAACATTACATTTATGCTGCCCAAGGTTTCGCCTCCTTTCCGATATTCATTTCAGTCTTTAAATTATTTAAATGGTTTAACGAACATCAGAATAATTGCAACAGCAAGTCCGTAAAGACCTGTAGTCTCTGCTACCGCCTGTCCTAAAAGCATGGTTGATGTAATGTCTGATTTTGCACCCGGATTACGTCCTACGGCTGCGGCTGCCTGTCCTGCCGCATATCCCTGTCCTATACCAGGTCCTACACCTGCTATCATCGCAATACCTGCTCCTACAGCCGACATTGCATTAATGAATTCCTGTCCTGTAATATTATCCATGTTAAAATCCTCCATTCTGCCGCATTTACGGCTTTAAAAATTTTTAATAACCTGCTAATCGCCTATTTTGTCTGAAATGTATACCATTGTCAGCATACTGATAACATATGCCTGTATACATCCTGAGAATATGTCAAAGTACACATGTGCTACTGCCGGAATACCAACAGTTACATATCTTGGAAGCATATAAATCAATCCCATAAGCACTGTACCTGACATAATGTTACCAAATAAACGCAATGAAAGCGATATCGGTACGGCCAGCTCACCAATAATATTTATAGGTGTAAGTATAACCGGATGACACAAATCGGCAAAATGTTTCATCTTATTCCTTTTGATACCACAATAATGTATCATAACAAAAGTGATGATTCCTAATGGTAATGTAATACCATAATCTGCTGTCGGTGCCCTTAGTCCAAACAGTCCGGAAATGTTGCACAGCAGTACAAATATAAACAAAGTAGAAATGTAATTAACAAATCGTCCTGCTTCACCGCCCATACTTGATGATACCATTTTATCCAGCATATCAACTACAAGCTCAGCAATATTTTGTACTGTTCCCGGAGTATCCTTAGCATTTGCTTTTTTTACAATATGACTGACTATGCATGCAATTACTATTAAAGTTATTGTAACTATCAGCAGACATATATGTGTAGATGTAATACTTAAGGTGGTATTTCCGATTTTAAAATCTTTAAGAAGTTTTATCATAAATCCAAAATCTTCTGAACCGCCGTCTGTAACATCATTGCTCACACTGCAAAGACTGTTTATGGAACTGACCGCATACAAAATTTCTTTTTCCACATTCTCACCTTCCCTTTCCTTTAATTTTATTAAAACATTTATGTGTCAACGGCTGAATATAAGCCGACACCTTCAAAGCCATTAATCCTACAAAAGCAGATATAACATCTTCCTTTGCAAGACCCACTATAACCATTATAACAGCAACTGCTATCATCCTGAACGCAGTAGTCATGCGTGTATGTTTCATTGCACCTGCCTCGCCCATATATAAAGCCTTCTCAAGCTCTAAATACATATGGATTACCATTCCTGATGATACCGCAATCCCTATTAAAAAACCTCTTATTGTCCTTCCTTCATCTGATATAAGAAGCAATATAAGTATAACACCCACAAGTCCGTAAAGACCTATTCCAAGCAGCAGTTCAATTAAAGTATCATTTATCCGTCTGCTTTTCTTCTTCGCAAATTGGAGAACTTCCATCTTCCTTCCTGTCCTTCCTTTTAGTCTGCCTGCTTGCAGAACTTGCAAGTATATATGTATTTCTTCCGCCTGCAAGTATGCCGATAACAAGTAATGGCAGTGTAAAATATGTTGAAAATCTGTTGTCTAAAAATACACCAACAGCAACACATAAAAATATGGGTGTCATCATTTGGATTCCCAGTTGTGTAATCAAAGTAATATTTCTGTATACTTCTTTATTGTATTTCATCCGGGAACTCCCTCTTTTCTACAAATTTATATTAATAATTTTATTATTTCTCTTATATGGTGTATACTCCACACCCGCTGAATCAAACATTTTCTTAGATGCTACCACAGATGGTGTATCTGCGTATTTATCACAATCATACACTATACTTTTTATGCCTGACTGTATAATAGCTTTAGCACACTCATTACACGGAAATAATGTAACATACATTTTGGCACCTTCAAGGCTGCCCCCCCTGTAGTTAAGTATTGCATTCAGTTCACTGTGAGCAGAATACAGATATTTTATATCCACAGTTTCCCCCTGCTTACCCCAAGGAAACTCATCATCAGAGCATCCATTTGGAAAACCATTATATCCCATAGACAAAATCCTGTTATCATCACCTACAATACAAGCTCCCACCTGTGTATTAGGGTCTTTTGACCGCATCGCAGACAAATATGCAACCCCCATAAAATACTCATCCCAAGAAATATAATCTTCCCTTTTATCCGACATCAATACCACCATGCCCTTTCCAAAAGTAAAATCTTCCTTAGCTCTTCTTCTCACACTACCACACATGCCGCCCCAGGCGGCAGCACCAACTCCGTCGTCAGTGCCAACTCCGTCATCAGTGCCAACTCCGTCATCAGTGCCAACTCCGTCATCAGTGCCAACTCCGTTGGCACCAACAACACCCAAAATTATATCGGAAGAATCGCCCCCAAGGCGATTCTTCGGCGTGTGACTTAGAAAATCTTAGGCAGTGTCTTTTACTGCCTTAGATTTTCTTCACACGCTCTTCACACGCTCTTCAGACGCTTTCGATTTGTGAGATTCTTCTTTTATGTCTTTCATCACCTGAAAATTCCGTATTCAAAAATGTGTCTGTTATCTTAATGGCGAGTCCTGCCCCTACCACTCTTCCTCCTAATGCAAGTATATTAGCATCGTTATGAAGTCTTGTAGCCTCTGCCATAAAACAGTCTGTGCATACTGCTGCCCTTATACCTTTAACCTTATTTGCAGCCATTGATATTCCTATACCTGTACCACAAATCAATATTCCTTTTTCACACTCTCCTTTAGAAACTGATTGTGCCACTGCCTTTGCATATTCCGGATAATCACATGATTCCGTACTGTTGCAGCCAAAATCTTTATATTGAATTCCTGTTTCATCAAGGTACTTTTTTATTTCCTGTTTTAACTCATATCCGCCATGGTCACTTCCCAATGCTATCATTTTTAGTCCTCCATTCTTCATAATACGAAGTTTTAAGCCATATTCCGAAGTTTTTCTATAATTTTATCTATCAGCCGGTGCAATTCCTCGAAACACGAACCATAATCTGCCAGCTCGCCTCCATATGGAACTTCCACATCTCCGATCTCTCCCACAAACTCTTTTATAGTATATACATTTACCGCCTCTGCGAAATCTTCATATATTTTCTTCTTCATCGAATCGGACATCACAAGCAACAGTGTTTCCATGGAAAAATCACTATATGACAATTGTTCTGACTGGTAATCTCCAATATCGATGCCATTACTTTTCGCAACAGCAACAGCCTTTTGATTAGCAGGTTCCTGAAAAAGACTTACAGTTCCCTTTGATGCTATATCTACATTTTCCATTCCATGCATATTTTTCATTATCGCTGCAGCCCATGGTCCTCTGCAGGTATCACTTTCACTTACAAAAATAATCCTGTTATATTGTAACATATTAATAACCATGCCCTTTCCATAGCCTGCAAACTTTGAACCGCAGGCACAAACAATACCTGAATTAATAAGTGTGAATTCCTTCACGCCGGAAGACTTAGAAAATCTCAGGCAGTTCCTTTTACTGCCTTATATTTCCTTCTCACACTGCTTATACATCTTCCACATGATACCCCGCCGCCTTAAGCAGTCTGTTCATTATTGCCTGTCCAAACCCACTTTCTTTGAATGTCTCTCCATAAATAACATCTACATTGGCTGCATCGAATTCTCTCAATACTCCATAAAGATTATGTGCAATCATATCTTCATCCTGTCTTGTGCCAATGTCAAGTACCATACCTGCTTTATACTTATCTTTTGTTTCTTCACTGGCAATTATTCCCACACACTTACCTTTACTTATACATTCATCCGTCTCCTCATTAATACGCCTTATCACATCATTCATCTTACCATTAAATATTATAAGTTCTGCTTTTGGAGCGTAATGCCTGTATTTCATGCCTGGTGCTTTTGGTCTTACATTTTCTGATAACGGATTCATTACTGCCTTATCAATATCAACATTTCCTAATACATCTTCAAGCATTTCTTTCGTTATATAACCAGGTCTTAAAATAACCGGAATATCTGATGTCATATCTACAATTGTAGATTCAATACCAATTCCCACATCTCCTCCGTCAAGAATCATATCTATCTTGCCACATAAATCCTCTTCTACATGAGCCGACGAAGTAGGACTTGGTCTTCCTGATGTGTTGGCACTTGGGGCTGCTATCACTATACCTGAGCTGTCTATAAGATTTAATGCAACAGGATGGTTAGGCATTCTGACTGCTACCGTATCAAGTCCTCCTGTTGTCCCATCCGGTACTATCTCACTTTTTTTGAATATCATAGTAAGTGGACCGGGCCAGAAATTATCCATAAGCAGTTCAGCATTATGTGGAATTTCTTTTACAAGTTTATATAACTGTTCTTTATTGGAAATATGAACTATCAGCGGATTATCGGAGGGTCTTCCTTTAGCTCTATATATATCCGAAGAAGCTTTTTCATTTAAGGCATCCGCACCAAGTCCATATACCGTCTCAGTAGGAAAGGCAACCAAACCGCCTTTTTTAAGAATCTCAGAAGCTTCATTTATAACTTCTTTATTTATTCTATTAACATCAAGTCTGTGTATGATTGTTTCCATCTGATTTCTCCTAATTGTTAATAACCATTTTCGGCTATTATACCACTTAACTGTAAAAATTTAAACTATTTTTTACCAGACTTATCCATATCCTTTTTTCCGGAATCCGTATCGGTTATAAAATATTCTTTTACTCCCTTTGCTATTGCCTCTGCCATTTCCTGTTGGTAATCTTCATCTGACAATTTCGCTGCTTCTTCATAGTTAGATAAAAACCCACATTCTACAATTACAGCCGGACATGCTGAATGCAAAAGAATATAATAATTATCATTTGCTTTGGCTGCCCGGCTGTTTTTTTTATCTACATTTTCACAAATATTTTGCTGTATTATTTCAGAAAGAATTTTTCCTTTTTCTGAGCGGGAATAATAAAACACCTGTGCACCCTTTACAGAGGAAGATGTATAACTGTTCTGATGTATGCTGACCAGAATGTCTGCCTTTGATTTTTCTACTATTGCCATCCTGTTTTTTAAATCAGATACTTTTTTGTTTCCTGCACCCGGATCACTAAGTGCCTTATCACTCTCTCTTGTGACAGTCACTTTAATACCACTGTCTTCTAATATTTTTTTCAGCTTAAGTGATATTTTCAGATTTATATCCTTTTCAAGTTCATCATTAACACCTATTTTTCCAGGGTCATTACCACCATGACCAGGGTCAATTACCACACTGTACCCTTTTATGCTTTTTCCTGATGTTCCTATGGATTTTCCCAGATTCAGGGCAATATACGATACAATAAGTATCATTAATATACCCATTAAAAGTTTAAGTTTTCTGATATATCATGCACCTCACTTAAATCACATGATATATTCTATCCTTAAATTGGAAAAAATATGTTTAATTCGTGTATTTTACTATTGTATTCCATATATCAGGTGTTTCTGAACCAAGCCTCCATGCAGATACGCCTGCAAGCTGGTAATTTGCAATAAGTTTTACTTTGTTTTCTATTGAAGCAGCATCTTCTACCCATATCCTGTAAGTTATATCTCCTGCGGGATATTCGCTGTAGTTTTGTCCCAACTCATCCAGCCATATTTTCTGTGCACCGTTTTGTGCAATTACAGTCTCTGAAGTCTGCATATCAGCAGTCTGATAATTATCTACAGTTCCGTCAGATTTCTCCCCCCAAATCCTTGTATAAAAAGGAACACCAAGTATTACTTTTGATGAAGGAACTTCTGCAACAGTATTTGCCACACCTTCTTCTACCCATGAAATGGATGCCGTAGAACCTGCTCCCGAATCCACTCCCCAGTGTTCATCATACGCCATAACTACAACATAATCTGCAATGATTCCCTGTTCTTTTCTGTTATAGTACATATTTGACGCAATAGGTACTTTATCATCAATCGACAGGACTATCCCATTATTTCTGCATTTAACCGAAAGTTCTCTTAGAAACTGTATATAATCCTCTGCTATTTCCGGTGTAATATACTCAAAATCTATATTTATCCCATCCAGATTATACTGTATAGCCGAAGATATAAGCTGATTAATCATATTTTCTCTTTTTGAGGTGTAAGTAAATACCTGAGTATTTTCTGAATCAGGCGACTGGTCATCTACCATAGCCCATACTTCCATCCCAAGCTGATGTGCCCTGTTCACATACGCAGCATCCGCCAGCGAAGACAATGTACCATTATTATCAATTATCCTAAACCATGTAGGGGATATTACGTTCATTCCTTTAGCATTTGCAGTTAAATCAACAATTTTATTATTATCATTTGCAGATACTATCATATGCCATGCCATACTTATCTTAAAATCCTTTTTTATATTTGTATACACAGGCTCTGCATATTCATCATTCTTTAATTCAACCTTATTCCTGCTGCCAATATATTTATTTTTCACATATCCGATATATCCGTCTTTTGTAACTGCCTTTGACCACTCTCCTTTAGTTTCAAGCAGTGTGACTTCTGCACCTTTTGACAAATCAGTAATTATATCTTTCTTTATTCCTGCACCTGTTCTGAGTTTTGTATCTTCCTTTATCTTTCCCATATCAACAGTATTCCATTCATATGTTATATATAACCTGTCAGGGTCCTTGTAATATTCATATTTGATATTAGAAAACATTTTTACATAATCAAGTGCTATATATACATTGCTTCCGTCAGTCTTAACTATCACATATTCAACTGTATTTTTTGACTTTGTCTGATTATATTCCCGACTTCCCACATCTGCTTTTATTACATCATCAGGTGTTGTATATATAAGTACATTTTCATTATTATCCCAGTAAAACCTGCTGTTAAAATACTGTTTTACAAAATTATAATCCATATAAATAGTTTCATTATCCCAAAATGCATGTTCTTCTATAATCTCATCCTGCATCACAACTGCAATCTGATTCTCAGCATCATCCGAAAGATTATACATTTTGTTTATTTCATCTTCCGAAACATAAGTTTTAGAAGGAGTATTCTTATCTATAATTTTTCCAATAACAAATATAAATACCATAATTATACCAATACCTAAAGCAATAAATGCAGGAGGTATCTGACGTTTTCTTTTCTTCAATAAAATCACCAATCCTTTCTATTCATCTTTTTTCGACATGGTGATTATAACACGTTTTGACAGCCTAAGCAATCATTGCTTAAACTGCGAATCAAACTGCACTGCCTGATTCGCAGCTTGAATTATAATATGCCATACAGCCGTCTGTCTCTTCTTAAAAAATATTCTTAGTGTTTAAAGTATACGGCTGCAAACTAATAAAGCCTAATCTGGTCAAACCCGACTTCTGTAATTTTTCCTTTATCGTCAAAAATATAATCTCTCATAAAACTTGATTTTTCACGAAATGCACACATCATTGCTGCATACTCTGCCGGAACATATTCTCCTTTAAAGCTTATCTTTGTTCCTTGTTTCTCATATGATTCTAATTCATTTTTCAGTGTTATAAATAAATTATATTTATTCTTCATGCCCCTATTAAACTCCTTTGTACATTGTAAGAACACATATGTGATATATTATTATTCTTTTATTCTGTAGTTTAGCAAATCATTTATAAGTTACGATTTATCTGATATTTTATGAACAATCTGACTTTTTATTCCCACGAACAACTGCCGCTTGCTATATGGTATTTTAATTGAGTATTATATCTGATTATTGTTGGATTTTATTTTACTGAATTTATTAAAAACGATTTTGTACTTTAAGAATTACAACCAGATGTATATCTGTCTGACATTATACCTTCTTATCCCATCATTAATTCTAATAGTATTTACAAATTTTACCGGCATATTTTGCGGCTTCTATTTTAAGATATTATATGTCTGCATAAAAACAATGCCTATTTTCCGCTATTTTACACATACTGATAATTAAATTTAATATTGTCTGAATATTACATGAATCATGTAAGAAATAAGATGATAACGATTTCCTCTGTTATATTTCACAATAATATATTGATATCTTTACTTATACCATATGTTATCGGAAATCAGAGTTCTTAAGATTTTCCGGAAAATTAACCGAAAGTGAAACTGTATTTAAATAACTAATCTATTTTTAACACTTTTTAATATTCTATCACTCCTTTTACGTATCCAACCGGATGTACTTCCTTAGTACCGCTTTTACTGACAGTTCAGCCAACAGATACTTATTAGATAAAATTCGGCTTAACTTCACTTCCTTTCATACATCAGTTGTTCATATCACTTATTATGTCATAATACATAACATTTTGCAACCATTTTTTTGAAAATTTTCCTTATAGTTACACATATCCTAATCAAGCCTAAAACCATTGATATATTTAGAAATATTTAACTAATAATGACTTTACGTAGAATTATTCATAGGTTATAATATATACTATAATATGATTTAAGTGTTTGAACATTTTTGAACCTGAATCATATATTCATATCTATACGGATATAGAAAGCGTGGTGATTTGTATGAAAATTGAAAAAATAAATGATAATCAGATTAAATGCACTTTGGATAAATCAGATCTGGTTTCACGAAAAATCAAACTCAGCGAGCTTGCCTATGGTACTGATAAGGCAAAAGCACTTTTTAGTGAAATGATGCAGTTAGCAGCTTCAGAGGTTGGTTTTGTAGCAGAAGATATACCGATAATGATAGAAGCTATACCGGTTTCTTCTGACAGTATCATTCTTCTCGTTACCAAAGTTGAAGACCCTGAAGAACTTGATACAAGGTTTTCTCAATTTTCACCTTACCCTGACGATATAATAGATGAACTTGAAGAAATAGATATATCTGAAGAAAATGTGCTTGATTTATTCAAACACCTTAAAGACTCCATTGACGACGGAGGATTTATACCGCTGTCACAAGCCTTGTCAGAAAAAAGCAAAACCATTATTCCTGAAGACATTATACAGATATTCTCATTTAACAATATTGATACTGTATGTGATTTAGGCAAAGTGCTTAAAGGTGCATATGACGGAAAAAATACTCTTTACAAACTGCCTGACAATCCATTATATTACCTTGCCATCCATTCATCCGGACAGCCGTTGGATATATTCAACAGTATATGCAATATTATCTCAGAATATGGTTCATGCATACGCGGAGTCAATACTGACGAAGCCTTCTATATAGAGCATGGTACAGTTATTTGTGCCGACTCTGCACTGCAAAAACTTTCAACTCTGTAATTTAAATATAATTTTAAAAAGGTATCCCATAACATTTTATTAAATGTGGATACCTTTTTTTCATAAACTTGAAATAAATGTAAAGTCCGGCAAATTATGAATGGTATGGCTGAACTGTTACTATTTATATACTATTCCATTTTTTCCAAAAATCCATTAAGTGCATCTACAAGTTCATCTGCATTAAGACCATGCACAAGTGCTGCCTCTTCAAGACTCTCTCCCTGAGCTGACGGACATCCTATGCAATGCATACCTGCATTAATCAATATAGGAACAAGATTTGCATCAATGTTTATTATATCACTGATTATCATATCTTTTGAAATTTTTGACATTTTTTGTACCTCCTGATAAATTTTAGCATCTGAATCTATGGTGTGTATTATAATACAAACTTATTCATTGTGCAACCGGGTTTTATGTATCAGAAACAATACATATAAAGCTCTTGTTTTATTTTGTTTTTTGTATTATTATATATAAAAATGAAAAATAAGGAGGATAATTATTATGGCACATGTAATTTCTGATGAATGTATAATGTGTGGTGCTTGTGAAGGTACCTGCCCTGTAGGAGCTATTAGCGAGGGAGACGGCAAGTATGTTGTTGATGCTGATACATGTATCGATTGTGGTGCTTGCGAAGGCGGATGTCCTGCAAGTGCTATTACAGCCTAATATGGAAAGAAAAAGCATGGGCTTAACGCTCATGCTTTTTCTTTTTTATAAATTTTCTGATTATGCCTTTCTCGTCTGAAGCGGCAACTTCTTTTCTGCTTAACTGATAGTTCCTTATGGTTTCATCAAGACGTTTAAATCTGTCTTCTTCCTGCTCGTCACGGATTCTCATAAGATAGTCCATCTCTTTAAGTACACTGTCACTGACACGGTCACTCACATTTTTACCAAGTGCATCATTATTCTCCTTAAGGGCATTTGTCACAATATTACTGATAATCATCTGAAATTGTTCCATTTTAGTATTATGGCTTGTCCCTTCTATATTTGTATTAGGATTATTTATTATATCTGTTACCGGATTCTGTTCAAGGCTGTCCACATGACTTATCATCTCTTCCTTCATTTTAGCTATTTTGTCTGATGTAACTTCTCCACCATTCATCAAATCCGGCAAAAGCATCTTAATCGCCTTTAACTGGAATCCCTGCTCTTTCAGCTCCTTAATGCTCTTTAATAACTTAATATGAAAATCAGTGTAATATCTGTGTCCCATCTCATTTCTCGGAATCTCTATAAGAAGCTCTTCTTCCCAGTACCTTAACACATGAGATTCTACATCCACCATCTTAGATGCATCAGAAATAAAATAACGCTTTTCCATTTTTTGCCTCCTTATGTAATTATTTTTACTCCTTTGCTATTATAGCATGGTAAAAAGAGGCAATGCAATGAATAAAAGCAAACTTTTAGTCTATTTATCTCTCCTTGTTGGCGAATTTTGTATATTGAGGTAACCAAACCAGTTCCACTGTGCCTGTGGCACCACTTCTCTGCTTTGCTATGATAACCTCTGCTATTCCTTTTCTGTCAGAATCTTTATGATAATATTCATCCCTGTACAGGAACATAACAACGTCAGCATCCTGCTCTATGGCACCCGATTCCCTAAGGTCTGAAAGCATAGGTCTTTTATCTTCTCTTGCTTCAACGGCTCTACTAAGCTGTGAGAGTGCCACTACAGGAACATCCAATTCTCTTGCAAGTGCTTTTAATGACCTTGATATCTCTGATACTTCCTGCTGTCTGCTCTCACTTCTTCCGCCGCCGCTCATAAGCTGCAGGTAATCTATTATAATTATTCCAAGATTATGCTCCAGTTTATACTTTCTGCACTTTGAACGCAACTCAGAAATAGTTATTCCTGGTGTATCATCTATTATAAGATTTGATTTTCCTATAATTCCGGCACTCTCTATAAGATTTTCCCAATCACTGTCATCCAGATTTCCCGTTCTGATTTTCTGAGAATCTACATGTGACTCTAAAGAAAACAATCTGTTCACTAACTGTTCTTTTGACATTTCCAGACTGAATATTGCAACTGTCACATTCTTTCTGAATGCCATATACTGTGCTATATTAAGCTCAAATGCCGTCTTTCCCATAGCCGGTCTTGCCGCTATAAGTATCAGCTCAGAGCCGTGAAATCCGGCTGTTCTGGAATCCAAATCCGTAAATCCTGTAGCAAGTCCCGTAACATTTCCCTGTGACCTTGAGGATATTTCTATCTTTTCAAGTGCATCTATAACAACATCTTTTATAGGTACAAAGTCTCCTCCCGATTTGGACTGGAGCAGATTAAAAATTTTTTTCTCTGTTGTGTCCATTACACTGTCCACCGGTTCATTGCCCAGATAACAGATATTTTCAATCTCTTCATTTACTTTTATCAGCCTTCTGAGTGTAGATTTATCTTTAACTATACCTGCATAATATTTTACATTAGCAGAAGTCGGTACTGACGATATTATCTCTCTGATAAACTCCACACTTGTAAGTTCCGGAGGCACATCTTTCTCCTTAAGCTTGTCCTGAAGTGTAATAAGGTCTATAGGTTTTCCGTCATTATATAACTCCACCATTGCCTCATACAATATTCCATACTGCTTTCCATAAAAGTCTTCCTTAGTAACAATTTCAGAAGCAGTAATAACTGCTTCTGAATCTAATATCATGGAACCAATTACAGAACGTTCCGCATCTATACTATGGGGGAGTACTCTTTTTATAAGTCCTTCATCCATTTTTTATTCCTCTATAACCTTTACCGTCAGCTTTCCCATAACATCCTTATGCAGTTTGACGGACACTATATGAGTTCCTAATGTTCTTATAGGCTCATCCAGAACCAGCTTTTTCTTATCCAGTTCTATTTTAAGCTGATTTTTAACTGCACCTGCTATTTCTTTTGTGGATATGGAGCCAAATGTTCTTCCACCTTCTCCTGACTTCATCTTTAATGTAACTGACATTTTTTCTATATCATCTGCAAGTTTTTTAGCCTCATCCAACCGTTCTTTAGCCAGTTTTTCCTCATTGGCTTTTTTTAATTTTAAATCATTCAGGTTCTTTGGTGTAGCCTCTATACCAAGATTCTTTTTTAAGATAAAGTTCCTTGCATATCCCTCATTAACTTTTACAAGTTCTCCCTTTTTACCAAGGGATTTAACATCTTCCAATAATATAACTTCCATTATTTAATCCTCCTTTTTTTGAAAATATCTATAAATCTCCTGATTCAATCATCTCGTCAATAGTTCTCTTAAGCAGCCCTATTGCCTCTTCCATAGTACAATCAAGCTGGGCACCGGCAGTATTCATATGTCCTCCACCGCCCATTCTCTCCATTATAAGCTGTACATTTAAATCGTCTATGGAACGGGCACTTACATATATTTTCCCATTATATTCAGTCATTACAAACGAAGCATTTATTCCTTTAATATTAAGAAGTTCATTTGCCGTTTGTGCACCTACCACCGTAGGACTGTCAAGACCTTCTGCCGAAAGCACCGATATTGCATATTTATTCTCATATACTTCCGTATTTTTTATGGCATCCGCCCTCGCCTTGAAGTCTTCCATATCATCCCTGAACATTCTGCGTACTGCCGTTACATTTGCACCATTTTTCTTAAGATATGCCGCCGCCTCAAATGTTCTTACTCCGGTTCCATTTGTGAAATTCTGCGTATCTATAAGTATTCCGCCATATAATGCATCCGCCTCTGCTTGCTTAAGTTTTATACCATCATATATATACTGAAGAATTTCGGCAACCATTTCAGATGCAGAAGATGCATAAGGCTCAATATATGATAATGATGCATTTTCTATTATCTCACTGCTCTGCCTGTGATGGTCAAGTATAACTATAGCCTTTGCAATTCCTAATATTTCAGGGCACTCTACATAACTTGGTCTGTTCACATCCACAACAACCACTGCCGTATTATCATCTATAATTTCAACAGCCCTGCTGTTCTTTATAAACATATCCTCTTCGTATTCTTCATTGCCTACAAACCGCTCCATAACAGGTCTTACAGATGTTGTAACCTCATTAAGCACTATATATGCCCTTTTATTGATTGTCTTACATATCCTGTATATACCTATTGCTGCACCAAACGCATCTATATCACTGAGTTGATGTCCCATTATAATAACGTTATCCTTTGTTTCAAGAAGCTCTCTGAGTGCATGTGCCTTTACTCGTGCCTTTACTCTGGTATTTTTCTCTACCTGCTTTGTTTTTCCTCCATAAAAATATATCTTATCTCCGTCCTTTATAACAGCCTGGTCACCACCGCGTCCAAGTGCCAAATCTATTGCAACACGCGAATAATCACAATTCTGTATATAATTTTCTCCATTCACTCCCAAACCGATACTCGCAGTAACTGCCATCTCATTTCCTATACTTACCGACTTTATCTCATCAAGTATCGAGAACTTATTACTCTGAAGCTGTGATACATATTTCTGCTGAATTACAAGAAAATATTTATCCTTCTCCACTTTTTTGATAACTGCATTCATAGATGAAAAATACTTATTTATCTTTCTTTCTATCAACGCACCAAGCAGAGAACGCCTTACATCCTCTACACTCTCAAGTGCATCATCATAGTTATCAAGATATATAAGTCCTGCAACCATCTTCTGTTCTATATTTTCTTTTTGGAGACGCATTTTCTCTGTTTCATCAAACAGGTAAAAAGCAATTATACAATTGTCTTCATCCGAATTTTGCTTAAAATTCTCATCAAAATCAAGCGAATCCATATCCATTCTATAATTTCTGTCTTTATAATTTACTTTTATATTATTCTTTCCACCATCAAATCTTAGAGTATCCTCTGTCACTTCATGGAATAATGTAAAAATATATTTAAAGTTGTTGTCCCCAATAATCCGTTCCAGCTCACTATTCATCCACATTATACGCCCGGTTCTGTCCATCAGACCATAAGGCAGTTCCAGATACTTTATTAACTGTTTCTGCACCTGTGCAAAGTCAGCAGCAAACATCACCATATCCTGAATACGCTTTGAATTACAGTAAAAATACATGATTATGGCAATAATGCTGTATAGTACAACAAATCCACTTACAGCTATCCCCATTTTTATATCATAAGTATAAATCCATGCATTCATACACGCAAAAAACGCAATGAGAATCAATGGCATCCTCAAATACCATACAGAGCGTTCATTAACTTTTGATTTATTCATGATTTACACCACTTTTCTATACTAAATAACAAATACTTCTACAGTATACCATTGTTTAGTGAAAATTTAAAGAAAAACATTTTGGGTAACAATTAAGCCATGCAGAGAATAATATATAATAATTTCGTGGGAGCTTGCTCGCTAAGAAATTATTATATATTATTCTCTATAGGGCGGATGCCCTGCATTGACATGGCTGAACTGTTACCTGTTTTGAATATTCTTATATACCCGTGACATAGTCATACCTTGAATTATTGTTGTAAAAAATACAATAGCATAAGTTCCTCCAAGTATAATGTAGTATGTATTTTGGTCAACCATTCCCGCCGTACTCATGGCAAGTGCAACTGAAAGTCCTCCTCTAAGACCGCCCCATGTCAATAATTTTATAAAACTTATCTTGTCATATCCATCCGGCAGCTTACCCATAAATAATGTGGAAACACTAAGACTTCCCGAGCGTCCAATAAGGTTAGCGATTACTGATATTACTGACAGCACAATTACATAAGGCATCTGGAGAATATGCATAAATGATAATCCCAGTATCACATATAAAATAGAATTCAAAAGGTTGTCAAGAATCCCCCAAAAAGTATCAAACTGTGCAAGATCAAGCGGATGTCCTTTCTGTTCTGAATAATTGCGAAGTGCAGAGAACAGTACACCACATACAACAGAAGCTATTGCACCTGAAAATCCGAAAGTCTCACATATAAGATATGCCGATGATACCGAAAGAAGGCTTGCAAAAATCTGTCTTGTCTCGGATTCCGTTCTTTTTAAGATAGGAAAACATACCGCTGTTACCAGAATTCCTACAAATACAGCTCCAAATATTTCTTTGCCCATTATCACAAGAAAACTTCCGTTTTTCTGTGCGGACACGGCACCCGAAAAGCAAACAAATAACGCAACTCCAACGCCATCATTTAGAAGTGACTCTCCCTCAATTATAAAGCTGATATTAGACGGAAGATTAAATTTTTTCAAAATACTGGTTGCTGCAATAGGGTCTGTAGGTGCAGTAATACTTCCGAACATCAGACAGACAGGAAGTGATAAATTAAGCCCTAATATCTTTCCTGCACCAAAAAAGAGCAGTCCATAGAAAACCGCACCAAGTAAAGTAGCACCAATAGACAAAATCGAAATAGCACGTGCATGTTTTTTAAAATCATACAGCCTCATATGACATGAACCTGCAAACAGCATAAAGCAAAGAACTCCTTCCATCAGAAAGCTTTCTATGTTAAACATATGAAGCCCGCTTAAAGTTTGTGATACAAATTCTGTTCCCTTAAAAATATTGCAAATAAGAAGTATTATGCCTCCAATTATGACCGAAAAGAGCATTAATGAAATTTCATATGTAAACTTTGTTACTTTTTCATTAAAGTATCCAAGCACTACGATAAGTGCCAGAATAATAACCGTATTCATTAAAAAGTTATCCATTTCTTATAGTTCTCCTTGTGTTTTTGCTATTATAAAAATAAATGTATTTGCCGGATAAATTTATAATCAGACATTATCTTGCTTTACTCTAATATATTTTTATAAGATTGTCAATTTATCAAAAGCCGACAGTATATTTCTTTATTCCCATAAAAATATCATTAGGAAAAGCATTACAAATAATTTCCCCACAAATTAATTTATATAAGAATTCACATAAACTCATTTCGTATTCAAAATAATCGGATGATCTGGATTCATAAATAATAATTTTCCAATCTTCAAATTTATTTCCTGTTTCCCAATACAATTCATCTCCGTTATCTGTAAATCCCCAAGGTAATAACCCTTTATTTTCCGGAAAAATGTTATGTTTAAAATCTTCTGGAAATTTTAATTTAGAATGTCTATATGCATCTGACATTACTTTCATTTTATATATGTAATTCACATTTTCATCTGTTTCAAAAGGAGTCAAAAACCATAAAAATTTACCAATGCCACCTGTTCCATAGTAATTAATAATCTCTTTGTAATCTTGTGGAAAAATAATTCCTTCTTTATTTTCGAATTCTTTCCACATTTCATCTGTTCCTGTATGATATGTTATATTTGGCTTTAATAAAACTTTTTTTAATAATGTAAAATAGTCAACCATTTTTTCTCCTATTCTAAAACTAACCACTTTCGTAAAAAAATATATTTTAAAAGAAAGGCTTACTTTATATACGAACATATCCTGTAGATGGCCCCGCCCCAACTTTGGCAATATATCCACTTTTTACCAGCTCTGTCAGAGTTCTTTCCACAGTTACTTTACTTATATCCGGGCAAAACTCCATTATCTCTTTCTTTGTAATCTTCCCCACCTTTTGGTCAATTATTTTTTTTATTCTATCTGGTTTTGAAAGATTGCGGTGTTTCAGATGTTCCACTCTGCTTTCGAACTCATTATATGCCTTTTGTATGATACCAAGATAATATTTCACAAAAGGCTCGTAATTATTTTCATTCTCGTGCCATCCAAATGAACTTGATTGTAATGCCTCATAATATGTTTCCTTTGTCTTTTCTATCAACATTTCCATACTAACATATTTTCCAACAATATAGCCTGCTTTATAAAATAACAGAAGTGTTAACAATCGACTCATTCTGCCATTCCCATCATTAAACGGATGGATACAGAGAAAATCAAGGATAAACATGGGTATAAGAATCAATTTATCTATTCGGTTGGCTTCCAATTCTTCTATAAATCGAGTACATAATTCATCCATTGATTCCGAGGTCTGAAATGCCGGAACAGGTACAAAACGAACTTTTTGATTTCCCTCTACATCTCTTTCTGCAATTACATTATCTGAATTCTTATAAGTGCCGCTGACAGTTCCCTGCGAATATGAATATAAATCCCTATGCAATTGCAATATCACATTCGGTCTAGGAATAATATATTCATAGCTATCATGAATTGTCGCAAGCACTTCTCGATAGCCGGCAATTTCTTGTTCAGAACGATTACGTGGTTCCGATTTTCGACTTACCAGCTCTTCCAAACGCTTATCACTCGTAAAAATTCCTTCGATTCTATTAGATGCACCTGTACTTTGAATTAGTGCCACTTCTAACAATGTTTTTAATTCATCAGTATTTGCCTCCAAAAACAACTCCTGCTTACCCTTATGTTCATGAATACTCCCAACCATCTGAACAATTTCCGGTTTTAACAACTTTAAGGGATTATTTATAAAATCAAATTCTCTCATGAAAATCTCCTTCATTTCATATTATCTCCATCATTATACCATAAATGATGGAGATAACAATAGACATGATGGAGATGCACTCACATCACGACCCTCTTCATATCGGGTGCAGAATTCCCATTTATTTTTGCAAAATACAAATAATATGAATAAAAACCGTACTATTTTGATACGATTTTGTTGCTTGTAATCCTTGGAGATAAAGGTTATGTTGGAGAAAACTTTATCTGGAAAATGATGGAACAGGGAATCTGCCTTATGGCACTAAAACATTCTAACAGCAAAACGGATTGTCCGAAATCTGTCCGTCAATTAATTTTTAAACAGCGAAGACGGATAAAAGAATTTGCAAATACATTAGTAGTTATTCAAAATCATTTATCTTATAATAAAACTTTTTTATTATTTCACCAAATTCATTTTTTTCATCATCATCTAACCAATCATGATTTTGGTTTTTAATTAATGCGTCAGATAAAATAATTTTTATTTCATTCAAATATTCTTTCAGACTATTAACATCTATATCAGATAATTTGTATAACAATTCACCTTCATACATATCCCCAGAAAAAGGATTTTCTTTTAAATAGTCTACCGCCTTCGAAACAGCAATATCTACAAATTCTTTTTGTCTTATCATTCTCAGGACATCTGATACTTCCAGTTCAGAAATTCTTTTATCAATTAATCTATTGTACCACTTTTGTAAAGGATACATTTCTCCGCTCGTTTCAATATATTGGCAATTATAAATATCTTTTATCTTTCTATCATCTTTCATTAACCTATACCTCTATATGGCTTAATCAAATTCTCTTTACTTTAGATATTTTTTACTTACCTTAAATATTAATTTTACATTATTTTTAATATTTCATATTGTAATTCATCATCACTCAATTCATCTATATGGCAAAATGCAAACATCAATATTTTCATAACTTTTTTAAATGCTACATTACTTGAACCCACCTCGTCACATCCTCCACATAATATTTCTATAGTGCCACCCGGCAGCTTTCCAAGAGGATATTCTTTGAAAAACTCGTCTATTGCATCCGCAAATTCTTTATCCAATCCTACACATACTGCTTTATTAAATGGTAAGACCTGCGATTTAAAAGAATGATTTTCTCTTCCAAAATTAATAATTATATCTGTTCTATTTATTTGATTATCCGTATACTTCATACATATCATTGCATAGTTACTAATATGACGAGGGTTCAATTTCACTTCAATAGTAATCGTTCCAATATACCAATTGGTATCACCAGCGTCTACACTATAATGCAAAGTATTCCGACCTGCATACTTAAATGGAATTTCGTCTTTCCAAATACATACTTTTTTATACCCATTATCACTTTCAAATAATAACATGTATCTCTTGTCTCCATAAATACCACTCTCACTAACATTTTCACTACACTTTTAATTCTTTTGTCAGTTTTTTTCTTGATGTCCTTGGGCTTATTCTTCAATATCATCGAGCATTTTATTCAATGTATAAATCATTTTATCCATGTCTTCTATTGAACAAAACTCCTCTGTTTTTCCTAACAGAAAATATGCCTTCATCCAATAACCTTCATCTTCACAAAAGTTTTCTAATGCTTTTAAAATGTTATCATGCGTTAACTCTTTTACAATAATATCCGGCGGAGATGCCGGAACATAGTCCAATCCTTCTTTTTCCATATAGCTCAAATAGAACAATGGTGTGCATACCGTCATGGTAAAATGCATCCCTTCTTGTGTTTCAACAAACACATCAATATTATCATTAAGTATATCTGCAACTTTATTTAATGATGTTGGATATGTTATTTTTTTTATCTTCATACTGCACCTACTCATATTATTTTTTTATTTTTATAACTGTTTGCTCATTCACCTTATTAGCTTTTGCCCACAACTGCAAAAACCACCACGTTAAAAACATGGTGGTTTCAAAACAGTGCCGAAAAAATTACCTGTTAGTCTAATGTATATGGCATAAGTGCAATATGTCTAGCACGTTTAATAGCTACTGTAAGTGCTCTCTGATGCTTTGCACAGTTACCTGTAATTCTTCTTGGAAGAATCTTTCCTCTTTCAGATACATATCTCTTTAATTTATTAACATCCTTGTAATCGATGTCGCTATTCTTATCGCCACAGAAGATACATACTTTTTTTCTTCTATGGTTTGTTCTTCTCTTAATTGGAGCATCGTTTCCGCCTTTTTCAGCTTTATTATATGGCATAATATAATTTCCTCCTTTATTTTGATATTTTCTAATACGACTTAGTTGAATGGTAATCCTTCGTCTTCAACTCCGTCCGGAATATTCATAAATCCATCTCCTGCTGCACTAACCGGCTCAGGTCTGGATGTCTGGAATGAAGATTCATTACTTCCGGCTGCTGCTTTACTCTCTGCAAACTCGCAATTTTCAACAACAACGTCAGTAGTATAAACTTTTACTCCATCTTTATTAGTATAACTGCCTGTCTGTATTCTTCCTTCAACAACCAGCTTTGTTCCCTGATGTGCATATTTCTCAATAAACTCACCCTGACGTGCAAATGCTACACAGTTTATGAAATCTGCCTGCTGCTCTTCACGCCTGAATCTTCTGTCAACTGCAAGCGTAAATCTTGCAATCGCCATAGCCTGCTCACCCTGCGAATATCTCACGTCAGGATCTCTTGTAAGCCTGCCCATAAGTATAACTTTATTCATACAATCTCCTTTTTCTGTACGTCATTTAAACCGTTTATGCTTCTTCTTTTCTTACACATAAAAATCTGATGACATTCTCCATAATACGGATCTGCTTCTCTACAGAATTAGGACAATCAGCATTGTCTGTTTCAAACTGTATAAAATAATAGAAAGCTTCTTTCATTTTCTGAACTTCGTAAGCTAATCTCTTCTTACCCCATTCATCAACACCTGTAACTGTTCCGTTAAAACGTGAAATCTGCTCTTTCACCTTTTCTACAGTTGCAGCTCTCTCATCATCTTCAAGCTTTGCACTAACAACTACTGCTAATTCATATTTGTTCATGCGTTCTTACCTCCTTTTGGTCTCTGGTCCCCGAATATTTAGGGAACAAGGATATTTCATATATCACAAGTACAGAGTTTATCACAAATTCCAAATGTATGCAAGTACATTTTTACAGATTTTGTATCATTATGTTTGTACGATTTGGAACATATCCATTAAATTTCCTTTTTTCTATTTTCAAGTGAATCAGCACAATCTTTTAATCTTTCAATTACTTTAATCTGCTGTGGGCAGGCTCTCTCACACTGACCACATGCAATACAATTGGACGCAGTTCCTGCATCTGCTGTTGCCTGCTCATAAGCTGCCTTTCCCTCTTCAAGCTGTCCCCATATAAGCTGCTTATTCCTTGCCTCAAAAATCTCCGGAATCGGAATCTTTTTCGGACAGCCTGTAGTGCAGTAGTGACAGGCTGTACATGGAATAGACTTAATGCCATTAATAGCTTCCTGTGCCTTCCTGACCGCTGTCTGTTCCTGCCTGTTTAACAACTTAAAATCCTTCATGTATGAGAGATTGTCTTCCATCTGTGCTACATTGGACATACCGGAAAGTACTGTTATAATCCCCTCCAGCGAAGCTGCATAGCGGATTGCCCATGATGCATAAGATACATCAGGATTCACTTCCTTAAAAATTTTGCGAACAGTTTCCGGCGGATTTGCCAACGCTCCACCCTTAACCGGCTCCATAACTATGATGGACTTTCCATGTTTTCTGGCAACCTCATAATTTTCTCTTGCAGTCACATCAGGATTTTCCCAATCCGCATAGTTAAGTTGTAACTGGACAAATTCGGTATCCGGATGGCTTGTCAGGATTTCATCCAGAATATCCGGTGTTGCGTGAAAAGAAAAGCCCCAGTGTTTAATTAGTCCTTTCTCCTTCTGTTCTTTCACAAAGTCCCAAATATGGTATTCATCATATTTCTTATAGTTTCCCTCCTGTAGTGCATGAAGCAGGTAATAGTCAAAATACCCCGCTCCTGTACGCTCCAAACTTGTATAAAACTGCTGCTTTGCAGTATTTTCATTATATGCACCCATCCATGCACACAGCTTTGTTGCTAATGTATAGCTTTCACGGGGATATCGGTCAACAAGTGCTTCCTTTGCAGCCCGCTCTGAATCTCCGCCATCATAAACATACGCCGTATCAAAATAATTCAGACCGGCATCCATGAACATATCCACCATTTTCTTTGTCTGTTCCAAGTCAATTTTCCCTGTTGCTTTTTTCGGCAGTCTCATAAGACCAAATCCCAGCTTCGGTGTTGCTTCTCCAAAATAATGTTCCATTCTTCCTCCTTTAATAAGTTGAGGCTACTGCCTCTGTCATATACCACTTTCATAATCTCCAATGTCTTGTTACTTCCATATCTTAGAAAATTACATTTGAAAAACAAAATCACAGCACTCCTGTATATTGTAAGCAGAAAAATACCGTTCCTCCAAAGGAATCCAACGGTCGCGGAATTGAATAAATGCCTCATTTCCGTTCCGACACCGAATACGCCGAATCTGTTCTTCCGGATTAATACTTAGAAACACCCGTAAATCATAAAAATCCCATAAAGTCGGGTGGCAGCTATAGGAACCTTCTACAATCGTAACTCCATCAGAGTGTATCTGAATAGAGGATGACAGCTCCATCTTTTTACAATCAAACTTCCTATAGGAAACATCCAGTCCTTGACTGAGAGGAATCATTACTTCATTAAGAACCCTTTCATAATCCACATTGCCACCTGGCTCCTGCATACGCTCTTCCGTACGCTGTCCGGGCTGTAAGAAAAAGTGATCCATATGTATTACATTGCATCCGGTTTCTTCCTTTAGCAGAGCAGCAAGTGTTGTCTTCCCGGCAGCACATCTTCCATCAATGGCAATCAATAATGATTTTTTATTATAACTATGAATCTGCTGCAAAACCACTGAAAATGCATCTTCCATACTTCAATCCTCCACATTCTGAAGATATGATGTTTTATGTACAAACCATACAAGCCCTGTACGATTCAACGCAACCATAATAGCCGGAATCAAAATAAGCTGCAGAATGATTCCGGGAATTGCATTTATGAACGCTCCTGCCATAAACATCTGCCATGTAAAACCATTTCCACTAATACCTAGCAGCAGAATCTGAACAATTCCCCATACCGCACGTCCTGCCAGCATTGTCAGAATCATACTGCGGTATAATGCAACTACACACTGCCAACGCGAATGGTAATACAATAGTCCTATAACCAACCCATATGTGGCAAGCTCGAACGCCATTGAAATTCCTGTAGGGAACAGTATCGGCATTCCAAATAGCATATAACGCAAAAATGGCAGTATAAAACCGACAGCAAAACCATATTTCCAGCCACAGATTAATCCACACAAAAGAACCGGAATGTGCATTGGCAAAAGCATATTTCCAATCTGCTGAATTTGTCCGGTCAGAAACGGAAGCACCAGACCTATAGCCATAAACATGGCTGCCAAAGTTAAATTAAGAACAGGGCTATTCCTTTTTTTATTCATTTCAACAATCCTCTCTTTCATTTATTCATCAACGGAAATCAAATTGTAGGAACGTCTGCCAAGCCCAATAGAGATGTAATCGCACCGGAATATTTTTCGGAAGTTCCAGTCAAATACCCTGCAGCAAGCTGACGGGGCATCAAATTTGTAACGCAGCAAGCTGCGGGGTATTTGACCCTCGCGGCAGTCGCCAAATGTCTGCAAGCAGCCACTTGGCTCGTTGCTCGCGGGAATAAATAT
>JAAVHZ010000032.1 GCA_014799465.1 Lachnospiraceae bacterium | reverse complement strand
TTACAGGTATGATACCTTGTATAATATGTTCATAATTTAGGGTTCCCTTGTTTTTAATGTGTCCACATTATAGGGTACATTATATTGTTACAGGTTTTTCTTTCCCTTATTTTTGCCCTTATGAGGGTTCGTAACATGAGGGAAAAGGATATAACACAAGGGAAAGTCTAAGGGCAAACTCACATGCTATAAATTTAGCATTTTCAAGGGTTTGCGAACTTTTTGGAGATAAGATATAACAGTTAATAAATGCTATAAAATATGTCTTATCAGAATTCAAGTTTGTCGGATAGTCACTTAAATTGTCTCAAAAATTAAGAAGTATATTAAGTATTTCTTGAAGTTTCTAAAATGAGCAATGAAAACACTTTTATGAAAATGGAGTAATAATTTAGATAATTAGTTTTCTTATAGGAACCGCTCTCGCTTAGTGAAATGCGTAGCGGATACAGTGTACTGCCATTTTAAACTTTAGCATAACCAATAATAAATGAGGCAGTACACACTCGTGAAAGACCTCGCTAAGTACCAGAGATTTTCAATGTTCCTATAGAAAACTAATTTTTTTTATTGTTTTTGGAATTTGTGAGTTATTTTATATTTAATAATAGTTATCTATTTTCGGAATTGTGTACTTGCTGAAAATGGATTATAATTATGCTGATAAATTAGAATTTATAGAAGGAGATTAAAAATGCAGATTGTACCTACGCTAAATTTTGGAGGGAATTGTCGAGAAGCGATTCAAATGTATGAAAAGGCATTTAATGGAAAGATTAGTTGTCTGATTACATATAGAGAAGCGAATGATCCCGAATATAATCCGTTGCTTAAAGAAAATCAAAAAGAATATATATACCATTCGGAACTTGTATTGGACAATCAAAGAATCATTATGAGTGACTATGTGGATATTGAATTTCAAACGTGCTATTCAAATTTCCTCACTGTTATGTATGATACAAAAGAAGAAGTGCAAAGAGCATATGAAATCATGAAAGAAGGAAGTAAGACAATATATCAACTGGAAGCCACGCCATACAGTTCTTGCCGAGTTGTTTTTGTTGATAAGTTTGGAATTCGTTGGGGAATTATGACCGAGCAAACAGAGCAATGAATTCAAGTTTGTGGAGGTGGTTTATTTGATTACATATGGTGGAACGATTACCTATGATGAATCACATCAAAAGATTATCGAAAGTGGAACTGATGAAATTAAAAAAATTTTATTCGGCAGTGATGTTTATAAAATCAGACAGTTGTTATTTTGTCTTGATTTCTATTTGGACCCATATTACAAGCACAAGCTTCCACACGAAAAAGAGATATATGACTTATTACAAGAGCTTGTAATAAGTAGTCAGGAAGATGGAGTGATTGAAGATTGCTTACAGCTTATTGGTGATTATGCCTGCATTCCTCTTTCAATTATGGAACAGCATTTTGATAATATAAGAGACAGTATGAAACCATATGCAAGATATGTTTTGGATATGCCATAAATTCCAATTTGTTGAGAAGCTGAATAAATAGAAAAATAGGAATTTATGTGGATCTTGTATGTATAAGATTTGGGGACTTGTTATATTTCGTTTGCATTGATAAATATGCAAATTTGGTACCATTATATATACTCTTTAAAGAAAAATATCACTGTATTTTTCAAAAAAAGTTTATAGCCGAGAATAATGGTTAATATAATAAGTCGGAATTTATTTAAATAACTACGAGGAGAATATATTATGAAGTATGAAGAATTAAAGAATGACTTTAAAGAACAAATTGTACGTACATTAAATGATTTTTCAACCACTGAACAAAATAAAAATGTATATGCGATTGTATTTGATTGTGATTTAGAAAATGGACAGATAGTTCTAAGATATTGTAACCTTGAGAATTTTGAAAATTTAAAACAGTCATGGGAAGAATATAAGTATATGTACGAACCTTACGGTCAAAATGGATTGTTTGGGCTTAAATATAATAGTGTTGGAGATTTTCCTATGTTAAAGTATGAGTACAATGGTATGACAAAGCACTTTTTAGATAGTTATTATTATTATAGTGTAGGGGATTATTATGGAGAGGAAGAACCGATAGATGTTATTGAAATCAGCGGGCAGACATTGGAAGAAGATAATCTTAGAACAGAAATTGAAAATATTTTTACAAGAATGATTATTGATACAATAAGTGAAGTAAAGGATATGTTGGAGATTATAAACTATGATGATGACTATCTTGTTTTTATGTGTGATCACGATATTTCAAATGATGATTTTGAGAAATGGGTTAGAAAAACAAATGATGATAAGCTTGTAGACAAGTTAGCACAAATTATGAATTAAATTTACTCAAAAATTAAGAAGTATATTAAGTATTTTTGGAGTTTCTAAAATGAGCAGTGAAAGTCTGTAATTACAAATTTTATTAAGGAGAAACTGTATGGATAAAAAAATTTATGGGTTATTAGAGGAGTATATGGTTTCTTGTATGGATGATAGTGCACATGATAAGGAACATGTTTATCGTGTACTGTATAATGCATTAGATATTGCAAGGACAGAAAAAAATGTGGATTATGATGTTTTAATTTGTGCATGTTTATTACATGATATCGGACGTAAGGAACAGTTTGAAAATCCAGCTTTGTGCCATGCAATGGTTGGAGGTGAAAAAGCATATGATTTTTTGGTGGAGCATGGATTTGGGGAAAGTTATGCAGAAAAAGTTAAATGCAGCATTCAAACACATAGATACAGAAAGAGTAATCCCCCTAGGAATATAGAAGCAAAAATTCTGTTTGATGCAGATAAACTGGATGTTTCAGGTGCAATAGGAATAGCGAGGACATTGATTTATAAAGGAATTGTTTCTGAACCATTATATTCTTTATTGCCTGATGGGATGGTTTCAAATGGAGAAAATGATGTTTCACCATCTTTCTTTCAAGAATATAAGTATAAATTAGAAAATTTATATTCAAATTTTTATACTGAAAGAGCGGCAGAAGTTGCCAAAGAAAGACAGCAAATTGCAGTGGATTTTTATAACTGCTTATATCAGGAAGCAAATATTGCATATCAAAGTGGCAGGATTGAACTGGATAAAATAATTCAATAATATTAACAATTGTGGTATATTGCTGATTTCAGTTCTATAATAGACTTTGTATTCTGAATATGCTATAATCTGTCTATAAAGTGTGAGAAGAAAATCTAAGGCAGCAAAAGACACTGCCTGAGATTTTCTAAGTCCTACAGTGTGAGGGGATTCACACTTATGCTGTTTGTGCCACACTGGTGGCATGTTTGAAAGTGAGAAAAAATAAAAAAAATGGAGGCAATTAGATGAAGGCATACAAGGATATGACGAAAGATGAGCTGCTTACATTGAAGGCAGCACTTGAGGAGGAGTATAAAACATTGGAGGGACAGGGTCTGAATCTCAATATGGCAAGGGGAAAACCGGGCTTTTCACAGCTCGCATTTTCTATGCCGATGCTGGATGTTATTAACAGTGACTCTGACATGACAACAGTGCTCGGTAATGATACCCGTAATTATGGTGATTTGGACGGTATCGGGGAGAGCAGGAAGCTGATGGCTGATATGATGTCTGTTCAAAAGGACAATGTTATTGTGTGTGGCAATTCAAGTCTGAATATTATGTATGACATGATTTCACGTTCTATGACGCATGGAGTGAATGGTTCCACCCCATGGTGCAAATTGAATAAGGTAACGTTTTTGTGTCCTGTTCCGGGATATGACAGACATTTTAAGATAACAGAGTTTTTCGGTATTGAGATGGTAAATATTCCGTTATATGACGATGGTCCTGATATGGATATGGTAGAGAAGTATGTAAACAATGATGCTTCGGTAAAAGGCATCTGGTGTGTACCGAAGTATTCTAACCCGACCGGCATTTCTTACTCAGATGAAGTGGTAAGGCGTTTCGCCAATCTAAAGCCTGCGGCAGAGGATTTCCGAATATATTGGGACAATGCCTACTGCATCCATCATCTGTATGAGGATGTACAGGATGAGATATTGAATATACTGGATGAGTGTGAGAAGGCAGGAAACCCGAACATGGTTTATCTGTTTGCGTCTACTTCAAAGATAAGCTTTCCAGGCTCAGGTATATCGGCTATCGCTTCTTCATTAGAAAATGTTGAACATATTATGGAACAAATGACCGTCCAGACGATAGGTCACGACAAGATTAATCAACTTAGGCACTCAAGATTTTTTAAGGATATTGATGGTCTGCGTGAACATATGAAGCTGCATGCAAACTCAATCCGACCTAAATTTGAGGCAGTGCTTGATACATTGGAGACGGAGCTTACAGGACTCGAGATTGGAAATTGGATTAAGCCAAGAGGCGGATATTTCATCTCATTTAATTCACTTCCAGGTTGTGCAAAGAATATTGTTGCAAAGTGCAAGGCTTTGGGCGTTGTGCTGACCGGTGCAGGTGCCACATTCCCTTATGGCAGAGATCCAGAGGATTCAAATATCCGTATCGCACCGACCTTTCCGACCTCGGAGGAGATGCGGCAGGCAGCAGCGGTCTTTGTGCTTTGCGTGAAGCTTGCAAGCGTGGAGAAATATTTGGAGCAAATGTAAAAGTAATTATATCCCGAAGTTTAATGGAGACAGTTATAATTGAGTGTTTCGCCACTTGAAGTACGAACCTGACAGTGGGACGGATTTTTCCGTCCCATTTTTGCAAAAGGAGATTAAGTTAAATTGAACATCACAATAAAGAGTAATATTTTGAAATATATTTTTCAGAATGTATATTTTATAAATGGGACTGCATATGCGGGAAAATCGACAATGGTTAAGATGTTGGCAGAAAAGTATGATGGAATTTGCTGTGGAGAAAATTATCATGATATACTTATGGATGCAATTAATGTAGAAAGCCAACCCAATTTATCATATTTTGATACTATGAAAGACTGGCAGGAATTTGTAAACCGAACGCCTGAGGAATATGATAGTTGGATTTCGGGGTGTAGTGAAGAAGCTTCTGATTTAGAGATAATCAGGCTGATTCAGTTGGCAGATTGTGGGAAAAGGATTTTTGTGGATACAAATATTTCTACAGATAAACTGTTGGAAATATCGGATTACCATCATGTTGCTATAATGCTTGCTCCTCAAAGTATATCAATTGAGAGATTTTTTGATAGAGAGGATAAAGAAAAACAATTTATTTTGGAACAGATACAGAAAGCGGTAAATCCTGAAAAAACTATGCAGAATTATAAAGAATGTTTAGCTAAAGTTAATAGTGCCGAAAAATACCACGCTTTTGAAAACTCAGGCTTTTTTACGCTGGTGAGAAACGATGAACGCACATTGGAGCAGACTTTAGAAATTTTGGAGGAGCATTTTAATCTAAAGATGTAAAAGTATTTTTTTGAATTCAGTTATGATCATACAAATGAAATTGAAAATAATATAAAAATATGAATTTTGAGGATTAAATATTTATGAAGATATCAGTATATGAGAGTTTTCCGGAATATGCAAAAGAGATTAGGAAAGCGGTATTTGTAGAAGAACAGGGATTTCAAAATGAATTTGACGAAATAGATAATGAAGCTAAACATGTTGTGTTGTTTGATGAGGAGGAAGTGCCTATTGCAACCTGTCGTGTGTTTTGGAATACAGTGATGAATTCATACACTCTCGGGAGACTTGCTGTTATTAAGAAATATCGTGGCAAAAATATAGGCTCTGTTATGGTTAATGAAGTTGAAAAATATGTTCAAAAAAAAGGCGGAAAAAATATAATTCTACATGCACAATGCCGGGTAGTCAAATTTTATAAAAAATTAGGATTTATAGAATTTGGTGACATAGAAAATGATGAGGGATGTCCTCATGTCTGGATGAGAAAATCTATTTAATACAGATGTAACATACAATGTACAAATGTAATTTTGGTGAGGTTCTATATGGTAAATGTAAAAAATAAACGAAAAATTCAATATAATGGTACAGTTTATTACTGGTATGTAAGAGTAGAGAATAGTACTCATAAAGTACATATAATATCTGAAGATAAAAAAGTAAATTTGGAATATCCCTTTTTTGATTCAGAACTACCTATAACACCTCAAATTATTAGAAATCATTTGAAAGAATATAATGAAAGTTTAAGACAATAGTATAAAAATTAAAATTTTCACAATTCATAAGGAGGATATTTAGAAATGAATCCAAGTTATTTTAGAATCAAATTAGACATAGATAAAGCAATAGAGAGACTATGTGTATGGAATGAGTCAGATTACAAGGAGAGAATTGAAACGGAGTTTTCTGAGGCAGTTGATGTTTCACTGGATGAAAATGGGCAGTGGAAAGGCTCTTGTCTTTATGTTTATGAAAATGAAGGTTGGACTGTATTTGAGGATTTGTCCGGTGGTTATTCATTTATTGGAGCTGAACAATGGAAGGATTTTGCAAAAGGTAATGAATTTGTATTTGCCGGTTATAATGATGCAATTCTTTATGCTGAATTAATAGTTATTGAAAACGGCATTGTGACAAAAAATTTTATTGAGGACTATGATATGCCGGAGGATAATGTAAATGAGGGTGATGGGATTGCAGATATAAATGATTGGACAGATGTTGCGGGATTTGTAGATGATGACGAACTTGTCTATTCTGATGAAGGCATAGTTATTATTTTTTGATTTATATTTTTTGGAGATTAGAATAAAATGGAAAACAGAATTAAGAATAAACTTCCTGCCATGAGCAAGGGGCAGAAAAAAATTTCAAATTACATTCTTACAAGTTTTGATAAAGCTGCATTTATGACAGCAGCAGAGCTGGGAAAAAACGTTGGAGTCAGTGAGTCCACGGTTGTCAGATATGCTGCCGTGCTTGGATATAAGGGATATCCTGAATTCCAAAAAGATGTGGAAAAAATGGTTCAGAGAAAGCTTGACACAATACATAGATTTGAGATAAATGATACTGATATGTCAGGAAAAGATTTACTGGACAGCGTAATGAAATCTGATATAGATAAAATAAGGCTTTCATTGGAAATGATAGATATAGAAATATTTGATGAGGCAGTAGACAGCATACTAAAAGCAGATACTATATATCTGGTGGGAATAAGAAACTGTGCACCCTTAGCTTCATTTCTGGGTTTCTATTTTAATCTGATGTTTGACAAAGTTAATATAATTACAACTAACAGCTCAAGTGAGATATTTGAACAGATGATTAGAATTTCTGAAAAAGATGTAATAATAGGGATTAGTTTTCCAAGATATTCGATGAGAACATTAAAAGCCATGGAATTTGCCAATAACAGAAATGCAAAAGTAATAACCATTACGGACAGCAAAAATTCACCTATGAATCTATACTCTTCCTGCAATCTTTTTGCCCGCAGTGAACTTACAACAGTAATAGATTCACTTACCGCTCCGATGAGTGTCATAAACGCATTGATAGTTGCATTGAGCATGAAACGGAAAGAAAAAGTTATCAATACACTTGACACATTGGAACAAATATGGAATGATTATCAGGTATATGGCAGTGATGAAATCAATATATTTGATGATACTGCAGATATGACGGAGGGACTGGCAGATGAGTAAAGTCATAGTGGCAGGCGGCGGTGCAGCAGGTATGATGGCTGCAATACGTGCGGCAGAACGTGGTCACAGTGTAGAGCTTATAGAACATAACGAAAAACTGGGTAAAAAAGTATTTATAACGGGCAAAGGAAGATGTAATCTTACAAATGCATCGGATATGGATGAGATATTTAATAATATTGTGACGAATCCCAAATTCCTATACAGTGCATTATATACGTTCTCTAATGAAGATGTAATGAGATTTTTTGAAAATTCAGGTTTAAAGATAAAGACTGAACGGGGCGGCAGGGTGTTCCCTGTATCAGATAAATCATCAGATGTAATAAAGACACTTGAAAAGAAATTGAAGGATTATGATGTAAATGTCAGGTTAAACAGCCATGTTGAAAAACTTATTATACAAAATGGTAAAATTAAGGGAATCATTGTTAATGGAAAAAAACAGGATGCAGATGCAGTTATAATGGCTACCGGAGGATTGTCATATAAATCTACAGGCTCGGATGGCAGCGGTTTTGATATAATAAGAGAATCAGGTCACACTACATCAGAATTCAGTCCTGCACTGGTTCCAGTTGTTATTAAAGAGGATTATCCTAAAAAAATGCAGGGTGTATCACTAAAAAATATTGAGATAAGTATATTAAACGGAAATAAAAGTATATATTCTGCATTTGGAGAAATGTTATTTACACATTTTGGAATAAGCGGACCGGTAGTATTAAGTGCCAGCAGCGTTATAATAAAATATTTGAAAAAGGGTAACCTTACAATTAAAATAGATTTGAAGCCTGCACTTACAGAAGAACAGCTTGATGCCAGAATCTTAAGAGATTTTGAGGATAATATTAACAGAGACTTTAAAAAT
The DNA here is from genome assembly GCA_014799465.1 of Lachnospiraceae bacterium. Lineage (GTDB taxonomy): Bacteria > Bacillota > Clostridia > Lachnospirales > Lachnospiraceae > UBA2821. The sequence goes on along the minus strand of JAAVHZ010000032.1, from coordinate 86,640 downwards.
TCATTAAGCGGGCTGCTTCCGAAAAAAATGATACCGTCTATAATAAGATATTCCGGCATACCGGAAGATAAGAAGATTAATAACATTACAAGAGAAGAGAGAAGAAGTCTTGTAAAGGCTTTGAAAGGGTTCACCCTTACAATAGAAGGATTAAGGGGGTATGATGAGGCAATCATTACACAGGGAGGTGTCAATGTAAAAGAGATAAATCCTGCAACAATGGAGTCCAAGCTTGTAAAAGGACTGTATTTTGCAGGAGAGATGATAGATATAGATGCATTTACCGGAGGATACAACCTGCAGCTTGCATGGTCCACCGGATATCTTGCAGGAAACAGTATAGAATAATGGAGGTCAGAAAAAATGAATGTTGCAATAGATGGACCAGCAGGAGCAGGAAAAAGTACTATAGCAAGAAAAACTGCATATAATATAGGATACATATATGTGGATACAGGAGCAATATACAGAACATTGGCACTTGCATGCATAAGGAGGGGAGTTAGTGCAGAAGATGAAGAAAAAATAAGCAGTGTCTGCCGAAATGTTAAAGTGGAACTTAAGTATATAGACGGTGGGCAGGTCATGCTTCTGGATGGAGAAAATGTAAATGATTATATAAGGACAGAAGAAGTAAGCAGGATGACCTCTTCAATATCAGTATACAAGGATGTAAGGGAACAGCTTATAGACCTTCAGAGGAATATTGCTGCAAATGAAAATGTAATAATGGATGGAAGGGATATTGGAACATTTGTACTTCCAAATGCTGAGGTTAAAATCTATCTTACCGCAAGCGTTGCAACAAGGGCAAAGAGAAGATATATGGAACAGCAGGAAAAGGGAATTGAATGTACCATTGAAGAAATAGAGAAGGATATAGAACAAAGAGACTACAGGGATATGAACAGGGAAATTGCACCTTTAAAAAAAGCAGATGATGCAGTTGAGATTGATACATCTGATATGACAATAGAGCAGGTCACAGATGCTATTGAAAAAATAATAAAGGAGAAGATGTCCTGATGGAAGTTATTGTTGCAGAGACAGCAGGATTCTGCTTTGGAGTAAAACGTGCGGTTGATAAAGTCTACGAACAGATAAAGGAGTCACCGAATGAAAAAATATATACTTACGGTCCGATAATCCATAATGAGGAAGTAGTAGGGGATTTGGAAAAAAAAGGTGTAAGTATAATTAATTCAAAAGAAGAACTAAAAATGCTGAAAAAGGGTATAATAATCATACGTTCCCACGGAGTAGATAAAGAAGTGTATGATATTGCTAATTCAAATAATCTTAAGATTGTTGATGCCACATGTCCATTTGTATTAAAAATACATAAAATTGTGGAAAAAGAAAAAAATAATGGCAGTCATATAATTATTATAGGGAACAGCAACCATCCTGAGGTACAAGGTATTAAAGGGTGGTCAGGTGAAGATACTACCGTTATAGGAAATGAAGAAGAAGCCCGCAATTTCAGCATGGAAAAGCCAAAAAAAATATGCATAGTATCTCAAACGACATTTAATTACAATAAATTTAAATATCTTGTTGAAATTATTTCAAAAAAGCGGTATGATATAAATGTTTTAGATACTATATGTAACGCGACACATGAACGGCAGGCAGAAGCAAAGAAAATAGCAGCAAATGTTGATTCTATGATTGTAATAGGTGGAAAGAACAGTTCAAATACTCAGAAACTATATGAAATATGCAGCAAAGAGTGTAGTAGTACGTACTATATACAAACATTAGAAGATATGAATTTGTGCGAACTTCAATCCAGTAGTTGCGTAGGTATTACAGCGGGGGCTTCAACCCCAAATTATATTATCGAGGAGGTTCATAATAATGTCAGAAAGTTTTGAACAATTATTTGAAGAACAGGAAATGAAACAAATACGTACAGGAGAGATTGTTGAAGGCACAGTAATCAGCGTAAAAGAAGATGAAATCGTCTTAAATATAGGTTACAAGTCGGATGGTATTATTTCAAGAAACGAATATACCAATACACCAAATGTAGATCTCACTACATGCGTATCAGTCGGAGACAAGATGGAAGCCAAAGTATTAAAGGTTAATGATGGCGAAGGACAGGTATTATTGTCATATAAGAAGCTTGCGGCAGAAAAAGGAAATAAGAGACTTGAAGAGGCTTTTGAGGCAAAAGAAGTACTTAAGGCAAAAGTTGTACAGGTTAATCCGGGCGGATTAAGTGTATCAGTTGAAGAGTCAAGGGTATTTATTCCTGCAAGTCTTGTATCTGATGTATTTGAAAAAGATTTGTCTAAATATATGGATAAGGAGATTGAGTTTGTTATTACAGAGTTCAATCCAAGAAAGAGAAGAGTTATCGGTGACCGTAAGCAGCTTCTTGTAGCAGAGAAGGCAGAGAAGAGAAAAGCACTTCTTGAGAGTATAGAGGAAGGTCAGACAGTTACAGGTACTATTAAGAATGTAACAGACTTTGGTGCATTTATTGACCTTGGCGGTATTGACGGATTACTTCACATTTCAGAAATGTCATGGGGAAGAGTTGAAAATCCTAAGAAGAATTTCAAGGTAGGAACAGAGCTTAAAGTTCTTATAAAGGAAATTAACGGTGAAAAGATTGCGTTAAGCCTTAAATTTGATGATACAAACCCATGGTTAAAAGCAGCAGTCAAGTATGCAGTTGGCAATGTAATAAAAGGAACAGTTGCAAGAATGACAGATTTTGGAGCATTTGTTGAGTTAGAGACAGGTGTGGATGCTCTTTTACATGTATCACAGATTTCAAAAGAACATGTTGATAAACCTGCTGATGTTCTTAAGATTGGTCAGGAAATCGAAGCTAAGGTTGTAGATTTTAATGCAGATGAGAAGAAAATAAGCCTTAGTATAAAAGCACTTGAAAAAGAGGCTGAAGTACAGACTGCATCAGAAGAAAGTACAGAAGAATAAATTAAAAGTGCGAGGAGGTGTTGTTTTGGATTATGTAGAGTTCAAAAAAAATATATATGACCTTACTCACATAGATTTAAATTCATATAAGGAACGGCAGATGAAGCGCAGAATAGATGCACTTATTGCCAAAAATAAGTTTACCGGATATGAAAATTATGTCAAGGCAATTAAAACGGATACCAGACTTTTTGAAGAATTTGTCAATTATCTTACAATAAATGTTTCGGAGTTTTATAGAAATCCGGAGCAATGGAGGAATCTTAAAAATGAGATATATCCATATCTCATACGGACATTTGGAAAAGAATTGAAAGTGTGGAGTGCGGCATGTTCTACAGGTGATGAACCATATTCACTTGTAATGACACTTGCAGATTTTATTCCATTAAGGCAAATTAAGATTGTAGCAACGGATATAGACAAACAGGTTCTTGAAAAAGCAAAAGCAGGTTTGTATAACCAAAAAAGCGTATCCGGACTTCCTGATGAATATCGTGACAAATATATGACAAAAATCGGAGCTAATAATTATCAGGTAAAAGATGAGATAAAGGCATGCGTGGAATTTAAGCAGCATAATCTCTTAAAGGATGAGTATCCTTCTGGTTTTGATATGATTGTATGTAGAAATGTTGTTATATATTTTACTGATGAAGCAAAAACCGAGATTTATAAAAAGTTTTACAAATCATTAAAATCTGGTGGAATACTTTTTGTAGGAAGCACAGAGCAGATTATAAATTATAGGGATTTGAATTACGAATCTGTTAAATCGTTTTTTTATAGGAAAAAATAGTGAGGCTGTCACACCGATAGAATAAGAATTAGTCGGTGTGGCAGTTTTTTATTATTTTGGAATACCGCAATGGATTGTATAAAAAGTCAAAGTTGATATTACAGATTTGATATTGTATAATATTTTTAATAAGATAGAATAATCATAGGGAGAAGAAAAATGCGTGTTATAGCCGGAAGTGCAAGAAGTCTCAGACTAAAAACCATAGAAGGAAATGATACAAGACCTACCACAGACAGAATCAAGGAGACATTATTTAATATTATAAATGACAGCATTTATGGTTGTGTATTTCTGGATTTGTTCAGTGGCAGTGGCGGAATAGGTATTGAAGCATTAAGTCGTGGTGCATCAGAGGCAGTATTTGTTGAGAGCAGTAAAAAAGCTGCATCATGTATTAAGGAGAATCTGAAGTTTACAAAATTAGAGGATGCGGCACAGGTAATGGAAATAAGTGCAGTTGAGGCTTTGAAAAGGCTTAAAGGTTCAGGAAAAGTTTTTGATATAATATTTATGGATCCGCCATATGATAAAATGCATGAAAAGCAGGTTATTGAAGAACTTCAGGGTTCGGATATTTTAAATGAACATACAATGATTATAGTGGAGGCTTCTAAGGAAACTGATATGACATATACAGAACAGATGGGATTTCGTATAGTAAAGGAGAAAATTTATAAAACAAACAAGCATATTTTCATAGAAAAAGTTTAAATTGAAGATTGTATTATTTTCAATATCGTGTTAATATTAATACAATTCGAATTTTTATGAAAGGACACCTTTATATATGAGTAAGATTGAACAAATTATAACTGAAATAGAAGAATATATAGATAACTGCCGATTTCAACCTTTATCAAATACAAAAATAGTTGTTAATAAAGAAGAGATAGACGAGCTTTTAGCAGAGTTAAGATTAAAGACACCTGATGAGATAAAAAAGTATCAGAGAATTATTGCTAACAGGGATTCCATTTTAAAGGATGCAAAGTCCAAAGCTGATGCAATGTTACATAAGGCACAGGAGCAGACATCAGAGCTTGTAAGTGAGCACGAGATTATGCAGCAGGCATATGCACAGGCAAATGAAATAGTTCAGCAGGCAGAAGAGCAGGCACAACAAATATTGGATAATGCAACAGAAAATGCTAATGCCATACAGATGGGTGCAATGCAGTATACTGATGACGTGTTGGCAAATCTTCAGAATGTTATAACACATACAATGGAAAATATAACCATAAAATATGATAACTTTATGAAGTCTTTAAATTCCAGTCTTGAAGTAGTATCTGCGAACAGGCAGGAGCTTAATCCACCACAGCAGGAACTTCAGGAACCGGCAGCAAGTGAAGAAATGATTGGGGCTGAAGATTTAGGAGACTTTGAAGACTATACGGTTGGAACAGATGATTAATAATTATGACGTCAGGTGAATAACCTGACGTTTATTATAATATAAAGCATAATAAAAGTGAGATAACAGAAGATAAGATTTTTCCTAATATATACCATTTAATTGAAAGACCGCTGTCATCAATCATGCTGTTTGTCTGAAAAAGTGTTGATATACCTCCTAAAGATGTGAAAAATATTATAAAGTTTATTTTCCATTCAAAAGGTAAGGTACTTATGCTTACAAGAAAAGTACCTGTAGTTATTTCCAACAGTCCGCTTAGTACCATCTTAAGGAAATGGCTTGGAAGAAGCTTTATAAATTCGCATAATATTGAGAATATAATTATGTATGCACCTATTCTAAGCAGTGTATTTACAGTGGAAAAAATTGCATTTTCCAGAGAAAAGGTTTTAACCGAATCGGAAATGTCTGAATCATTTAAGGGTTTATTGTTTTTTATTTTTTTTCTGAAAAATGGATTAAGTATAAATGCGGTAATAATTGACGGTATATATATCAGTGTAGCGATATATAAGGGACTGCAGTTTCCAAACAGAAGGGCATTTACAATATATGAGCTTATAAAAGCAGGACTTGCATTATTAACAAATGTCAATAAATAGTTGCCTTCCTGTATGGAAATTTTATTTTCTTTTACAAGGTCTGCACATGTCTTTGCACCCACAGGATAACCGCACAGAAGTCCGGTAATAATGGCATAACTGCCTGACGGACTTATGGCAAGTAATGGTCTGGTGATTGGATTTAGCAGCATGGAAATATAATCTGTTGTATTTAATCTTACCATAATATCAGACAAGATAAGAAAAGGAAACAGTGTAGGAACAACTGTAAACATCCATAGCTGTATTCCTGAAAGGGCTCCATTATATAAAGTTTTACTATTAATTACAGCCATAATAAAGATTATAATAGGGCTGATACGGATACATTTTTTAATCATAAAATATTATATTAGTGAAATAATGAATATATGTAACAATTTAGCCATGCAGATAAAATTTAATAATATGTTCGTGGAAGCTTGCTCACAAACAACAAATGTTGTTTAACATATTATTAAATTTTATCTATAGGGCGGAAGCCCGATATGAATAGCATGGCTAAATTGTTACGATTAAATGAATAAAACATAAATGATTTGAACAATCAGCATATTTATGATATGATTGCGTGTAAAAGAGCACATTTACGGAAAGGAATGATATTAATATGTGTGGATTTGCCGGATATATAACAAAGGATGGGAAAGCACCGGAGTATAAGGATAATTTAATAGAGATGATGAATTCTATAAAACATAGAGGACCTGACGATGAAGGGACTCATATAGATGATATGGCAGGGCTGGGATTCAGAAGACTTAGTATTATAGGTATTACTAATGGTAAGCAGCCTATGTATAATGAAGATTCTTCCATAGTAGTTACATTTAACGGAGAGATTTATAATTATCAGTCCATAAAGGATGAGCTCATTGCTAAGGGACATATATTTAAAACTGATGCAGATACCGAAGTTCTTGTACATGGATATGAAGAATTCGGTAAGGATTTACTTAAGAAGCTCCGCGGTATGTATGCATTTGCCATATGGGATATAAATAAGAAAGAAATGCTTATGGCAAGAGATATATTCGGTATTAAACCTCTTTTTTATTCAAAGACTGATACAGATTTCGTATTTGGTTCTGAGATTAAGTCAATACTTAAGTTTCCGACGATTAAAAAAGAAATGAACGAGGAGGCATTAGAGAGCTATCTTTCTTTCCAGTATTCTATTCTTAATGAAACATTTTTTAAAGGAATATACAGGCTTCCTCCGGCACATTACCTTGAGTGGAAGGATGGTAAGATAAATATAGAAAGATATTGGGAACCGGTATTTGATACGAATCCTGATATTACATTTGATGAAGCCGTGAAAATGACAAATGATGTTATGAAAAATTCTATAGAGGCACACAAGATAAGTGATACTGAAGTAGGAGGTTTCTTATCAGGTGGTGTAGATTCAAGCTATATAGTTGCCAGAAGTAACCTTGATAAGACATTTAGTGTTGGTTTTGATTATCCTAAATGCAATGAGATACCTCTTGCAAAGACACTGTCTGACTATGTGGGTGTTAAAAATAAGAGCAGGCTTATTTCTACATCAGAGTTTTTTGAAGAACTTCCAAAGATTATGAATCATGTAGACGAGCCGTTGTCTGACCCTTCTTGTATAGCACTTTATTTTCTGTGCAAGCTTGCAAGTGAGCAGGTGAAGGTGGTACTTTCGGGTGAAGGTTCGGATGAATTATTCGGAGGGTATAATATATACAAGTCACCATATGCATTGGCACCAATGTATAAGATTCCAAAGCCGATAAGACGCGGACTTGCAAAGATATTTGGAAAAATTCCTGTCTCATTTAAAGGAAAGAACTATATCATACGTGCAGGACAGGATTTGGAAGAGAGATATATTGGAAATGCTTATATTTTTAAGACAAATGAAGTATATAAGCTGCTTAAAAATCCAAAGAAAAAGTATACCCCTCAGAGTATAACAAAACCTTTATATAATAAGGTGAAGAATAAAGATGACATTACAAAGATGCAGTATATTGATATAAATACATGGCTGTGGGGAGATATACTTAATAAGGCAGACACTATGAGTATGGCACATTCACTGGAGGTCAGGGTTCCTTTCCTTGACAGAGAGGTGGCTAAAACGGCATTTTCAATACCTGTAGAGCACAGGGTAGACAAGCATGAGACAAAACGATATTTCAGAAAAGCTGCTAATGAATTTATGCCTGATATTACGGCAGAAAGAAAGAAACTTGGATTCCCTATTCCGGTACGTAACTGGCTAAAAGAAGATAAATATTATCATATGGTAAAAGATACTCTTACTTCAAAGGAATCAGAGAAGTTTTTCAATATATCAGAGCTTGAAAAACTTCTGGATGACCATTATAACGGTAAATGTGATAATTCCAGAAAAGTATGGACTATATATGCATTTATACTGTGGTACCAGAAACATTTTACAAATGCAAGTGCATAGAATAGGAGCAGGTTATGAGATTTGCAAGTATAGCAAGCGGAAGCAGCGGTAATTGTATATATGTAGGTTCAGATAACACACATATTCTTATAGATGCAGGAATCAGCAAAAAACGTATTGAGGGCGGTCTGAACGGAATCGGGCTGTCCCTTAAGGATATAGATGCCATATTAGTAACCCATGAGCATTCCGACCATGTAAGCGGTCTCGGAGTAGTGTCAAGGGCACATTCAATACCTATTTATGGTACGGCAGAAACACTGGAAAATGTAAAAAGGCAGAAAAGTCTGGGTGCTATTTCAGAGGATTTGTACCATAATATATATCCGGATAACAGTTTTTACATACATGAATTAAAGATTAATCCATTTTCAATATCACATGATGCTGCAAATCCGGTGGCGTACAGGGTTGAGTCGGAAAACAGGTCAGTAGCAGTGGCAACAGATATGGGAATATATAATGATTATGTAGTGTCTAATCTGGAAAACGTAAATGGATTGCTTTTAGAGGCAAATCATGATGTAAAGATGTTAGAAGCAGGTTCATATCCATATCAGTTAAAGAGAAGGATATTAAGCGAAAAAGGTCATTTATCAAATGAAATGTCAGGAAGGCTTTTAAGCAGGATACTACATGATAATATTAAACATATATTTCTGGGTCATCTTAGTAAAGAAAATAATTATGATATGCTTGCATACGAAACAGTCAGACTTGAGATTAATTCAGACGATACACCATATAAAGCAGATGATTTTAAGATACAGGTGGCAAGGCGTGATATGCCGTCTGAAGCTGTGCAGGTATAGATTAATATAATGGAGGAAGACATGAAAAAAACAATTATAACAGTAGTAGGTAAAGATACAGTGGGAATTATTGCAAAGGTATGTACATATCTTGCTGAAAACAGTGTAAATATTCTTGATATTTCCCAGACTATAGTTCAGGATTATTTTAATATGATGATGATAGTAGATGCCGGTAAGTCAGATAAGCCATTTGGGCAGATGTCGGACGAGATTAAAGCCATCGGTGATGATATAGGTGTTCAGATAAGGGTACAGCAGGAAGATATATTTAACAGCATGCATCGTATATAGTATGGGAATGGAGTTAAAGAATGATAAATATATTTGAGGTTAATGAAACCAATAAGATGATTGAACAGGAAAATCTGGATGTCAGAACTATTACACTGGGTATAAGCCTTTTAGACTGTATTGATAAAGATATAGACAGGCTTTGTGATAATGTATATAACAAGATTACCACTGTGGCAAAAGACTTAGTATCTACAGGCACAGAGATAGAAAAAGAGTACGGTATTCCCATTGTAAATAAGCGAATATCAATAACACCGGCAGCCATTGTGGGAGGTTCGGCCTGTAAAAGTGAAAAGGATTTTGTAAAGCTGGCACAGACACTTGATAAAGCTGCAGAGAAAGTAGGCGTGAATTTTCTGGGAGGATATTCGGCATTAGTAAGTAAGGGAATGACAAAGGCAGATGAGCTTTTAATAAAATCTATTCCTGAAGCATTGGCATCTACAGAGAGAGTATGCAGTTCAATTAATGTTGGGTCATCTAAGACAGGACTTAATATGGATGCAGTTAAACTTATGGGTGAAATAGTGCTAAAGACTGCCGAACTAACAAAGGAAAAAGACTGCTTAGGATGTGCAAAGCTGGTTGTATTTTGTAATGCACCTGATGATAATCCGTTTATGGCAGGGGCTTTTCATGGTGTGACTGAATCAGATGCCATTATAAATGTGGGAGTCAGCGGACCGGGAGTTGTTAAGACGGCACTTGAAAAAGCAAGAGGCAAGAATTTTGAAATTCTTTGCGAGACAATTAAAAAGACAGCATTTAAAGTTACAAGAGTGGGACAACTTGTGGCTCAGGAAGCTTCTAAAAAGATGGGCATTCCATTTGGAATCATAGACCTGTCATTAGCACCGACACCTGCCATAGGGGACAGTGTGGCTGATATATTGAAGGAAATCGGACTGGAACATCCCGGAGCACCGGGAACTACTGCGGCACTGGCACTTCTTAATGACCAGGTTAAAAAAGGCGGTGTAATGGCATCGTCTTATGTAGGAGGATTAAGCGGTGCATTTATACCTGTAAGTGAAGACCAGGGTATGATAGATGCAGTAAATGCAGGGGCTTTAACTATAGAGAAGTTAGAAGCAATGACGTGTGTATGCTCTGTAGGTCTTGATATGATAGCCATACCGGGAGATACTTCAGAATCTACTATTTCGGGAATAATAGCTGATGAAGCGTCAATAGGCATGATTAACCAGAAGACTACGGCAGTAAGGGTAATACCTGTTATCGGAAAGAAAGTGGGAGAAGTAGTTGAGTTCGGTGGTCTTTTAGGTTATGCACCTGTTATGCCGGTAAATACATTTTCATGTGAGGAATTTGTATCAAGAGGAGGAAGAATACCTGCTCCGATACATAGTTTTAAGAACTAAACTACAATAATACCTGTATTATATTCGTTTTTAACATTTGTAAGATTGTACTTTTTCTGCATTGTAATGCGGTAAAGATTGTCACATTTTACGTTATGAATCAGCATATTTAAAGCGTCTTCGGACAGCAGCCTGTGTGCATCAGACATTTTACTGATAATCGGCAGGCTGCTGTTTTTATTTAATTCAGATAAAAGATTAGAATGTGATTTACGGAATCCTAACAATCTTATATACATATTGTAGTCATGGCTAATATATTCAGTTATCTCATTTTTATATATTTTAAGTAATATATGAAGCAGGCCACGGTAACTGTGAGTGGTGGTAGTATGTTTTCCAGATATGGAATATGCCAAATCTGAGAAGATACAGTATTTATCTGTGTTTTTAAGTATGGAATTTGCCATGAATTCCGATACATCAAAGTAATCGTAAAGGTTATTGCCATATATTATGGAATGAAACAGATAGTCGGAAAAATCATTTTCAGACATTGCATGACCTGTTCGGAATATGTCAAGGCATTGTGAAGGAATAAATTTTGTTACATCTGCGGAATTATTGAATATACCTTTTCGTATGGCACTGGCGGAAGCAAAATCGTCATTAAGAGACATTGAGTGATAGCTTTGTTCACGTTTTATAATAACGGGGGTAATATCTGAATTAAAAAACTTTAAAGCTTTTATATATTCTATGGCAAGGATGCAGTTAGGGGAACTTAATACTTTAGCCGCCTCATCCTGACAGCAGTCGGACAGGCATGACAAAACGGCATTTGTACGGCTGACTGCAAATGGCTTTCCGGATTTTATATGGGATTTGAGATTATGTTTATATTGCTCTGGCTCATTTGTCAGTATATCAGCAATATCAGATATAAGTGAAAGGTTTTCCGTTTCACATCCAAAGCACACATAGTCAACACATCCGCACTGTTTTATCAGATTTACGGCACCTTTGGCAAAATATTCTGCACTGGCACAGGCATAATACACAGGAAGTTCGATAACAGCATCACATCCGCAATTTAAAGCCATTTTAGTACGTGTGTATTTATCAAAAACAGCAGGGCATCCACGCTGTACATAATTACCACTCATAATTATAAGAATATGTTCAGCGTTTGTATGCTTTCTTACCTCTTCAATCTGATACTGATGACCCGTATGAAATGGGTTGTATTCTGCAATAATGGCTGCTGTTGACATGGGTATTCCTGCCTTTCTTAAAATCTTATAATATATTCTATGCACAATTTTAATATATAAAAAAATATGGTGCAAGTACATTTAAAAAAGTCTTGTTTATTATGATAAAGATGTTGTATATTATACTTAGTTTATATGTGTAAAACAAATCAGATAATGGAGGTAAGATGTGTATGTTCGGGAGAATTAAGGATTACAAAACAGAGGGTAATAAAGTAAATGTTGAATTTGAAAAAGGCAGTGGATTTATTGAAATTATTAAGGATGATATAATACGGATTTTTTCAAGTATTGATTCGGTGGAAAGAAACTCGAAAGCCATATGCGAAAAGGCAGGAGATTCTGTTAAGTTTAATGTGAGTAAAGACGAAAATGGTGTTAAAATAGTTACGGAATTGCTGACAATAGTGGTGTGTGACGATTTTAAAACAGATGTTTATGATAAAGACGGACAGAGTGTATGCAGTGATTTCAGAGGAGAGAGGGAGCAGGTTCAGAGGATATCAGATGAAGACAGGAAATTACTGGAGGGTGAAGGTCATTCTGTAGGAGAAGAAAATGGTAATTATAAAATTCAGGTCTTAAAAAAACTTGATAATGTAAAGGCATTTTATGGTCTTGGTGATAAGACAGGGTTCTTAAATAAAGCGGGATATCATTATGAAATGTGGAATACGGATAATCCGGATCCGCAGGTAGACTGTTTTAAAGCTCTGTATAAATCCATTCCTTTTTTTATAGCACTTACCACGGGCAGACCTTACGGTATATTTTTTGATAATACTTTCCATTCTTATTTTGATATGGGTAAAGAAAGTCAGGATTATTACTATTTTGCAGCAGATGAAGGAGATTTGGATTATTATTTTATGCTTGGTGAATCAATGGCTGATGTTATAAAGGGCTATACTTATCTTACAGGAAGGACACCGCTTCCGCAGATGTTCACCTTGGGATATCATCAGTCAAGATGGAGCTATTCTTCTGCAGACGAAGTCAGGCAGATTGCAGATAACATGAGGAAAAACAGAATACCATGTGACACCATACATCTGGATATAGATTATATGGATGATTTTAAGGTATTTACTTTTAGTGAACAGAGATTTCCGGCTGTAAAGGAATTTGTAAATGATTTATCTTCAGAGGGTTTTAAAATTGTAACAATAATAGACCCAGGAGTAAAGGCAGAAGACGGATATAATATATATGAAGAAGGCAAAAGTAACGGATATTTTGCTAAAAGCGAAGACGGAAGCATATATAAGAACAGAGTATGGCCGGGTACAAGTGTATTTCCGGATTTTGGAAATGGTGATGTCAGAAAATGGTGGGGAGATAATCAGAAGTATCTTGTAGATATGGGAGTAAGAGGTGTATGGAATGATATGAATGAGCCTGCAAGCTTTGACGGACCTCTTCCTGATAATGTGGTATTCAGAGATGGAGACAGGGTTACGAATCACAAAGAAATTCACAATGTGTATGGACATTTTATGGCGCAGGCAACATATGACGGTCTTAAAAAATATGATGGCAGAAGACCATATGTTATTACAAGGGCATGTTATGCGGGAAGCCAGAAATATACTACGGCTTGGACAGGCGATAATCATAGTATATGGGCACATCTTCAAATGGCAGTTCCTCAGCTTTGTAATATGGGAATAAGTGGTATAGCCTTTGCAGGTACGGATGTGGGTGGATTTGGCTCTGATGTAACACCGGAACTTCTGGCAAGATGGGTTCAGACAGGGTGCTTTTCACCATTATTCAGAAATCACAGTGCAAAGGGTACAAGGTATCAGGAGCCTTGGAGATTCGGAGATGAAGTACTTGATATATATAGAAAATATGTAGAACTCAGATACAGGCTGATACCATATTTTTATGATTTGTTCCATGAATGCGAACAGACAGGAATGCCGGTATTAAGACCGTTAATACTTAACTATCCTGATGATAAGGAAGTAATTAATATGAATGATGAATTTATGGTGGGAGACAGCATTCTTGTATCTCCGGTAGTTAATCCGGGTCAGACTAAGAAGATGGTATATCTGCCTAAGGGGGTATGGTATGATTATGATACAAAGGAGAGAATAGACGGAGGAACTTATATTATAAAGGATGCACCGCTTGATATATGTCCTGTATATATAAAAGCCGGGGCAATTATTCCGAATTATCCGGTTCAGCAGTATATAGGAGAGCAGAAGATAGAAAAGCTTATATTGGATGTATATCCGGGAGAAGGAAGTTGTACGCACTATCAGGATGATGGAGAAAGCTTTGAGTATCAGGATGGTGTGTATAATGAGTATAGATTTGCAAATTGTGACGGAAAAGTTGATGTGGAAATTGTACATCATGGATATAAGGAAAAATATAAAGAGATGGAGATACATTATAAAGGAGATATAAATATTATTCAAATGGAGTAGATTAGATAAAGCTGTGGCGGAAGTTGAGCCACAGCTTTATTGCTGCCAATAAAATGCATTTCGTGCCTAAATATTACACTTCGTGTATGGGAATTGAAGAATGGATATACAGTTTGATATAATATATTTGCAGAAGTTAAATACATATTATTATACTGGGAGGAATGGTTATGGGAAATTATTTAAGAAAAGCACAAGGTAAAAGATTATTGGCATGCATTTTGACACTGGTTATGATTTTAACAGGCACTAAGTTGAATGAAATTGCATCTGTAGAAGCAGCAGTCCGGTATGTAACACTGTATTTTATTGACAATACTGATGAAAAGTGGGTAAAAAATGATAATGCTGAAATTAAAGCAGTTGATAATACCAACGGACATGAAAGCTATTGGATGAGAAAAGCCGACGAAAATATATGGAGCGTAAGAGTTCCTGAAAATGCATATAATATTACATTTAACCGTTACAGTTCAGACAGAACAACCAAATGGAATTCATGGAGCGCCGGAGGAAGGGATGAAAATAATGCATATTATGCAGACGGAAGTGAGTATGGTCATTGGGAAAATTTTGAGGAAAGAGAAATGTATTTTCATGCAGGGGATGTGGTTTATCTGGACATATCTGAATTTGCGGAATGGGAAAATTATGATGCCGTAATGTATGTTAATCTTACAGATGCATCAAAAAAACAAAATGGCGGTGCTGATATTAATATTTCAGCAGCAGATAAGAAATTATATAATCCCAAAAACATTGATAAAACGAAAGAACAATATATATATTCCTATAAAATAACACCGGAAGATGAAGGGGCTGCGGAATTGAGATTTTGGAGAGGAAATTCTGAAATGTTATGGAACTGTTCTGTAGTTCTTTCATATGAGGAATATTTAAATGGATTAAACTGTGTAAAAGTTACAGGATGGGATGAAGACAATGGTTTTTTAGTATATAAAGAATCTGATGATAATGAGGATGTCAAAATGGCTGAAAGCTGGGAAGATATGCAGGATACGGATGGAGATGGAATTCCTGACAGCAAAGAGGAAGACTTCGGTACAGATATGACAAACCCTGATACGGATGGGGATGGTATTCCTGACGGGTTTGAAGTGTTATATGCTTCCACTAATCCGCTAAAGGTGTCTACATTAGATAATGGTATCCCAGATGCAGATTCAGATATTGATGAAGATGGTTTAACAGTGTTGGAAGAGTATATGCAGGGTACTGATCCATTAAATCCTGATACCGACAATGATGGATTAAATGATGGAGAGGAACAGGCTGTTTATGGGACAGACCCGTTAAATTCTGACACCGATGGGGATGGTATTAAGGATGGAGACGAGGTTATTATCGGTTTAAATCCGTTAAATCCGGAAACGTTTGGTTATCCCGATTCAGAATACAAATCAACCCAGAAAATAAATTATAACGATTCCATCTTAGAGGAAATTAATCAGAATAATGATGATTACCGGATGATGCTTGAAATTGAAGGCAAAGGGAGTGTTTTTGCAGATTTAACAGTAAGGGAAAGTGCATATTCCGATATTTTAGAAAATGGCAGTATACTTGGAACAGTACCGGAAATTCTCTATGCAGATGAAGAAAATATTGAAAATATTAAACTGACATTTGAAATTGATTCTAAGAATATTTATGAGGATTACAGCTCAAAGGATTTTAAGGGAGTAAGAAGATATAATATTTTCCGGTTTGATGAGAGTGAGAACATTTTGATTCCGGTCAATACAATTATTGATGAAGAAAAGAATACCATAAGTGCATCAGTTGGACAGATTGGTACATATTGCATAATTGATATGGAAAAATGGTTAAGTGACCTTGGTTATGAAATGACTGATAATACTAATATTCAAATGACAAATTTTTCCCGAAAAAGTATTAAAAAAGAATCAGGAGAAAAAATAGATGTTGTTATTAACCTGAATAATAATGCAGAAGGATTAACTGCTTCAGAGTTTGAAAATATTAAAACAAATATTGAAGCAATAGGAGCCGGTCTTTTTTATGATACTAAAGATGTAAGGATATATGTGTTAGACCAACATGGAAATGTTGTAAAAACTTCATTTGGCCAGATTTATGCAGACAATACAACGCAGTTATCAAGTATGATTGAAAAGTTAATTAATTCATCTCCACAGACACCATATTTTGATAAACAGGTGAATACAATGTTGGAAACTATTGAACTGAGAGAAGATGCATTTAAAACAGCCGTATTTATTGGAAATTCATATCCATCAGCAGATGGCAGTTCACTAATTGACAGGATTGCAGGGGCAGATATACATTGCTGCATTATAGAGCCAAATACGAAGTATGGTTCATGGTATGCTGAACTGGCAGATGCGACTGAAGGACTGCTGGTTTATAGTTATGCGGATTTTGCAGATGAGATTCTGAATTACATTTATGGATATATACCGGATGTGCCTGCTGAAAAATATAAAATGATTTTATCTACCGGTCTGAAAATAATTATTTTAAAGTCAGAATTGAATGCAAATAGTTCAACTGATACAGATGGAGACGGATTAAGCGATTGGAATGAGGTAAACGAGAAGCGTGTAACAGTGAATTCTGACGGAAGTGTCCAGCTGCCTACATATAAGGAGTATATAGATAAGTATGTATTTTATAAGCCGAAATATCCTGAATGGTATTGGCGTTTTGAAAATACATTTGACTATTTTGGGAAGAATTTGGATGATATAATGTCCGAGATATATGTTTTACCGGTTCACTCTGACCCGACAAAAATTGATAGTGATGATGATGGCATTCCTGATAAGGATGAGATTAAGTGGGATGGAATGGATGTAAGGTATAAGAATGTGGGACCATTGCATAAGGATACGGTTGAATCATTCTTTCTTGAAATAAAAAGAAATGGAAATAATAAGGAGGGATATCCTTCATATATTACGATTGATGATAATGATGTGGTGCTTCATTTGAAAGTTGTTATAAAGGGTGATAAGAATAATATAGCAGTGGATTCTTTAAAAACAGACTTTGATAAGGATAGAGAGGATGAACAGAATGAGGCAGAAGAGTCGGACAGGATTATTAAGCGTCTGGGAGAAGATGTTACATTAAAAGATTTGGCACTTGACGGAATTACTAACCGCTGGAATGGAATATATGAAGGAAATAAGTATGATTTTTATAAAGGGCTTAAGGTGAATTTTAAGGTGGATATTACGGAAAATACAAGTCCGGGATGGTTTGAAAAGAAAATTGAACTAGAAATAAAGGATGGGGTATGTGGTGTATCAAATCAGTCATGGGTTGACTGGAAAACGAACTGCAGCAGGTATTTGACAATATATTCAAGTTTTTGTGAAGAGGGACACGATAATAAGGATGGAAACGAATGTAATGAATATAAAAAATCATTATATTGTTTGGCGATGTATGAGGGTGTGGTTGCACATGAGTGTGGTCATATGTTTGGTTTAGCTGACATGTACAAAGAGGCATGGGTTAATAATGGGTATGAACCCGTTTCAAATCAGGAAATCATATATTATGAAAAATATTTTGGTTTGCCTCAGGGCAAGGGAATAATGAATGTTAGTGGAAGTGCTAATGCAAATGATATTGAAATGGTTTTGCTTGCGTTTGCAGAGAATGAGAAACAGTATTATGTGCCAAGAGGTACTTCGCAGAAAATTTCCAAAGCAATAAAGCATGATATAGAATATATTTTTAAAGAAGATGCTGAAGAAGATGCTATCCGTTATTTTTGGAATTCATCAGAGTATAAATTTGAAAAGAAATGAGGTGGAGTAAAAAATGAAATATAGGTATCAAGTTATGATAAATATAGTGATTTTAGTGTTATCAACATGTTTTATTATTTATTTTATAAAAGTGGATAAAATGAATGATTTGTCAAAACAATTAGAATATATTGAATTTAAAGACAAAGTAAATAAAAAATATGAGGAACTAATCAAGTTTTGTGAGGAAAATCAAGAAGAAATTGGAGCAATTTCAGAGGAATTTTTATCAATAACGGAGGTTGATATGCCGGATGATGAATATATAGAGTTGAAAAATAAAATTACTAATCCGGATTGGTCAAGAATATCTCAAACATTAAATTTTTATAATGTATATAAGCCATGGTCTGTGGAGTACCGTTGCGGTAAGTTGTATTGGAAAACAAGTGAGTATATCTTTGAAGTATTCTATAGAGCTGAAGAAAAAGTAAATGCATGTATGAATGGTACATGTAGGCATATATTATGTCAAAAAATAAATGCCCACTTGTATGTAGGTGTTAAAATTAGAGGATATGAATGAATTGATAAATAATATATGCTGTAAATATTGGGTGTAAAAAGTGTAAGGAGGCTAAGGAAAATGAAATATAGGTATCAAGTTATGATAAATGTAGTAATCTTAGCATTGGCAACATGTTGTATCATTTATTTTATAAAAATAGATAATGAAAAAAATAATTCATCAGTATATTATCTTACTAGTGAAGAGCGAGAAGAAATAGATAAAGAGTATGAGGAATTAATCAAGTTCTGTGAGGAAAATCAAGAAGAAATTGGAGCAATTTCAGAGGAATTTTTATCAATAATGGAGGCTGATATGCCATACGAGGAATATATAGAGCTGGAAAACAGAATTACCAATTCAGATTGGGCGAGAATATCTGAAACATTAGGTTTTAGCTATAATGCAGATAAATTGTGGTTAGTAGAATATAGTCATGGTTCAAAATATGAATATTATTGGAGAGTTTTTTATATGGTTGAAGATGAGGAGGAGATAGAGAGATTTTTGTCTTGTCGATATCTGAAATACAGGTATCAAAAGATAAATGACCACTTATATGTATGTCTTGATAGACGACAGATGTTGTAGGATATTGGTATGAAAAGGCAGGGTAAATAGGAGGGTTAAAGAAAATGAAATATAAGTATCAAGTACTGGTAAATATAGTGATTTTAGTGTTGTTTTCAGGTTTCATTATCTATTTTATAAAAATAGATAATGAAAAAAATAATTCATCAGTATATTATCTTACTAGTGAAGAGCTGGAAGAAATAGATAAAGTGTATGAGGAACTAATCAAGTTTTGTGAGGAAAATCAAAATTTATCAATAATGGAGGCTGATATACCATACGAGGAATATATAGAGCTAGAAAACAGAATTACCAATTCAGATTGGATAAAGATATCCCAAACACTAAGATTTGATGAAGTAAGACCATGGTTAGTACAATACTATTATGATTCTTGGGATACATATATTTGTACAGTATTCTATATGGTTGAAGAGGAGGAGGTGATAGATGAATTTTTATCTTGTCGATATCAGAAGTACCTGTATAAAAAAATAAATAACCACTTATATGTATGCCTTGATAGATTGCAGCACGAATAATGTAGGTGTAAAGAATGAATGGCAAATAGGAGATTCAAAACAATGAAATATAAGTATCAAGTTATGATAAATATAGTGATTTTAGTGTTATCGACATGTTTTATTATTTATTTTATAAAAGTGGATAAAATGAATGATTTGTCAAAACAATTAGAATATATTGAATTTGAAGACAAAGTAAATAAAAAATATGAGGAATTAATCAAGTTCTGTGAGGAAAATCAAGAAGAAATTGTAGCAATTTCAGAGGAATTTTTATCAATAATGGAGGTTGATATGCCAGATGATGAATGTATAGAGCTGAAAAATAAAATTACTAATCCGGATTGGTCAAGAATATCTCAAATATTAAATTTTTATGATGCAGATAAGCCATGGTTCGTGAAGTACCGTTGTGGTAAGTTGTATTGGAAAACAAGTGAGTATATCTTTGAAGTATTCTATAGTGCTGAAGAAGTAGATGCATGTATGAATGGTACATGTAGGCATATGTTCTGTCAAAAAATAAATGACCACTTGTATGTACGTATTAAGATTAGAGGATATGTATGAATTGGTAAACAATAGATGCTGTAAATATTGGGTGTAAAAAGTGTAAGGAGGTAATTTTATGGGAAATTATTTTAGAAAAGTACAAGTTAAAAGAATGTTGGCAACGGTTTATGGCAATAGTTACATTATTAGTAGGAATGAATTTAAATCAAATTGTTTTCGCAGAAACGGCAGTTCAGTATGTTACACTGTATTTTGTAGATAATACTGCCGAACAGTGGATAAAAGATGATAATGCCATGATAAAAGCTATTGATAATACTAATGGACACGAAAGTTATTGGATGACACAGGTTAATGAAATATTATGGGAAACAAGTGTTCCTATGAGTGCATATAATATTACATTTAACCGATGCAGTCCGGATAAAACAACACAGTGGAATTCGTGGAGTACCGGAGGCAGAGACGGTAATAGTGTATATTATGCCGAAGGCAGCGAGTATGGTCATTGGGGAGTTTTTGAGGAAAAAGAAATGCATTTTCATGCAGGTGATATAATCTATCTTGATGTATCGGAATTTACAGCATGGAAAAACGATAATGTTTTAATGTATGTTAATTTTAATAATGCATCTAAAGAGCAAAACAGCGGAAATGACATATCGCTCTTAAATGCAGATAAGGAATTATATAATCCTAAGGGGATTAAAAAGGAGAACGAGGATTACATATATTCTTATGAAGTATCACCGGAAGATGAGGGGAGTATAAACTTAAGGTTTTGGAGAGAGGATTTGGAAAAGCTATGGAATTGTTCGGCAGTACTTTCTTATGAGGACTACTTACAGGGACTGAACTGTGTAAAAGTTACAGAATGGGATAACGGATCTTTGGTGCATAGAGAATCTGATGAAAATGAAAATACAGGACTTCATAAATGGTGGAAAGATATGAAGGATACGGACGGTGACGGACTTCCTGACAGTTACGAAGAAGAAATCGGTACGGATATAGCAAATCCTGATACAGATGGCGACGGACTGCCGGATGGGTTTGAAGTGCTGTATGCGTCTTCGAATCCACTGAAATGGTCTACATTGGAAAATGGTGTCTCAGATGCGGATTTGGATATTGATGAAGACGGATTAACAATGCTGCAGGAATATTTGCAGGGTACTGACCCTTTAGAATCTGATACGGATAATGATGGATTAAAGAAAATGAAATACAAGTATCAAGTACTGATAAATATAGTGGTTTTAGGGGTGTCAGTATGTTTTATTATTTACTTAAAAAAAAAGAGATAAAAAGATGAATGGCTCAATTAGTAAATATTAAATAAGAGCGGAACTTAAAGAAAAAACAAATAAGAAATGTAATGAATTGGTATTGTTCTGTCAAGAAAATCAGGAATAAATTGAAACAATTTCGGAAGAAGTATTGCCAATAATGAAGACTAATATGTCAAATGAGGATTTAATAAATGTGGAAAATAAAATTACTAATCCGAATTGGATAAAGATATCTAAAACCTTAAGATTTAATGAAGTCAGACCATTGTTAGTAGAATATTTGGTGCAAAAAATGTAAGTTAAAAATAAAAATGTATTACTGAAAATACTTGTATACAAAAAATAAAAGGATTATAATTATATACATATTATTATAAAAGGAGAATTGGAAATGAATATTTTAGTTATTAATTGCGGAAGTTCATCATTAAAATTCCAGCTTATTAATTCAGATTCAGAGGAAGTACTTGCAAAGGGGCTTTGTGAGAGAATAGGCATTGAGGGCAGCAGGCTTGTTTATCAGCCGGAAGGAGGAGAGAAAGAAGTTACAACAGCTCCTATGCCGAACCATACACATGCTGTAAGGATGGTGCTGGATGCATTAGTAAATGAAAATACCGGTGTTATAAAGAGTCTTGATGAAGTTGGAGTTGTAGGGCACAGAATAGTACACGGAGGAGAAAAGTTTGCCGGTTCTACAATAATAACAGATGAGGTAATAGAAGCCATAAAGGAGTGTAATGATTTGGCACCATTACATAATCCTGCAAATCTTATCGGTATAGATGCATGCAGGGAGCATATGCCTGACACGCCTATGGTTGGTGTTTTTGACACCGCATTTCATCAGACAATGCCTGAGAAAGCATTTATATATGGTCTTCCATATGAGTATTATGAGAAATATAAGGTTAGAAGATATGGTTTTCATGGAACATCACACAGTTATGTGTCTAAACGTGCAGCAGAGATTCTTAATAAACCTTATGATTCATTAAAGACCATAGTATGTCATCTGGGAAATGGTGCAAGCATATGTGCTGTAAAGAATGGAGTATCAGTAGATACCAGCATGGGACTTACGCCGCTTGAGGGACTTATAATGGGAACACGTTCAGGAGATATAGACCCTGCCATTATGGAATTTATAGCAGAAAAAGAGAATATGAATATAAATGAAGTAATGGATGTGTTAAACAAAAAATCAGGTGTATTTGGTGTAACAGGTACTACAAGTGATTTCAGGGACATTATGGATGCAAAAGAAAGAGGTGATAAAAGAGCAGAGCTTGCGTTAGATGTATTTTCATACAGGGTTGTAAAATATATTGGCGCATATACTGCAGCCATGAATGGCGTGGATACCATAGTATTTACGGCGGGACTCGGCGAAAATAATGGATATGTGCGTGAAAAAATATGTGAGTCACTTGGATATCTTGGTATAAAGATAGATAAGGCACAGAATGATAAGAAAGAAGATGAAAGGATTATATCAACTTCTGATTCTAAAGTTAAAGTTATGGTAATTGCCACAAATGAAGAACTTAAGATAGCAAGGGAAACATTGGAATTGATTAAATAGTAGAAAAGAGGGAATTATGTCAAAGATTTTTAGAAAAAAAATATTTTGTCTGGTTTTATGTGCATTAATGACAGTCTGCACAGTTGGAGTTGACAATACTAGAGTAGATGCAGCAGATATGATGGGACATCCTGTTATGGATAATGTCCTTGATACACCGGAGATTGAAGAGGGAAAAGACGAATCACTTACAAGATACAGTGTATCTTATCCTAAAGTATATGATCCGAGAACTAAAGGCAAAGTAACAAGTGTAAAAGATCAGGGAAACTATAATACATGTTGGGCGTTTGCTGCTATTGCGGCAATAGAAAGTAATCTTATAAAAAAAGGTATAGCAAACAGTTCTATAGATTTATCAGAAAGTCATATGGCATATTTTTTCTATAACCGTAAGACAGATTCTTTGGGATATACAAAGGATGATAAAAATATTGCAAAAAGATCGAACTGGCTTGATAATGGGGGAACGTCTTTGGGAAATGCCATTGCACTCACAACATGGGCAGGTGTCACTACAGAAAGCAAGGCAAAATACCCTTCAAAACCTAAAAGCAGCCTATGCTATGAACACGATTATGTAGTAAAAAACATTTATAATTACAATTATGATGTGAATATGGTTAAACAGGCTATTACTGAATATGGTGCAGTATCATCAGGTATCTATATGGCTAATGAATATTATAATGCTAATGGTGCATATTATTGTAATAAAGAGGACGGAAATCATGCTGTTGCCATTGTGGGATGGGATGACAATTACAGCCGTAACAACTTTAGAAACGATATAAAACCAAAATCCAATGGTGCATGGATTGTAAAGAACAGTTATGGTACAAATTTTGCCGATAATGGATATATGTATGTATCATATGAGGACAAGAGCCTGGATGAAATAATTGCATATGATGTAATAAAAAAGAATAAATCATATGACAACAATTATCAGCATGATGGTACAGGTAGTGCTGTGTATTCATATAAGCTGTCCAAAGATACAAAAATTGCCAATATATTTACGGTAAAAGCATCAAAAAAATATAATGAAGTGTTAAAAGCAGTAAGTGTGAATAATTATACAACAAATATGAGATATTATATGCAGATATATACAGGTCTTACAAGTGCATCCAATCCTGAAAGCGGAAAGGCAATGTTTTCAAAACCACAGACAGGTATTTTGAAAAATGCCGGTTATAGCCAGATACCTTTAAAGAAGCAGGTAACATTGGCAGCAGGTGAAAAGTTTGCAGTAGTGTTATGGTTTTCTTCATCAAATCCTACTGTAAACATAGGTATTGATTCTTCATATGATGCCTCATGGATAAAGTTTAAGTCTTATACAGGTAATAATAAGAGCTTTATTAATATGGGATTTTCATGGCTGGATTTTGGCACAAATGTAGATGCGATTTTCCGTGTTAAAGCATTTACGGATAATACAAACAAGATACCTACATATAAAATAAGCAAGAGAAGTGTCACATTGTCAAAGGGACATACAACAAAGCTGTCTGTGATAACAAATCCTTCATCAATGCAGAGAAAGGTTAAGTGGACATCGTCAAACAAAAAGATTGCAACGGTAAGTGGTAATGGCACTGTAAAAGGTAAAGCTGTTGGTAAGACGACAATAAAAGCCAAATTTGTTGCAGGAAGTTCAACAAAAACATTTAGCTGTAAGGTAACCGTACTGCCTTCAGCTGTAAAAGGATTTAAAGTGTCAGGTGGCAAGGGTAATATGACTATAAGCTGGAAGACCGACAAGAATGTAAAGGGATATAGAATATATTATTCAAAGAAAAAGAATGGTAAATATAAGCGGTTAGTAGTTATTACAAAAGGAAATGTAAGTAAGTATACTAAAAATATTAAAAAAGGCACATATTATGTAAAAATGTGTTCTTATGCAAATATAGGCGGCAAAACAGTATACGGAGATTATACAAATGTAAAAATGGTAAAAGTTAAATAAATAGTAGGAAAATTGTAAGAATTTCTATATAAAATACAAATAAAAAACATTCACAAAAAGTTTATAATATACTTTGTGAATGTTTTTTTATTGTGTAAAGATAAATACGGAAAGGCGGTAAAATAAAATGTATAAAAATAAGAAAAAAATAAAAATTTTCACCTGTATAGCAGTGAGTTTGTTAATCATTGTAATTATCAGAGAGGGAGTCATTAAGTCAATATATTTAAAATCAGAAGAAGATTCAGCAGATGTTAAAAAGCATGTTGAAAATATATTGACAGATATAAGCAGTGAAGTGGAAAAAGGCAAGATACCATTATTTTTCCAGTATGATAAAAGATGGGGCAATAAGATATATGGAGATGATACAATGAAAATTAACGGATGCGGACCTACCTGCCTTTCAATGGTGGTATGCGGACTTAGCGGCATGTCAACATATGACCCGTTTACGGTGGCAGAACTTGCGGAATCGGCAGGTTATTTTGTAGATGGTTCTGGTTCTGCCTGGACTTTAATGTCAGAGGGGCCTCTATGCTTGGACTGTCATCACAGGAAGTAATATTTGATGAGACACATATCAGACAGGAATTAGAAAGCGGTAGACCTATTATCTGTATAATGGGTCCGGGAGACTTTACTACAGAGGGACATTTTATTGTATTGTGTAGTATAGATGATAATGGCAATGTAAAAGTTAATGACCCTAATAGTAAAAAACGCAGCAAAAAGAAATGGAATCTTGAAAAGTTAATGCCGCAGATTAGAAATTTATGGTCATATAGTTATGAATAAAGACATCATTTTATAACATAAAAAATTTGTTGACAAAAAGAATGTCCGAATGTATAATAGACAAGTGCGATTTTGGATATGTAGTTGGAGGTTTTAATATGCTGATTGATTTATCAGAACTGCTTTCGACAGAACATAAGAAACAAGATGTTGAAGTCAACATTGAAATGGATAAGTTTAAGACGAAACAGGGTTGCTATGATTTTGTCAGAAAAGAACCGGTTCATATTCATATAGAAAATGCAGGTAAAAAGGAACTGCTTCTTACAGCACATGGTCATATAGCTTTAAATATGCCATGCGATAGATGTCTGACAAATGTAAAAAAAGATTTTGACATTGATATTTCTAAGAGAATCGATATGAGCAGACCATTTGAAGATACAGAGGATATAGACGAGTTTTCATATATTGAAGATGGAAATCTTGATGTTGATAAACTTGTTTACAATGAGATTCTGGTTAATCTGCCTATGAAGGTTCTTTGTAGTGAAAACTGCAAGGGAATTTGTAATAGATGTGGGGCAAATCTGAATTCACAGACTTGTGACTGTGACAGGACAGAGTTAGACCCTAGAATGTCAAAAATACTTGACGTTTTTAACAATTTTAAGGAGGTGTAAGGTCGTGTCAATTTGTCCAAAGAATAAAACTTCTAGAGCCAGAAGAGATAAGCGTAGAGCAAACTGGAAAATGAGTGCTCCAAATTTAGTAAAATGCAGCAAATGCGGTACTTTAATGATGCCTCATAGAGTATGTAAAGCTTGTGGTTCTTATAACAAAAAAGAGATTATATCAGTTGATTAATTTAGAAAGTGTAGAGAAATCAAGGATTTGTGAGATACATAATTCCTTGATTTTTTTATTTTAAATGTGAAATTGACGAGATTAAATAGTTACTGTTATAATTAAGGGAATTGACTGAAGGTGGCATAAAAAATTTGGAGGTTATGATAGTGAGAGATACAGCTATAGAAATGGCAAAGCGAATGTTAGTAGATAGTATATGGAAAAGTGCTAATCTTGAGGGGTTAGGGACTACGTTTCCAAAAACAGAAGCGATTCTTGCGAATGCTCCTACTACAACAAAAACCGAGGAGGTTTTGTTTGTTATCAATATGAAACGTGCATGGCAATTTTTATTGGATAATCTTGAGTATAATAACTGTATCATGTTACTAAGAGAATTTGATAAGATTGTTGGAGAACTGTTATTTAATTATGCTGGTGAGATAAGAACAATTTCAGTGCAGATTGGTGGTACATCATGGGAACCTGAGATGCCGCATACAGGAATAATTATGGAGTCAATCAAACATATTGAGCAGATAGAAGATGTTGAGTTAAGAGCATTGAAATATTTCTGTTATATTGCACGAACTCAAATGTTCATTGATGGAAATAAAAGAGTAGCACAGTTAATGGCAAACAAGGTGCTTATTGAAAATGACATAGGAATATTCCAAATACCTATTGAGAAATTAGAAGAGTTTAAAGAGATGTTGATTGAGTTTTATGAAACCGGAAATGATGTAAAAATCATTGGATTCATGAAGGAGTATTGTATTAGACGAGTACAATGTTAATATAATAAAAATAAATAAAAGTTTGGTGAAAATTTTTTATGAAAAAAAGAATATCTCTAGAACCGGAAGCAGTGGAAGTATGTAATGCCAATTCCACACCGCCATTTATTTTTCAGCTGCCGCCTGAGAAGGGGCGTGAAGTATTGGAAAAAGCCCAAAGTTCGCCGGTTTGTATGTATCCGGCGGATATAAGAAATATTACATTTAATACCGGAGAATGGGGAGAAATTCCGGTATATGTCGTCTGCCCTGAGTGTATAACATTTCCTGCAAATGTAATTTTTTATATTCATGGTGCAGGATGGGTTTTTGGGAGCTTTCATACCCATGAAAAACTGGTAAGGGAATTAGCAGCAAGGACAAATTCAATTGTGGTATTTCCCGAATACAGCCGCTCACCGGAAGCACGTTATCCTGTAGCGATAGAACAGTGTTACAATGTATTAAGTAAACTTCCTTCGATTTTAGGCAAAATGGATATACAATTTAACCCATGTACCCTGACTGTGGCGGGAGACAGTGTGGGAGGAAATATGGCTATTGCAATGACTATAATGGCGAAGTATCGGAATGGACCATATATTCAAAAACAACTTCTGTATTATCCTGTTACAAATGCATGTTTCTGTACAGATTCTTATCGGCAGTTTGCAAAAGACTATTATCTGTATCGTGAGGGGATGATATGGTTCTGGAATCAGTATACAATATCCGCTTGTGACAGGAACAATATTACAGCTTCCCCACTTAGGGCAAATAAAGAGCAGTTAAGGGGACTTCCTGATGCAATGATTTTAAATGGAGAGGCAGATGTGCTGCGGGATGAAGGAGAAGCATTTGCCAGAAAACTGCGGGAGGCAGGAGTAGACGTGACCGCAATAAGATTTCAGGGCATAATACACGATTTTGTTATGCTCAACGCATTGGATCAGACAAAAGCCTGTCGTGCTGCAATGGATGTTTCTGTTGCATGGATTAATAGAAAAAATGAATGTAAAAATTAAACATAATTGATTTAATAATAAGAATCATTTATAATCTATATAGGGAGATATTTATGATAAATCAGTACCGTCTGCGGAGGCGGTACTGATTTTTGATGAATTTCTGACAAATCCTGCAGACAGATAATTGTAACAAAGAATATATTAGGTGGAAGCAGTGCAAACATAGAAATATAAAAACATCTATTGATTTTTAATAAACTATTTAGTATATTATGTATTGTAGTTTAGAAATAAATGTAAATAGGTTTGGAGAATGTGATGGCAGAGATAACTAAAGTAGCATTAGATGCAATGGGCGGAGATAATGCTCCCGGACAAATTGTAAAGGGTGCGGTAGAAGCCGTAAATGAAAGGAATGATATAGAAGTCATTCTTGTTGGTGACAGTCAGCAGATAGAATCAGAACTAAAAAAATATCAATATGATGAAAATAAGATTTCGGTAGTACATACTACAGAGACAATATCAATGGATGAACCTCCTGTAAATGCAATCAGGAAGAAAAAAGATTCATCAATGGTGGTTGCCATGAATATGGTTAAGAATAAAGAGGCAGACGCATTTGTGTCAGCAGGCAGTTCAGGAGCCATTCTTGTTGGAGGTCAGGTGATAGTTGGAAGGATAAAAGGGATAGAAAGACCTCCGTTAGCACCGGTAATCCCTACTGCAGCCGGAGTATCACTGCTTATTGATTCAGGTGCGAATGTGGATGCCAGGTCATCACATTTGGTACAGTTTGCCAAAATGGGTTCAGTATATATGGAAAAAATTGCAGGTATAAAGAATCCAAAGGTGGCTATTGTAAATATAGGTGCAGAAGAAGAAAAAGGTAATGCTCTGGTAAAAGAGACATTTCCAATACTTAAAAATTGTACAGATATAAATTTTATCGGAAGTATTGAAGCAAGGGATATTCCCTCAGGTGCGGCAGATGTAATAGTATGTGAGGCATTTGTTGGAAATGTTATACTTAAATTGTATGAAGGTCTTGCATCAACTCTTATTTCAAAAATAAAAGCAGGTATGATGAGTTCAGTCAGAAGTAAGATAGGTGCACTTTTGGTAAAGCCGGCACTAAAAAACACTCTTAAGTCATTTAATGTAGAAAAATATGGCGGGGCACCGTTGCTTGGTCTCAATGGACTTGTAGTAAAAGTTCATGGTAATTCAAAGGCCATAGAAGTAAAAAATGCAATATTCCAATGTGAGTCATTTAAAAATGAAAAAATAAATGAAATTATAAAAGAAAAATTATTTATTGAAAATGAATAAGAAAGGAAGAGAGTTATGGAATTTGAGAAAATTCAGAAAATTATTGCAGAGGTATTAAACATCAATGAAGGCGAGATTACAATGGAGACAACTTTTATTGATGATCTTGGGGCAGATTCATTGGATGTATTTCAGATTATTATGGGAATTGAGGAAGAATTCAATATTGAGATTCCTAACGAAGATGCAGAAAAGATTGTTTCAGTGGGAGATGCGGTTGAGCAGATAAGAAATGCTACAAATAATGATTAATTAGAAGATGCGGCATTCAGGTGCCGCATTTTTTTTAGAAGAAGGTGCTAAAATGAGTGTTAATTTAAAAGAGTTAGAAACAGTAATAGGATATAAATTTGCCAGCAGACAGCTACTTACACATGCACTTACCCACAGTTCATATACTAATGATAGAAAAATGGATAAAAGTATGTGTAATGAAAGACTGGAGTTTTTAGGGGATGCCATTCTTGAGATGATTTCAAGTGAACATTTATATAATCTGTATCCTGATAAAGCAGAAGGAGAATTGACAAAATTAAGGGCCAGTCTTGTATCAGAAAAGCCGTTGGCAAATGTTGCTGCCGGTATTGGTCTTGGAAAATATCTGTTTTTAGGACATGGAGAAGAAAGAACAGGAGGAAGGACAAGGGATTCCGTAACATCAGATGCAGTTGAAGCACTTTTAGGTGCGATATATCTTGATGGCGGTATGGAACCGGCTAAAAAATTTGTACAGACATTTATATTAAATGATATAGAGAATAAACAGTTATTCCATGACAGTAAAACTTTATTGCAGGAGCTTATCCAAAAGTATCATAAAGGAACATTAAAATATGAACTTGTAAAAGAGGAAGGTCCTGACCATGACAAAAGTTATGGAATGAATGCTATGATAGATGGTCAGATAGTAGGCTATGGCGAAGGCAGGACAAAAAAAGCTGCTGAACAGGAAGCAGCATATAATGCAATAAAATCAGTTAAAGACCACTCATTAAACAGTGGGATATCAGACTAACAGTAAGCAGGAAGGTAACTTGAAAAAATGTATTTAAAATCGATAGAAGTACATGGCTTTAAGTCATTTGCCAATAAAATAAAATTTGAATTTCATAATGGTATTACAGGCATTGTAGGTCCAAATGGAAGTGGAAAAAGTAATGTAGCGGACGCTGTCAGATGGGTTCTCGGAGAACAGAGGATAAAACAGTTAAGAGGGGCAAAGATGGAAGACGTCATATTTGCCGGAACAGAGAACAGAAAACCGCTTGGCTCTGCAATGGTTGCAATAACTCTTGATAACTCAGATCACAGCCTGTCCATTGACTATGATGAAGTAACTGTGTCAAGACGTATATTCCGTTCAGGTGAGAGTGAGTATAGAATTAACGGTGCTGCATGCAGGCTTAAAGATATAAATGAATTATTTTATGATACAGGTATAGGTAAAGAAGGCTATTCCATAATAGGTCAGGGTCAGATTGATAAGATATTGTCAGGAAAGCCGGAAGAGAGAAGAGAACTTTTTGATGAAGCAGCAGGTATAGTAAAATTTAAAAGAAGAAAAGTAGTAACCCAGAAAAAGCTGGAAGATGAAAGAAACAATCTTGTAAGGGTTAATGATATTTTATCAGAGCTGGAAAAGCAGGTCAAACCTCTTGAGAAGCAATCTGAAACCGCAAGAAAGTATTTACAATTAAAAGAAGAGTTAAAGACATATGATATTAATCTTTTTCTTAATGAGATAACTGCTATAGAGGAAAAGTTAAAATCAGTTCAGGAAAATATGGAAATTGCCGGAAATGATTTGGAAGATACAAGAAAGGCATACGAAAAGACAAAAACAGACTATGAAGAAATAGAAAAATACATAGAAGGTCTGACAGAGCGTTTGGAAGAAAAGAAGAATTCTCTTAATCAGAACAGTATTTTCAAAGAAAAGCAGGAAAGTGAAATTAAAATCTTAGAAGAACAGATAAATTCTTCAAAGCAGAATAATGAACATTATAAATCAAGGGTAAAGGCAATAGAAGAGTCTATGTCTTCATATGAAGAAGAGAAAGGCAGATACGAAAAAGAAAAAGAAGATAATCTGAAGATTCTGAATGAGTCAGATAGTGTATACTCAAGGGAAAATTCTTCATTAGAGCAGATTACTTTAAAAATACAAAATCTTAGTGAACAAGTGGAAGATGCCAAGAGTGAGATTATAGAACTGCTGAATCAAAAATCAGAGACACAGGCTAAGATGCAGCGATATGATACCATGATGGAGCAGATTACCATAAGAAAATCTGAGATAACTCAAAAACTTTTAAAGTCTTCAAGTGACAAAGCAATACAGGAAGAGACTATAAAGGAACTTGAAGAAGAACTGAAGAATGTCAGTGATGAAATAATTGTATTGACAGATAAATCTGAATCAATAAATAGTGAAATAGATGGAATCACAAAGGAACAGACAGAGATTTCAAGAAAAAGAGAAGAAAATCAGAAGAAATATCACATGGAGACTTCAAGGCTCGAGTCATTGAAAAATATAACCGAGCGGTATGAAGGTTATGGAAACAGTATAAGAAAAGTAATGGAGGTAAAAGATACATATAAAGGCATTATCGGAGTGGTGGCTGATATAATTCAGACTGAAAAAAAGTACGAGGTTGCAGTAGAAACATCACTTGGAGGTAATATCCAAAATATCGTAACAGATAATGAAACAACGGCAAAATCTCTTATAGAATATTTAAAGAAAAATAAATTCGGAAGAGCAACATTTCTTCCGTTAAGCAGTATTGCCAACAGAACAGGTTTTAACAATGAAAGGGCATTAAGCGAGAAAGGTGTAGTAGGTCTTGCAAGCGACCTTGTAAAGATAAAGCCGGAATATGAGGCGATAGCAAAATATCTTCTTGGAAGAATAATTGTTACAGATAATATTGATAATGCATTAAGTCTTTCCAGAAAGTATAACAGAACATTAAGAATAGTAACACTTGAAGGAGAACTTGTAAATCCGGGAGGCTCAATGACCGGAGGTGCATTTAGGAATCAGAGTAATCTGCTTGGAAGACGCAGGGAAATAGAAGAGTTAGATAAGAGTATAAGGGAAATTTCTGATATTATAAAAGATATGGACAGGCAGTCTGATATTTTGAAAAATAAAAAGGTAAAACTTGTAAGTGAGGCGGAGGCAGTCCGTAAGGTTATACAGGAACAATATCTTCTTCAGAACACTGTCAAAATGAATCTCAATCAGGCAGGAGAGAGAAAACAGGAAATACTTAATATGTTTGCCGATTTTGAAAGGGAGAATAATGAAATTCTTTCACAGATAACAGATATTAAGGAGAATCATTACGAGCTTGATTCGGAACTTAAAACATATGAAGACCTTAACAAGTCTTTAGAGGAAAAAATCCAAGACCTTAATAACCAGATAGAAAAGCAAAGGGAAAATGAAGAACAGCAGAATAAAAAGGTGGAAGAGTTTAACCTTAAATGTGCCGGATTAAAACAAAAGAACAGTTTCTTAAATGAAAATATTGAAAGAACAAATGCTGAGATTGATAAGCTTACAGAAGAATTAAAATCTCTGGAGATTAGTGAAAAAGAATCTGAAAATCAGATGAGTGAAAGAAAACATCAGATAGAAGAGATAAAAGCATCACTGGATAAGGCAGTCATACAAAACAAAGAGCTTGCTAAAGAGATTGAAAGCCTTAATGAAGAGAAAGAACAGCATACTAAAGAGCATAAAGAATTTTTCAACAGACGTGAAGAACTTAATGAAAAAATGTCATCACTGGATAAGGAATTATTTAGGCTGTCATCACAGAAAGAAAAGCTGGAAGAAAGTAATGAGTCACAGATTAATTATATGTGGAATGAGTATGAGCTGACGTTTACGGCTGCACTTGAACTTAAGAATGAAAAACTTGACAATCCTTCTGAAATGAAGAAAAAAATATCTTCACTTAAGAGTGAAATAAGGGGACTTGGTGATGTAAATGTAAATGCAATAGAGGATTATAAAAATGTACTTGAGAGATATACATTTTTAAAGACACAGCATGATGATCTGGTAACGGCAGAGCAGTCGCTTATTAAGATTATAGAAGAACTGGATACGGGTATGAGAAATCAGTTCAGAGAAAAGTTTGCCGAGATTGCCAAAGAATTTGATAAGGTATTTAAAGAATTATTCGGTGGTGGAAAGGGAACTATAAGCCTAAATGAGGAAGAAGATATACTTGAAGCGGGGATAACTATAATTTCACAGCCACCCGGCAAAAAACTGCAGAATATGATGCAGCTTTCCGGTGGTGAAAAAGCACTTACGGCAATAGCACTGCTGTTTGCAATACAGAATCTTAAACCTTCCCCGTTCTGTCTTTTGGATGAAATAGAAGCAGCACTTGATGATTCTAATGTGTGGAGGTATGCAAGCTATCTTCACAAATTAACAGAACATACACAGTTCATAGTTATAACACATAGAAAAGGAACTATGGAATCGGCTGACAGACTGTATGGTATTACAATGCAGGAGAAAGGTGTATCAACACTTGTATCTGTAAATCTTTTGGAAAATGAATTGGAGGAAAAAAATGAGTGAAGAAAAGAAAGGATTTTTTCGTAAGCTGGTATCAGGTTTAAGTAAGACAAGGGATAATATAGTATCAGGAATAGATTCTATATTCAGTGGTTTTTCAAGTATTGATGAGGACTTTTATGAAGAAATAGAAGAGACACTTATAATGGGTGATATAGGAGTGAATACCACTGATAAAATAATAGAGAATCTTAAGATAAAAGTAAAAGAAAATAAAATAAAAGAACCATCCGAATGTAAAGAATTATTGATAAGCAGCATAAAAGAGCAGATGCGTCTTGGTGAAAATGCGTATGAGTTCGAAAATCGTAAATCAATAGTACTTGTAATCGGTGTGAACGGAGTAGGAAAAACAACATCTGTAGGTAAGCTGGCGGGTCAACTCAAAGGTCAGGGAAAGAAAGTTGTAATGGCAGCAGCAGACACATTTCGTGCAGCGGCAATAGAGCAGCTTACAGAGTGGTCAAACAGAGCAGGAGTAGATATAATTGCCCAGCAGGAAGGTTCAGATCCGGCAGCAGTCATATATGATGCCATAGCGGCTTCAAAATCAAGGAAGGCAGATGTGCTGCTATGTGATACTGCGGGAAGACTTCATAATAAGAAGAATCTTATGGAAGAACTTAAGAAGATTGACAGAATTATAGAAAAGGAATATAGTGATGCATATAGGGAAAATCTAGTGGTACTTGATGGAACCACAGGTCAGAATGCACTTGTTCAGGCAAGGCAGTTTATGGAATGTACAGACATTACAGGCATAATCCTTACAAAGCTTGATGGAACGGCAAAGGGCGGTATAGCCATTGCCATACAGTCAGAACTTGGAATACCTGTAAAATATATTGGTATTGGTGAGCAGATAGATGATCTGCAGAAGTTTAATGAAGATGAATTTGTAGATGCATTATTTGATGTTAGTAAATAGAATGGAGGAAATTATGTTGACATTAGAGAAATTCGAGGAAGCAACAGAAGTTGTCAAAAAAGTAATACTTAAGACAAATCTTGTATATAGTGACTATCTGTCAGAACAGACAGGTAATAAGGTATACCTGAAGCCGGAAAATATGCAGTTTACGGGAGCTTATAAGGTGCGTGGAGCTTATTATAAAATAAGCACGCTTTCAGAAGAGGAAAGGGAAAAAGGACTGATAACGGCATCGGCAGGAAATCATGCACAGGGAGTGGCATATGCGGCAAAACTGTATAATGCAAAGGCAACTATTGTAATGCCTACTACAACGCCTTTAATGAAAGTAAACAGAACAAAAAATTATGGTGCTGAGGTTATACTTTACGGAGATGTATATGATGAAGCCTGCGAATATGCATATAAGCTGGCAGAAGAGAATGGATATACATTTATACATCCATTCGATGATTTGGATGTTGCTACAGGACAGGGAACAATAGCCATGGAAATATTTAAGGAACTTCCAACAGTTGATTATATTTTAGTACCTATTGGCGGGGGCGGTCTTGCAACAGGTATAAGTACACTTACAAAACTGCTGAATCCTAATGTAAAAGTTATCGGAGTAGAGCCGGCAGGAGCCGACTGTATGAGGGCATCATTAAATAATGGAGAGGTTACAACACTTGATTCGGTAACTACGATTGCTGACGGTACTGCGGTAAAGACACCGGGAAGTAATATTTTTCCATATATTCAGGAAAATATAGACGGAATTATAACCATTAAAGATGAGGAACTTATAGTAGCATTCCTTGATATGGTAGAAAATCATAAAATGGTAGTGGAAAATTCGGGTCTGCTTACTGTAGCTGCGTTAAAGCATCTTGAATGTAAGGGGAAGAAGGTAGTATCAATCCTCAGCGGAGGTAATATGGATATTATTACCATGTCTTCAACACTACAGCATGGTCTTATAGAAAGAGGCAGAATATTTACAGTATCAGTTCTTTTGCCGGATAAACCGGGTGAATTAGGAAAAGTTTCAAATGTTATAGCAAAACAGCAGGGAAATGTGGTAAAATTAGAGCATAACCAGTTTGTAAGTATTAACAGGAACGCAGCAGTAGAACTTAGAATTACTATAGAGGCGTTTGGCAACGAGCATAAGGAACAGATTGTTAAAGCACTTGAGGAAAAAGGTTATAAGCCGAAAGTTACGCGACCTAATCTGTAGGGTGTTGAAAGGAGTGGCTGATATGGGAGATTTTTATCAAAAATCCGTAGAAAAAGTAAAAGAAGCCATGCATTCTTACTGGTTTGACAAAAATATAAATTTTTTGCTGAATGCATGTGAGAATAAGCAAGTGTATCTGATAGGAGTCACTAATCCAAATTGGGTAGGGAGTTATCTTTTAGAAGAGGAACATTATGATATTGTTAAGATTGATGATAAGAGCTGTATAATATCTGCAAGACTTATAATTAATAAATGTGATGAGGAAAGTGAAACCCTTGTAGATGCATCTGTACATTGTATGAATAAAGATGGTGAAGTTCGTTTTTTCTACGTACATATGACACCAATAGATGCAGGTGAAGATAAGCTTTTGAATGCATTTATGGCAGAAAATCAGAAGAAAGACAATAAGTACAGAGAAGTAATGCATGAAGTGTTTGATGTGATTTTGGAGTATAGCTGTCTTAATAATACATTTCGTTATGATCATAATGAATATAGAAAACTTTTTAATATGAACAAGTATTTTATAACCATTGATCAGTGGTTCTGGAGCTTTTTAGATGAGTGTGTACATCCTGATGATGGGGAATGTCTTGATATGTTCAGGGATTTGGATCTTGCTAAAAGGATTCAGAAACATCAGTACATGGTAGAAAGTGAGTTCAGGGTTAAAAATGAGGTTAAAGGATATGTATGGGTAAAGCTGATTCTTCTTATTGTTCCAAATGAAAATAATTCAAATGTCAAGGAAATGTATATGCTGTTCAAGGATATAGATGAAGAAAAAACCGAAATGCTGGAAAATAAGATGATGGCAAGAACAGACGATTTGACTCTTATATGGAACAGAAGCTATAGTGAACACCTCATTGAGAAATATTTATCAAAAGTACAGTCTGCTGATAAGAATGCCATGCTTTTGATAGATGTGGATGATTTGAAAGATATTAATGATACATATGGAAGGCTGACAGGAGACTATATTTTGAGTAAAATAGTTGAGAATGTGTTAGGGGTAATTGAGCCAAAAGATGTGTTTGGACGTTTTGGGGAAGACTGCTTTATACTATACCTGTCAGAAAGGGAAGACAGAAATGAACTTGATGGGCTTGTAAAAAGGGTTTTGGATGTTACAAGTTTCCCATATGTAGAGGAACATATTACAAGCCGGATTCACTGCAGTATCGGAGCTACAATAGTAGACGGAAAAACGGATATATCCAGGTTATTGAAAAACTGTGAATCTGCATTAACAGAAGCGGTAAAAAAGGGTGGAAATTCATATTTTACTAATTAAGCTTCAGTCAAATATTTAACTTTATGGAGGGATTGGAGTTTGGTAAATTGGAAAGAGTACGAAAAAAAGAATGATATAGAAGCTGATGAGATTATTGCAAAAGCTTCAGAGATTGCAGCAGCAGTTGTTTTAGCAGTATGTCTGCTTAATTATCTTGATATTCTATTTAATGTGAATAAATATCTTACATTTATATGTTGTTTTATAACTGTTATATTTTTATGTGTACCATGTGTTCTTATAAATAAACTTAAGCACAAAACTACAACTTTGCGTTATGGAATAGTTATATGTATATTATTGGCAGTAACAGTGTTATATTCATTTTTTACATATCATGCCGTTATAGCATTTGTGTTACCCATGGTTATAGCATCATTTTATGCAGATATAGTACTGTATATATTTACGGTAGTGCTTACATATGTTTCTATAATAATAAGTAATATTGCAAGTATATGGCTTGCTGTAGATTCAGGTGAGACACGTCTGACATTTGAATCAGTTGTTTACAAAGGAATACTGCCATTAGCACTGTTTTATACAGTTGTGGCTATTATTGAATACATGTCAATTAAAAGGTCTAATGAGTATGTAAACCAGATTTATTATAATTCAGTAAATCTTGAGGCTAGCCATGATGAAATGAGAAGAAGTCAGGAAGAACTGGTGTATGCCATTGCAAATATTTCTGAATACAGTTCATCACAGACCGGTTCCCATATAAAAAGGGTATCCGAGTGTGCAAAAATATTTGGTAAATATATATGTGAAGATGAACTGGAATGTGAATATTTCAGTGTGGCATCCATGCTCCATGATGTTGGTAAGCTTATGATTCCTAATTATCTTATAGAAAAGACAACAAGGTTAACTGACGAA
Source organism: Lachnospiraceae bacterium (assembly GCA_014799465.1). Lineage (GTDB taxonomy): Bacteria > Bacillota > Clostridia > Lachnospirales > Lachnospiraceae > UBA2821. Next base: position 47,850 of record JAAVHZ010000032.1, on the reverse strand, counting down.
GAGTATGAGATTGTAAAACAACATACAGATGAGGGACGTAAGCTGCTTTTGAATACTCCGGGAAGAATTATGGAGATGGCAAGAAATATTGCATTTTATCATCATGAGAGATGGGATGGAACAGGATATCATCATATTAAAGGTGATGATATAGAATATTATTCAAGGTATGTTGCGGTGTTAGATGTATTTGATGCATTACTGTCCCCAAGGTCATATAAGAAAGGATGGTCTTATCAGGATGTATATAATGAGATAATAAGCCAGAGTGGGAGGCAGTTTGCACCGGAAGCAGTTGAGGTTTTTAAAAAATGTTATCCCGAGCTTTTGAAGGTGTATGGTATAGATATGAGCATGGAAAATGATGTGTAATGAGCTTATGATATGATACCTCTTAAGTAGACAGGGCAAATAACCAAAGTCTACTTAAGAGGTGTTTTTATGTCCAAACCAAAGTATTCATCAGAACTTAAAATACGGGCATGCGAAGATTTTCTGTCCGGAAAATATTCGGCAGCCCAAGTTTGTGAAAAGTATGGAATAACATACAATACGAAAAACCATTCCTCCTCATCACTAAATGAGTGGGTTGCCAAGTATATGGCAATGGGTTCTGCGGCTTTTATCAATTCCCGGCATAACAAAAGTTACTCCTCCGAATTAAAAATCCGGGCTGTTGAGGAATACCTTGCCGGGAAAGGTTCCATCCTGGACATTACCGCCAAATACGGCATCTCTGGAACTTCTCCGCATGTTCATATGAAGACGAGATACCTGGACATTACCGCCAAATACGGCATCTCTGGAACTGAGGTTTTCAGAAGATGGATTTTGAAGTATAATGCCAATAGAGAACTTAAGGATTATGATCCGAAACAGGAGGTCTATATGGCAGAAGCACGAAGGAAAACAACTTTTGAAGAGCGCAGGGAGATTGTCACTTATTGCATCAATCATAACCGTGATTATAAGAGTACGGCAGCAAAGTATGATGTTTCCTACAGCCAGGTTTATTCCTGGGTCAAGAAATATGATGTTAATGGTGAAGACGGATTAACAGATAAGCGGGGACATCACAAACCAGATGATGAAGTAGATGAACTGGAACGCTTAAGGCGTGAAAATCTACGGTTAAAACGCCGGCTGGAAGAAAAGGACATGGTAGTAGAACTGTTAAAAAAAGTGAAAGAATTCGAAAGGATGTGAGGCTTGGAAAAGTACGTCATGAATCAAAATATTTGACAATCAGGCATTTCCATACAGAGAAGAAATGGAGTATAGAATGGATGTGCGGACACCTTGAGATATCAAGAGCGGCTTATTATAAATGGCTGCATAGAGCAGTGCCGGATGAGGAACTTGAGAATATCAAACTTGCAGAAATCATCAGGGAGTATGACGAACGCTTTCACCATATCTTAGGATATCGGAGAATGACATCATGGATCAACCATTTCAATCACACACAGTATAGCAAAAACAGAGTGCACAGGATTATGAAAAAACTGGGAATACATTCAGTTATACGCAAAAAGAAGAAAAAGTATGGTTATGCAAAGCCTGATGAAGCGGCAGAAAATATACTTCAAAGGGATTTTTATGCATCTGCCCCTAATCAAAAATGGACTACTGATGTAACAGAATTTAAAGTTCCCTGCGATAAAAAGAAACTGTATTTAAGTGCCATTATAGATTTATATGACAGGTATCCTGTAGCATATGTTGTCAGTTCAAGAAATGATAGCAGATTAGTATTTAAAACATTTGATAAGGCAATTGCTGGTAATCCCGATGCCAAGCCGGTTTTTCATTCAGACCGTGGATTCCAGTACACCAGCAGGCTGTTTAAGAGGAAACTTGAAAAACAGGAAATGGAGCAATCCATGTCCAGGGTTGGACACTGCATTGATAACGGACCAACAGAAGGGTTCTGGGGGATTATTAAAACCGAAATGTATCAGATGTATAAAATAACAGATGAGGCTTCATTAAGATATGCCATCAAAGATTACCTGCGTTTTTACAGTGAAGAACGTCCGCAGGACAGATATCACTGCAAAACACCATTAGAAGTGCGGCAGGAAGCACTAGCTTCTGATATGCCAATAGAATATCCTATTCCAGAAAACAAACGAATAAACAAATATAAAGAGAAATGGTGTGCATAGAAAATGCCTACACTCCAAATCGAAATGTAGGCATCATCTGCACTAAATTTTAGATATTTCATCTGTCTACTTTACAAGGGGCATATCATTATTCCTTTAGGGTTTCAAAGAAATGTATCTGAAAAGACAAGAGAGATAGTGAAGATACAACATTCTGTAATAGCCAGCTTTGCAAATATGATAGAGGCGAGAGATGGTGTTACCGGATTACATATAAAAAGAACCAGTGCGTATGTGGAGATAATTGTGAAGGAACTCCAAAAGTCTCCTGATTATAAAGGTATTTTGACAGATGAATATGCTTCGAAGATTATAGATGCCGCACCACTGCATGATATAGGAAAGATATCTATACCGGATGATATTCTGAGAAAACAGGGTAAGCTTACTGATGAAGAGCTTGATGTGATAAAAACACATCCGAGTATGGGAGCAGAAATAATAGAGGAAACTCTTACAGAAGTGGAAGGGAATGAGTATCTGTGTATTGCGAGGGATTATGGCACATTGTCATCATGAAAAGTGGAATGGTACAGGTTATCCGTGTGGATTAAAAGGTGATGAGATTCCGCTTTGTGCACGTATTATGGCTATTGCAGATGTATACGATGCACTTCGGTCAAAGAGGAGCTATAAGGAAGGATTTTCAAAAGAAAAGTCAAGGAATATAATATTGGAAGGTTCATGCAGTCATTTTGACCCGAAGATAGTGGATGCGTTTATGGCGAATATACAGGAGATAGAGAATGTGTAAGCATTTATCTATATTATTATATCCATGCACAGGTATCTTTGTACATCAGTACAGTCCGGGCAGGATTCTTTACCTTCTTTATTGCGGTATGTATTATATACAGAAATAGAACCATTATATTTGTTAACAATTTTTTCTGAAATTTTTAATCCGATGCCATGTTTTTTGGTATCGGATTTTTTTGTTGTATAACCTTTGGTGAAAATATTTTTGATATTCTACAATAAAATGGAAATGAAAATCGGTTTTAGAAATTTTTTGACCAATTGATATATATATTGTCATCAGTATTAGAATTTTTGAGTTATATAGTAAATATCTCATGATATATACAGAAATATAAAATTATAAATATTATGTTGCGTACAATCTGTTTATATGTTATAATGTGACAAAGCATAATTTCAAGAATTTTCTATCCGGCACTTATCATATTACACCGGAATCAGGCAAAAACCGTCTATTATCATTTCGAGAACTCTATGCTTTTATTCCATAAAAGAAAAAGCAGGAGTTTTTAAAATGCATTAATACGCTCCTGTGCACACAAAAGGGAGGTATTTAACAGATGGAAAAATTACAGAATGTTGTACGTAATTATAAGGACACGGTATTCAGGATGTTGTTCAGTGATAAGAAAAGACTGTTGGAACTATATAATGCACTTAACGGTACGAGTTATGATAATCCTGATGAGCTTAAAATAACTACATTTGACAATGCAGTATATATGAGTTTTAAGAATGACATATCGTTTATATTTCAGTCATTCATAACACTGTATGAACATCAGAGTACGTTTTCACCGAATATGCCACTTAGGGATTTAATATATATTTCAAGGCAGTATGAGAAGTACATAGTAGATGAAAGTATATATTCATCAAAAACAGTCACCATTCCTACACCAAAGTTTGTTGTATTTTATAATGGACTTAAAGATAAGCATGAGGAAATGACTTTGAGTCTGTCGGATTCATATGAGGTGAAGGTTGATAATCCTGATTTAGAGCTTAAGGTGAGGATGATAAACATTAATCCAGGATATAATGGTAAGCTTATGGAGACGTGCCGTACACTTGATGAATACTGCAAGTATGTAGAATCTGTAAGAAAACATGCTGAGGTTATGGCGATAGAAGAGGCAGTGGAGTGTGCTGTTAAGGAATGTATAAAAGAAAACATACTGGCAGATTTTTTGAAAGGTCAGAGAGCAGAGGTGGTAGCAATGTCAATATTTGAGTATGACGAAGAGACGGAATTAAAGAAATTAAGGGCATCAGAGCGTAAGTATGCTGAAGAAAGAACAATTGTTATTCAGGTATGTAAAAAACTGAAAACGAACTATACAATCCCACAGATAGCGGATGCACTTGAAGTAACGGAAGAAGAGGTAGAGAAGATATACAGGGCGGCAGAGAAATATGCACCGGAATATGATGTAAAAGAGATATGTAGGGAGTTTTTTGGTTGTTATGTAGATGAAGATTAGATAATACACAAATGTTGATGAGCAGCAGTAAATATGTAATGGATTTACTGCTGCTTTTTTGAGTTTGGATTGCGGCGAACTTGAATGAAAACTATCAGCAACCTTGAAGCAACGGATAAAAATAGTTTTGGCATAAATACTGATAAGTAATTAAAAGTAACAAGTGTCAAAGGCGGTAAAGCCAAAGTGACATGGAAAAACAAATCGAAATAACATGATATGATGGTGAATTATAATAAACTATGGGACAGATTAAAAGAAAAAGGAATTACAACATATACTATTAGGCAGAAAGCTTGGATACCTCAAAGCACATTGACAAAACTTAAAATGTGTAGCGGTGCTTCAATGGAAGAAATAGAGCAAAAATTACAGGAATACAAAGACACTCACAATGGAAAAGTTTTTAAGTATGATGTATCAACAAAAACTATTGAGGATATATGCCAATTGTTACAATGCCAACCGGAAGATTTAGTTGAATGGAAAGTTGACTTAAAACCAGAGTTGGCATACGAAACCAGATTTAAAAAAGAAGAATAGGGAGGTCTTTAATATGTTAGCAGCAGTAAAAGGAGTTGTATAAGGCAATACAGTTATAATTGAAGATGATGATATAAGGGAATATGATGGAGCAGAAGTTGTTGTTACATTATTAAATTATCCGCAAAAGAAGACCTAGAAAGCACCTGTTGATTGGGATAGCTTTGTTGTACCAAGTGAACGAGGAAAAAATGTGGATGAATATATGAAGGAGATGCGTGAAAATGATAGATTTAAAAAAGGTCTTTGTTGATACAGCACCATTTATATATTTTATTGAAAAGGACAGCAACAATCCACAATACCATGAAAAAGTAAAGGAGTTTTTTTAATATGGATATGATAATGATAAGAAATTTGTGTCATCTGTAATTACAATGGAAGAGTATTTTGTATTTCCATATAGGAATAAAGCATATTTATTCATAGATATGTTTAATCGCTTAATAGCAACAACTAATATGGAGATGGTGGAAATAAATCAGGAGATTGCAAAGAAAGCCGCACAAATAAGAGCGGAATAAAAAGGATTTAAAGCGATGGATGCATTACAATTGTCGGTTGCGTTTTTCAAAATGTTATTTGTTTTTGTCAAATGATAAGCAATTAATACAGTTTAAAGAAATAAAATGTCTTATGGTAGATGAATTAGATTGATTATGTAAGCATTGGCTATTAATCCGGATTTTACGATTGAAGAATTGAACGACCAAATACACACAAACAAAAAAATCCCGAACCCCTTGAAAATCAAGGCTTCGGGACTTTTATTATAATGCGGATGGCGGGACTTGAACCCGCACGATGTCACCACCGGCAGATTTTGAGTCTGCTGCGTCTGCCATTCCGCCACATCCGCATGCTTTATCACTATAGCATTTATGTTGTAGTTTGTCAATAAATAAATTCAAAAACTCTTTAAAAAATGTCATTAATGTTGTATAGTAATATTATTGAGTGAATGGAGGAAAAGAAGTGTCTTGCATAAGATTTCAGCAAAATATAAATAAATTTATAAAAAGTGAACTGGATGCAGAGGATATGGACTTCTTTGTGGGACATGCTAAGAAGTGCAGGGAGTGCTATGATGAGCTGGAGATTAATTATATAATTAATGTGGGTCTGGAACGTATTGAAAAAGATTCCAAGGCTTCTTTTGATTTAAAAGGAGAGCTTGAAAGAAAATTAAAGCAGTTGGAAGAAAAGGCAGACAGATTGTATAAGTTCAATGTATACAATAAGATAGTATGCATTACGGCATATACATGTATGGTGGCAGTCATAATTTTATCAATGTTTGATTTTCTTGGAATATTCTAGATATATGAATGGAGGTTGTGATGAGTGAAAAACTTGTATTAATAGATGGACACAGTATATTAAACAGAACATTTTACGGAATACCTGAACTGACTAATTCAGAAGGTATTCATACAAATGCAGTATATGGATTTTTAAATATAATGTTTAAAGTTTTAGAAGAGGAGAAAGCAGATTACTGCATTGTTGCATTTGATGTGAATCATCCTACATTCAGACATCAGATGTATGCAGAGTATAAGGGAACCAGAAAACCGATGCCGGAAGAACTTAGGGAGCAGGTTCCGTTAATGAAAGAAGTTCTGAAATCTATGAATATTTCCATAGCAGAGCTGGCGGGATATGAGGCAGATGACATATTGGGAACATTGTCAAAAAAAGGTGAAATTTCCGGTATGGATGTGGCTGTTATATCAGGTGACAGAGATTTATTACAGCTTGCAACAGGTCATGTGCAGATAAGAATTCCAAAGACAAAAAAAGGCGGTACGGAAGTTGAAAATTATTATGAGGATGACGTAAAGGCACTTTACGGAGTTACCCCTGTTGAATTTATTGATATGAAGGCACTTATGGGTGATACATCGGACAATATACCAGGTGTGCCTGGAGTGGGCGAAAAAACAGCAGCCAAACTTATTGCTCAGTATGGAAGTATTGAAAATATGTATGAACATATTGGTGAAATGAAGTCAGGAAAGATTAAGACATCATTAGAAGAACATTCGGACTCGGCAAAAATCAGTAAAGAACTTGCAACTATTAATACAGAAGTACCAATAGATATAAACATAAAAGATGCAGTTTTAAAAGATATGTTTAATAATGAATCATTTAAGCTTTTAAAGCATCTTGAATTAAAAAGTATATTAAACAGATTTGATACGGCAGACTTTTCTAATGATGTGGAAAATGAATTTAAAGAAGTAAAGGATTTGGATGAATTTAAAAATATAATAGAGAAGGAAAATTTAAGTGATAATATCGGAATACAAATATTTAGTGCCGGAACTTATATTGCTGCAGGAATTACATTTTCAGAAGAAAAGACATACTGCTGTATTGTAGAAGATAAAGAAATAATAAATTTAATGGAAAGCATTTTTAATAAAGCAAAAAAAATAAGTCTTATAGATTTAAAATCTCATTTAAAATTAATAAATATAAATGACAACAGCAAAATAAATGATGTGAGTGTGGAAGCTTATCTTCTGAATCCACTAAAAGATAATTACCAGTATGATGATATAGCAAGGGATTACCTGATGATGACGGTACCATCAAGAAGTGAACTTTTGGGTAAAGAAAAAATTGAAAAAGCAATAGAATGTGAACGTGAAAAATTCATAAAAATGCTTGGATATTGTTCCTATATATCTTATAAAGCATCAGAAGAACTTGAAAGACAGCTTGAAGAAACAGGTATGAAAAAAATATATGATGACATAGAACTTCCACTTGTATTTGCGTTGGACAGAATGGAAAAAGTGGGAGTGAGAGTTGAAAAGGATGCACTTAAGCAGTATGGAGATGAGCTTGAGATAAAGATAGATGAATTGGAGAAGAAAATATATGGCTCTGTGGGAGAGGAATTTAATATTAATTCACCAAAACAGTTAGGTGAAATCCTGTTTGTTAAAATGGGATTAAAAGGTGGAAAAAAGACGAAGACAGGTTATTCTACGGCGGCAAATGTACTTGAAAAACTTGCAGATGAATATCCTGTAGTGTCAGATATATTAAGATACAGACAGCTTACAAAGCTGAATTCCACATATGCACAGGGACTTTCAGCATATATAAATGATGATGGCAGAATTCATGGTACATTTAATCAGACTATTACGGCAACAGGAAGGATAAGCAGTACGGAGCCAAATCTGCAGAATATTCCGATAAGGATGGAGATAGGAAAGGCAATAAGAAAGGTATTTGTTCCGGAAGAAGGATGTGTATTTCTTGATGCAGACTATTCACAGATTGAACTGAGGATACTGGCTCATATGTCAGAGGATGGAAATCTGATAGAGGCTTATAAGGAAGCAAAGGATATACATCAGGCTACAGCCTCAAAAGTATTTCATGTTCCGCTTGATAAAGTTACAAAAGAACAGCGCAGTAATGCAAAAGCAGTTAATTTCGGAATAATATATGGAATAAGTTCATTTGGATTAAGTCAGGATCTAAGTATCGGAAGGAAAGAGGCAGAGGGATATATAAAAGATTATTTTGCAACATATCCTAAAATCAAAGCATGTCTGGATGGATTTGTATCAGATGCAAAGGAAAAAGGATATTCTGTAACTGTTTTTGGAAGAAGGAGACCAATCCCTGAATTAAAATCATCTAATTTTATGCAGAGATCATTTGGTGAGAGGATAGCAATGAATTCGCCTATTCAGGGAACGGCTGCTGATATTATAAAGATAGCAATGGTAAATGTTGACAGGAGATTAAGGGAAGAAAATCTTAAATCAAGGATAGTACTTCAGGTTCATGATGAATTGCTGCTTGAAGTACCTGAAGATGAAGTGTCTAAGGCGACGGAAATTTTGGAATGTGAAATGGCAAATGCTGCTCATTTAAGTGTTCCTATGGATGTAAGTGTTGAGAAGGGCAAAAACTGGCTGGAAGCACATTAGATGGAAATGGAGGAAGATTATGATAATAGGAATTACAGGAGGAATAGGTACGGGAAAATCTACAGTACTTAGAATATTGAAGGACAGATATTTTTTTCATATTTTTGAATCAGATAAAATGGGACATGAAGTTATGAAACCGGGTACAAAGGTGCATGAAGATATAGTTCAGTATTTTGGATATGAAATATTAAAGCCTGATGAATTTATTGACAGAGAAAAATTAGGAGAGATAGTATTTAATAATCAGGAAAAGCTGGAGTATCTTAACAGCCTTATTCATCCGGCAGTGATTAGGGAAATAAAGGAAAGAATAGATAGAATAAAAGATACTGAGAAAGATGCGGATTTTGTTGTGGAATCAGCTCTTTTGTTTGAGTCCGGTTTTGACAGTATTTGCGATCAGGTGTGGTATGTATATGCAGATAATGAAACAAGAAGAAAAAGAATAAAAGAAGAACGGGGAATGTCAGATGAGAAGATTGACAGTATAGTTACGCAGCAGTTGAATGATGAAGAGTTTAAAAATAGGGCAGATGTTGTTCTTGATAACAGCAATTCATTTGATAAAACAATTGACATGATTCAAAAATTACTGGAGATTTAGGTGTGTTTGTGGTAGTATATATTTAGAATTTATGGATATTCGGAGGCATCGCAGAATGGCTGATAATAATAAATATATAGATCGTATGGTATTTGGACTTGATATTGGTACAAGAAGTATAGTGGGTTCAGTTGGCTATATGGAGAAAAATAAATTTAATGTGGTTGCACATTATGTAAAAGAACATGAAACAAGAGATATGTTGGACGGGCAGATACATGATATAGGGAAAGTTTCTGATTCAATCATTAAGGTTAAGACAGAGTTGGAAGAGCAACTGGGATTTAAACTGAAGGATGTGTGTATAGCTGCTGCCGGAAGAGTTCTTAAAACGATAACAGTCCATAAAGAATATGAATTGCCTGAGGAGGCTGTAATCACAGGAGAAAATATATATTCTCTTGAGCTTATGGGTGTGGAGGATGCCTACGAAAAAATAAATACCAAACAAGATAAAATGAGATTCTACTGTGTGGGGTATACTGTAATAAAATATTATTTAAATGATTATGTTATAGCTAATCTTGAAGGTCATAAAGCAAATAAAATATCGGCAGATATTCTTGCCACATTTCTTCCGGAGGATGTAGTTGACGGACTTTATGCAGCGGTTGAAGGAGCAGGGCTTCAGGTTGCTAATCTGACATTGGAGCCTATTGCAGCAATTAATGTAGCAATACCTGCAGAGTACAGGCTTCTTAATATTGCTTTGGTGGATGTGGGAGCAGGAACTTCAGATATATCCATTACACGGGATGGAAGTATTGTGGCTTATGGAATGATACCAAAAGCAGGTGATGAATTTACAGAGATGCTTGTAAGTAAGTATCTTGTTGATTTCAATACTGCTGAAAAGATAAAACGTGCATCTGTTATGAATCGACAGATTAATTTTAAGGATATAATGGGACTAAAGAAAAAGGTTTCTCCAAAAGAAGTAAGGGAAGTATATAGTCAGTGTGTGAAAGATACAGCAGGTGAAATAGCAGATAAGATAAAGGAACTTAATGGTGGAAAAAGTGTAAGTGCTGTATTTGTTGTAGGCGGTGGCGGCAAAGTATATGGCTTTACTAAAGCGATTGCAAAGAAACTCGGGCTTCCGGAAGAGAGAGTTGCACTCAGGGGTGAAGAGGTTCTTGGCAGTATTGAATTTAAACAGGAAAATATTAAGAAGGATCCGCTGTTAGTTACACCTATTGGCATTTGTCTTAATTTTTATAATCAAAACAACAATTTTATATTTATACATATAAATGGAGAACGGATAAAATTATATGATAATGACAGGCTTACCGTTGTGGATGCCGTAATGCAGATAGGTTTTCCTAATCAATCGCTGTTTCCGAGACGGGGAAAAGAACTTAATTATATAGTGAACGGGGAGCACAGAATGGTTAGGGGAAGCCTTGGTGAGCCGGCTGTAATTACGGTTAATGATAAGGAAGCTAATATAAATACACCTATAAAAAAGAATGACAGAGTTACAATTTCAGAATCAACAGAAGGTGCGGCTGCTGAATACTATATAGAACAGATTCTTGAGTATAAGAGTAGTATTACGATAAATGTAAATGGTAAAAAGGTGATATGTCCAAAATTGGCTGAGGTAGATGGAGAAATAAAGACAGGAGATTACAGGATAAAAAACGGTGATAATATAAAAATCCTTGATTATTATACGGTAGACAGGCTTATGACATTTATGGATATTGACTGTACAGGTAAACAGATATATGTAAATAATATGGAAGTAAATGGCAGCGAAAAAATATATGAGAATTTTTCCGTAAATATAATTGAATCAGTGGAAATCGATGTATCACAAGATGAAATTGAACAGGAAATGGAAACGAATACAGAAGAGAGTATTCAGGAGGAAGTTAAGCCTCAAGATTTAGAGGAAGAAGTTTTACCTATAGAAACAAAGGCGGAAAGCAAAGATATTAATGTAATTGTAAATGGAACATTAGTAACATTGAAAGGAAAAGATTCTTATATATTCGTAGATATACTGGATTTTTATCCGTTTGATACTAAAGTAGCAGGTGGAAATGATTTAATTACAAAAATAAATGGAGAGAAAAGTGAATTTACCGGTCCCTTAAAAGAAGGAGATACAGTTGAAATATATTGGGAGGACTAGTGAATGGATAATGTACTCGATTTTTTTGAATTACAAAAAAAGTTTTCAAAAAACAACAGATATATTGCAGATGTGTTGGCTGTATATTGCGTACTTATATTAATATTTGGCAAATATGCAAATGCATTAGAGTTTATATTTGATTTTTTAATAGTTTTTTTATTGTATTTGGATTACTTTGTCGGAAAAAGGATTTATTGGCATGCTAAGTTTGTATTCAGAATATTAAAGCAGGGTATATTGTTTTTTTCGGCAGTAGGAATGATATATAACAGTGGTATATATCTGACTATAGTTATTATGACCGCTATATATATATCTGTATTTTTTCAATATTTATTTCTGTTTGATGTGGTTGAAGATTTTTACAGGATGACAGCACTTATAGAGACAATGATGCCATTAGTAATAGTAACATTTGGATATTACATTTTTTATGGTGAAAGCAATTTTGAGATTTTTCTTGTATTAGTATTTATAATGGTGATGGGTGTTGTTATTATATGCGAACTTAATGTATCTTCATCTGTTATCGACAAACTTATGAATGATATGTACAGACAGGAGCGGCTGGCCATTAATTCCAATAAAGAATATGAGAAATTAAAAGTATATCAGAGCAGACTGGTTCATGCGAATGAACAACTTAGTATACAGAAGTTTCAGATGGAGAAGTTGAATGATAATATCAATAACCAAAAACGTCAAATGGAGTTGGAGTATAGAATACTTAAACATATCACAGGAGCACTGGAATTAGGAAAACTTATGGATTTTATAACCAGTGGAATAATAGAAAATATAGAAGTGGATTTATGTTTTATACTGGTATATGATACAGATAAGAGTGAAGAGATTCAGAAAAAGTTTTATAGTATGAAATATTCTGAAGAAAGTATGTTAAATGATAAAACCTTGGATTTATTTATAGAATATGCACAGTCAGAAGAGGTTCAGAAGAATGAAAAAAAATATATTGTATTCAATAATGTTGAAGAAGGTCAATTTGAATTTTTAAATAATTCCAATATTTCTTCTCTGTTATTATATCCAATAAATATATCTTCTGAGAATCGTGGCATATTATCAATAGGAAAGAATTCATCAGGATATTTTACGGAAAATAATAAAGATTTTTACAGCAGTATTGTGGAACAGATTATTCTTGCAGTTAATAATGCATCAATGTATACAAAAGTGCAGGATATGGCAGCAAAGGATCCGCTTACAACTATATATAACCGAAGACATTTTAATTCTATATATCCTGATTTTATAACAAAGGCATTAAAAACAAATCAGCCACTTACTGTTATATTATTTGATATTGATAAATTTAAGAATATAAATGACAGGTTCGGACATTTGTTTGGAGATAAAGTTATAAATTTTTGTGGATTAATGGCAGGAAAAACAGCAAAAAGGAATGGAGGAATGGCTATAAGATATGGTGGTGAAGAGTTTGTAATTATCTTCCCAAATAAAAATATAGATACAGTGCTCAGAATAACTGAAGATATGCATGAGCAGATAAAAGAAAAAGAGTTTATCTATGAGGAAGAGATAGTCCATATAAATGTCAGTATAGGAATATCATCTTATCCTGAAACTTGTTTGCAATTAGAAGAACTATTGAACAGGGCGGATTTTGCCATGTATCATTCTAAAAATACCGGAAGAGGACGAATTACAATAGATGGGACATATGATGATAAAGATATAATGCAGAATGGTTTATAGTTATAACTATTGAGCGGTATTTGACCCTCGCGGCAGTCGCCAAATGTCTGCAAGCAGCCACTTGGCTCGTTGCTCGCGGGAATAAAAAACATTTAAGTTCATATATTTATATAAATTGCAGTTTGGGGTATTTTTTTTGATAAGAATTAATAAGAGATATACCATTTTACTGATTTGGGTTATTATATGGATAAGTATGGCTTTTGCGGTATATGCTGCAACATACAATATACGGAGTATAGACAACGAATTTAAGGATGAGTATAATCTTTTAAAAGATATAAAGTATTTTCCGGTTGCAAAATCCACTGATAAGAATATGAGTTATGTATATTATGCTAATTCGTGGGGAGATAAACGTACTTATGGAGGAGAGAGAGTACATGAAGGAATAGATATCATGGCTGAAGAAAATGTTCGTGGAAAATATCCGGTAGTCAGCATGACTGACGGAAAGATAGAGAATATCGGATGGCTGGAACTGGGAGGTTACAGAATAGGTATAAGGAGTAAGCATAATGGATATTTTTATTATGCACATCTGTTTTCCTATGCGGAGGGCATGGAAGAGGGAAAGGAAGTTAAAGCAGGGCAGTTAATTGGATATATGGGAGATTCTGGATATGGGAAAGAAGAAGGTACTGTAGGAATGTTTGCAGTTCATCTTCATCTTGGCATATATATTAATGATAAAGCAGGAAATGAGAAGAGTATAAATCCATATTATTATCTGAGGGCTGCAGAGAAATCTGTTATTAAGTATAAGTATTAGTAAAAGGGTATGAAAGGTATGTGTAAATATGGAGATACAGTTGTGGCGTGAGATATTGTCACCTTACAGGCTGGCAGTAGATGAAATTTTGGTAAAATTCAGGCATTTAATAGAGGAATACAAGTTGGAAGGATTATATTGTCCGATTGAACAGGTAGATGGAAGAGTAAAAAAGATATCCAGTATTCTTGAAAAAGTGCAGAAGAAAAATATTAATATTGAGGAAGTAGAAGAAAAAATCGAAGATATAGCAGGAATAAGAATAATATGTCAATTTGTAGAAGATATAGATGCTGTAGTACATTTGATTGAAAAACGCAGGGATATGGAGATAAAATCAGTAAAAGACTATATTACGAATATGAAACCAAGCGGTTATAGAAGTTATCATGTTATTGTTAATTACAATGTGGAAACCATAAACGGTACAAAGAAAATACCGGTGGAAATACAAATAAGAACTCTGGCTATGAATTTTTGGGCAATAATAGAGCATTCACTTCAATATAAATATCGTCAGAATATGCCGCTTCTTATAAGGGAGCGGCTTAGTAATGCAGCAGCAGCAGTTATTGCCATGGATAAAGAAATGTCATCTATAAGAAGTGAGATTATGGATGCACAAAATTCATTGAGGATGAAATCAAAGATTGTGGCAGAAATACTTAGTACTATACAGAACCTTTATAAAGTAGCTAATAAAAGAGAGATAGAAAATATACAGAATGAATTTTACAATATATATGTGTCAGATGATATTGACAGATTAAAAGAGTTTAACTTAGAATTGGATGTTATAGCGGAAGGATACAGGTCGCAGGATATAGAATGATGAGATTAGATAAATTTTTAGCGGATATGGGTCAGGGAACCAGAAGTGAAGTTAAAACTTATATAAAAAAGGGTATGGTAAAGGTTAATGGCACTATAGCTAAAAGACCGGAATTGAAAATAAATGAAAAAGATGATAAAGTATTTATATCAGATAAAGAAGTAATATATGCAAGATATGAATATTTTATGCTTAATAAACCGTCAGGTTATGTTTCTGCTACAGAGGATAGAAGCGAGCATACGGTACTTGAACTCATAACGGAAAATCTCAGGGATGATTTGTTTCCGGTTGGAAGACTTGATAAAGATACGGAAGGACTTCTTATTATATCTAATGACGGTGATATGGCACACAGGCTTTTATCACCGGTTAATCACGTAGGTAAGGTTTACTATGCCAGAGTAGACGGTTTTGTTACAGAAGAACACGTAAAAATATTTTCAGAAGGTATAGATATAGGTGGAGGTATAACTACAAAACCGGGAAATTTAAAGATACTTAAAAGTGCAGATGAATCTGAAATAGAACTTAAGATATATGAAGGGAAATTTCATCAGGTAAAAAGAATGTTTGAAGCGGTTGGAATGAAAGTAATCTATCTTAAACGCATAAGCATGGGAGAAATTGCACTTGATAATTCATTAAAAGCGGGAGAGTTCCGAAGGCTTACAGAGGAAGAAGTCAGTCGGTTGAAAGGATTAGTTTGATGATAAAAGATTTTTTACCCATAAGTAAAAAAGATATGAAAAAAAGAGGATGGGACTATGTAGATTTTACCTATGTAATAGGTGATGCTTATGTAGACCATCCCTCTTTTGGTCATGCAATAATCAGCAGAGTTTTAGAGGCAAATGGTTACAGAATAGGAATTATCAGTCAGCCCGATTGGAAGAATAAAGACAGTATAAATGTGTTTGGAAAACCCAGACTGGGATTCCTTGTTATGGCAGGAAATATGGATTCCATGGTGAATCACTATACAGTATCTAAAAAACGCCGCAAGTCTGACGCATTTACTCCGGGAGGGGTGATGGGTAAAAGACCGGATTATGCCACTATTGTATACTGTAATCTTATAAGGCAGACATATAAGGATGTACCGGTTATTATTGGCGGCATAGAAGCAAGTTTAAGAAGAATGGGGCATTATGATTACTGGTCGGATAAGGTGAAAAACTCAATTCTTGTAGATTCAGGAGCGGACATTCTCATATACGGAATGGGCGAAAGGTCAGTAGTGGAAGTGGCAGATGCCCTTAACTCAGGCATAGATGTAAAAGATATTACTTTTATAAACGGAACAGTATATAAAACTAAGACACTTGATACAGTTTATAATTACATAATGCTACCCGACATAGATTCAATAAAGAGTGATAAGAAAAAATATGCACAAAGTTTTTATTTACAATACTGCAATACTGACCCATTTGTGGCAAAGCCGTTGGTGGAACAGTATAAGGAGCATATGTATGTTGTTCAGAATGTTCCGTCAAAACCACTGTCTCAAATGGAAATGGATGATGTATATGCTTATGATTATATGAGAAATTATCATCCCTCTTATGAAAAGTATGGAGGTGTTCCGGCGATTAAAGAGGTGAAATTCAGTCTTGTAAGCAACAGAGGGTGTTTTGGGGGATGCAGTTTTTGTGCACTTACATTCCATCAGGGAAGAATTATACAGACAAGAAGTCATGAATCTATTATAAATGAAGCCAAAACCATAATAAATGATTCAGAATTTAAAGGATATATACACGATGTGGGAGGTCCTACTGCGAATTTCAGACATCCTTCATGTAATAAGCAGCTTACAAAGGGAGTATGTCCAAATAAACAGTGTTTGTTTCCTGAGCCATGTAATAACCTGAAGGCAGACCATAAGGATTATCTTGAACTTCTTAAAAAGCTCAGAAACCTTCCAAAAGTAAAAAAAGTATTTATACGTTCGGGAATACGTTTTGATTACCTAATGTATGATAAAGATGATACATTTATGAGAGAAATGGTAAAACATCATATTAGCGGTCAGTTAAAAGTTGCCCCTGAACATATATGTGACAATGTTTTAGAAAAGATGGGAAAACCTAAAAAGGCAGTATATGAAAGCTTTATATCAAAATATAACAAGATAAATAAATCATTAGGAATGAATCAGTTTGTTGTTCCGTATCTGATGTCATCACATCCGGGTTCAACACTTGAAGATGCTGTTTGTCTTGCTGAGTATCTTAGGGAGTGGGGATATATGCCGGAGCAGGTTCAGGATTTTTATCCTACACCGTCCACAATATCTACCTGTATGTATTATACAGGATTGGATCCGAGAAATATGGAAAAGGTATATGTTACAAAGAATCCACATGAAAAAGCAATGCAGAGAGCACTTATACAATATAGAAATCCTAAGAACTATGATTTAGTAAAAGAAGCACTGATTAAGACAAAAAGAACAGATTTGATAGGGTTTGATAAAAACTGTCTTATAAAACCCAGAAAAATAAAAAACAGTATGGAAAAAAAGAAGGGAAGGCGGAGAAAATGACAAAAAAGGTGGTAATAATTACAGGTGCCTCATCAGGAATTGGAAGAGAATTTGCAATGCAGATATCTAAAAGATTAAAAAATATGGATGAGGTATGGCTTATAGCAAGGCGGAAGGACAGGCTTGAAGAATTAAGGGATGAGATAAATATGCCATGTATTATTATTGATGAAGACATTACAAGCCCTGGATTTGCTGATAAATATAAAAAAATGATTTCTCAGGAAAAACCTTCCGTAAAGATGCTTATAAACTGTGCAGGATACGGAATTATGGGAAAGATGGATGAACACAATAGAGAGCTTGAATTAGGGATGATAGATACTAACTGTAAAGCACTTACAAATATTACGCTGATTACACTTCCATTTATGGCTTTTAACAGCAGAATTATAAACCTTGCATCATCTGCTGCATTTATTCCGCAGTCAGGCTTTGCCATATATGCAGCTTCTAAGTCATATGTACTTAGTTTTTCAAGGGCATTGAACCATGAATTAAAATCAAAGAATATATTTGTAACAGCAGTATGTCCGGGACCTGTAAATACAGAGTTTTTCCGTATTGCAGAGGATGGTGGAAAACGTGCCTGGTTCAAGGATTACTTTATGGTAAATGCAGAGGATGTGGTCAGGCTTGCCCTTAAAGATTCTATGTCACGCAAAGAAGTATCTGTATATGGAGTATCAATGAAACTGTTAATGATATTTGCTAAATTGTGTCCTCATAGGATTATTCTTAATGTTATGGATATTTTAAACTGAATGAATTGAAAGGAGTATATAAATGAAGAAAGAAAAAGGGAAATACGGATACCTTAATTATAAAAAAATATACCTGCTTATTATGACTTTAATCTGTCTTCTGGTGGTACTTGCAGTTATGACAGGAGGATATTTATACTATAAAACTTTAAGTAATATATGTACTGTTATTGCAATAGTAATTGTTATTCCGGCAGCAAAATTTGGCGTAGGATATATAGTTCTTTTTCCATATAAAGCACCTGAAAAGGAAAGATATGATGAGCTTGAATCGTCAGATTACATATTGTTATCAGAACTTGTAATCACATCAGAAGAAAAGATTATGAATCTGGATTTTGCAGCAGTCAAGGATAGGCGGGCATATTGTTTTGTGTCAAATAAAAAAAACGAACCACAAGAAATCGAAAAATACTTAAAAAAGATATTAAACTCGGAATTTGAGGGTGTCACAGTAAAAGTATTTACAGATTATGAAAAATACAAATCGGCACTTGATAAGTTCAGTTTCTTTGAAAACAATATCAGAGATAAGAGAATATCACAGCTTTTGTGTGTATATTCGATGTAATACATATACGAACAAAGTTTAAGGAGTTATATGAAAGAAATTATTATCAGTGAAAATGAAGCAGGTCAGAGATTTGACAAATTTCTTGACAAATATTTCAAAGATGCACCTAAAAGCTTCATATATAAAATGCTTAGAAAGAAGAATATAACAAGGAATGGGAAAAAAGCTGAAGGCAGCGAAAAGCTTGTGGCAGGCGATGTGATAAAGATGTTTCTTGCAGATGATACAATAGATAAGTTCAGGGGAAATGCAGAAATAACAACAGTTAAGAGACATATTGAACTTGATATAATATATGAAGACGAAAATATTATTGTGGTAAATAAGCCTGTAGGAATGTTGTCACAGAAGTCAGAGCCACATGATGAATCCCTTAATGAATATATAATAGACTATCTTTTATCAGATGGGAAGGTAGATAAAGATACTTTAAGGACATTTAAGCCGTCTATATGCAACAGACTGGATAGAAATACCAGTGGAATAGTGTTGGCAGGAGTCTCACTTAAAGGATTACAGACTTTATCATTTATGTTAAAGGACAGAAGTCTTCAGAAATATTATTATTGCATAGTAGATGGTGTAATGAGAGAATCACAAAAGATAGACGGATATCTTAGGAAAAATGTATCAGACAACCATGTGGAAATAAGAGACAAAATGTTTGATGATGCTTCATATATAGAGACATATTATGAGCCTATAAAAGATAACGGCAGGATTACACTTCTTAAAGTAAAACTTATTACAGGCAAGACGCACCAGATAAGGGCACATCTGGCATGGATTGGTCATGGCATAATAGGTGATTACAAATATGGAAACGGGAAGGTGAATAATTACTTTAATAAGAAATATGGATGCAGGTCACAGCTTTTACATGCAGGAGAGGTTGTATTCCCTGATGTGGAAGGAGAACTTTCATATTTGTCAGGAATGAATCTGAAGGCAGGGTTTACGAAAATGTTTTATGATATTCTGGAAGGTGAATTTGAATAATGGCGACATGGAACAGCAGAGGACTTAGAGGTTCTACCCTTGAGGAACTGATAAATTTTACAAATGAAACGTATAGAAGCAAAAAAATTGCATTAATCCAGAAAATTCCAACTCCGATAAAACCCATTAGCATAGATAAGTCATCAAGGCATATTACGCTTGCCTATTTTGAGCAGAAAAGTTCAGTGGATTATATAGGTGTGGTTCAGGGGATTCCGGTGTGCTTTGATGCTAAGGAGTGCAGCAAAGATACATTTTCAATTCAGAACATTCATGAGCATCAGTATAAGTTTATGAAAGAATATGAAGAACAGAATGCCATCGCATTTATATTACTATTTTTTACGGAGAGAAATGAGATGTATTATGTGCCATTCAGGGATTTAAAAATATTTTATGAAAGAAGTATAAACGGCGGAAGAAAGAGTATAAAATATGAAGAAATAGATAAGACATACCGTATACAAGGAACCCCTGGTGCCCCTGTTCATTATCTACAGCAGCTACAAATGGATTTGGCATTTAGAGATTGACTTGACGGTTAATATCAAGTATAATTACTAATCAGTTTAAGGATGTATTAGTAAGTTATCACTTTAAAACAGTAAAGTGCATGATTTAAAATAAATATTCCTTCAATTTAAGAGAAAAGAGTGAAAGTATAATGGAAAATAAATTATTACATACCCCGGTAGGTGTAAGAGACATATATAATATAGAGTGTGCAAAAAAACTGTATGTTCAGGAAAAGATTCATCAGGTTTTCTTAAAATATGGTTACAGGGATATACAGACACCTACATTTGAGTTTTTTGATATTTTCAGCAAAGAGCGTGGCAGCGTAGCTTCAAAGGATATGTACAAATTCTTTGACAGGGAAGGAAATACTCTCGTTTTAAGACCGGATATGACACCTCCTGTATCAAGGGCTGTATCAAAATATTTTTCAGATGAAGAAATGCCTATAAGACTGTGTTATCAGGCAGATTCTTATATTAACAATTCAGAATATCAGGGAAAGTTAAAGGAATTTACACAGCTTGGTGCAGAACTTATAGGAGATAATACGTCTGATGCCGATGCTGAGGTAATTGCCATTGTTATTGATTCAATGATAAATGCGGGGCTGAAGGAATTTCAGGTAGAAGTCGGACAGGTTGATTTCTTTAAGGGACTTGTGGAAGAAAACGGAATAGATGAGGAAACAGAAGATAATCTTAGAAAATTTATAGAGAATAAAAACTACTTTGGTATGGAAGAGATGATATCAGGTACAGATATTCCGGAAGATAAAAAGCAGGTTTTCATGAAGTTTTCAGAATTATATGGAAGCATAGATATGCTTGAGGAGGCAAAAAAACTTACTAATAATAAAAAATCATTGAAGGCCTTGGACAGACTGGAGAAACTTTATAATATACTTTCAGTTTATGGATATGAAAATTATGTATCATTTGACCTGGGAATGCTCAGTCAATATCATTACTATACAGGTATAATATTTAAAACATATACATATGGAACAGGTGATGCCATAGTGACAGGCGGAAGATATGACTCACTGCTTAAACAGTTTGGTAAAAATTCAGCGGCAGTAGGTTTTGCGATAGATGCAGACAGGCTTATGGGAGCACTTAATCGCCAGAAGATAGAAGTATCTGTAGACTATCAAAATAAAATGATATTGTATAAGACAAGTCAGCAAAAAGAGGCCATACGGCTTGCTTCATCACTTAGGAGCAAAGGAGAAAGACTTGTACTTATGAGAAAGAGAAGCAACGTGACAGAAGATGAATACATAGAATATTCAAAGAGGATGGGAATAGAAGAAATATATTTCATCCAGACACAGAATGTGGTCAGGGTCGTAAATGTTGCTAATAATTCGGTAAGCGAGAAGGTTATTGAATAACCGGAAAGGAATAAAATATGAGATATTTAACATTTGCACTGGCAAAAGGGCGTCTGGCAAAAAAATCACTGCAGACATTTGAAAAGTTTGGTATAACTTGTGAAGAGATGAAGGATGAAAAGACCCGTAAGCTAATCTTTGTAAATGAAGAGTTGAAACTTAAATTCTTTCTGGCAAAAGCAGGTGACGTTCCGACATATGTGGAATATGGAGCAGCAGACATTGGAATAGTAGGAAAAGATACAATTCTTGAAGAAGGAAGGAAGCTTTTTGAGGTGGCTGATCTCGGATTTGGTAAATGCAGAATGTGTGTATGTGGTCCGGAATCGGCAAAAGAACTCTTAAAGCATCATGAAATGATAAGAGTTGCAAGCAAGTATCCTAATATAGCAAAGGATTATTTTTATAATAAAAAGCATCAGACAGTTGAGATTATAAAGCTTAATGGTTCGGTGGAACTGGCACCCATAGTAGGACTGTCAGAAGTAATTGTGGACATTGTGGAGACAGGCTCAACTTTAAAGGAAAACGGTCTTCAGGTTCTTGAAGAAATTTGTCCGCTTTCAGCAAGGATGGTTGTAAATCAGGTCAGCATGAAAATGGAAAATGAACGTATAATGAAACTTATTCGTGACCTTAAGAAAACATTGCAGCAGATATAGAATGGAGTGGTATCATGAAAATAACCAGATTAGATGAATCATCTAAAAAAAATATTTTGAATGATTTGTTAAAAAGAAGTCCTAATAATTATGGTGAATATACAAAAACAGTAGAAGAAATAGTTAATAATGTACGTGAAAACGGTGATAAGGCATTATTTGAATATACTAAAAAGTTTGACGGAGTGGATTTATCGGCTGACTCCATAGTTGTTTCTAAAAAAGAAATAGAAGAAGCTTATGAGAAAGTATCTGAAACAGGCCTTGTGGATGTTATAAGAAGGGCAAAGGAGAATATTGCTGAATATCATGAAAAGCAGCGTCAATACAGTTGGTTTGACAGTAAGCCGGATGGCAGCATATTGGGACAGAAGGTAACACCATTAGAAAAAGCAGGCGTATATGTTCCGGGCGGAAAAGCTGCATACCCATCTTCGGTTCTTATGAATATAATACCTGCAAAGGTTGCCGGAGTAGATAAAATTATAATGGCAACACCTCCGGGAAAAGATGGAAAAGTTAATGCAGGAACTTTGGTGGCAGCAAATGAAGCCGGAGTAGATATAGTATACAAAGCAGGTGGGGCACAGGCTATAGCAGCACTTGCTTTCGGAACAGAGAGTATTCCAAAAGTGGATAAAATAGTAGGGCCGGGAAATATATTTGTGGCACTGGCAAAAAAGGCGGTATATGGTTTTGTAAGTATTGATTCCATAGCAGGTCCCAGTGAGATTCTTGTACTGGCAGATGAGACGGCAAATCCAAGGTATGTGGCATCTGACATGCTGTCACAGGCTGAACATGATGAGATGGCATCCGCCATACTTGTAACCACCAGTGAGGAACTGGCAGAAAAGGTGGCAGAAGAGATTAAGGGATTTACTGAAATTCTTTCAAGAAAAGATATTATACAGAAGTCACTTGACAGCTACGGCCATATTTTAATAGCAGATAATATGGATGATGCCATAGATGCAGTAAATGAAATAGCTTCTGAGCATTTAGAAATAGTTACTAAAAATCCGTTTGATACAATGACAAAAGTAAGAAATGCAGGTGCCATATTTCTTGGAGAATACAGTTCAGAGCCTCTCGGGGATTATTTTGCAGGACCTAACCATGTGCTTCCTACAAATGGAACTGCAAAGTTCTTCTCAGCACTCAGTGTAGATGATTTTATAAAGAAATCAAGCATAATTTCATTTTCAAAAGAGGCACTTGAACCTATGCATGAAGATATTATAAAGTTTGCAGAGTCAGAAAGTCTTACGGCACATGCGAATTCTATAAAAGTGAGATTTGAGGATTAACGGAGGTAAGGCATGGATAGAAAAAAAATGGCATCAAGAACTGCAACAGTAAAACGTAAAACAGGTGAAACTGATATTCAGATTACATTAAACCTGGATGGAAATGGTAAATCGGATGTAGATACAGGAATAGGTTTTTTTGACCATATGCTGATAAGTTTTGCAAAGCATGGACTGTTTGATTTAAGTGTAAAGGTGGCAGGTGATCTTAATGTAGACTGTCATCATACGATAGAAGATACCGGTATAGTACTTGGACAGGCAATAAAAGAGGCACTTGGGGATAAAAAACATATTAAAAGATATGGTTCTGTAATACTTCCGATGGACGAATCACTTATACTGTGTGCACTTGATTTGTCAGGTCGGCCATATCTGGTATTTGATGCAGAATTCTCTACAGACAGAGTGGGCTATTTTGATACAGAGATGGTGAAGGAGTTTTTCTATGCCATATCATATACAGCAGGTATGAATCTGCATATTAAGCAGCTTGCAGGCTCTAATAACCATCATATTATAGAAGGAATGTTTAAAGCATTTTCAAAAGCTTTAGACGAGGCTGTTGTAAAAGACAGACGTATTACGGATCAACTGTCAACTAAAGGCACACTGCTTTAGGGGATGTTTGGAATTGGAGGAAAAAATGGGATATTTTAAATTAGTACCTTGTATTCATTTACGAAATGGTGAAGCAGTAAACAATAATAATACAGATGCAGTTGCTTTGTGTGAAAGTCTTTGTGACAATGGTGCAGATGAGTTATATATCATAGATGAATCTGACAGTGACAAAGAGCACGATATAAATATCGGTATTATGAAACAGATAGCTTCTGCAGTTGATATTCCTATGCTTATAGGCGGTAATATTAAAAGGCTTGAGGATGTTAAAAAATATCTTTATGCAGGTGGGGCAATGGCGGTACTTGATATGTCAAAGGATTCTAATACTGCACTTATAAAGGCGGCTTCTGACAGGTTTGGTACGGAAAAGATAGCAGTCTATGCTGAAAATGCTGATATTGCAGATTATAGCTGGAAGGAAAACGGGGCAAGTCTTATAATTACTTCAAAATATGCAGATACCACAATTCTTCCGGTGCTTACATTAAACAACATAGATGACAGTAAAAATACACTGGAATTTGCGAGGGATACAGGTGCTTATGGAGTGGCACAAAATGTAGATGACAGTGTGGATATTGATTTTATGCAGATAAAAGAATCTCTGAAAACATCGGGAGTAAACGTTAATACTTTTGAAAGCAGTATGAAGTTTTCGGATTTTAAGTTAAACAGTGACGGACATCTTCCGGTAGTGGTGCAGGATTATAAGACAAATGAAGTACTTATGATGGCATATATGAATGAAGAAGCCTTTAATACAACGATAAAAACAGGACGTATGACATACTACAGCAGAAGCAGAAAAGAATTGTGGGTGAAAGGTCTTACATCAGGACATTTCCAATATGTTAAATCACTTACCATAGACTGCGATAATGACACACTTCTGGCGAAGGTAAAACAGATAGGTGCAGCATGTCATACAGGTAACAGAACATGCTTTTTCAATACGCTCGTTAAAAAGGAATATGATGACACTAATCCTTTGGAAGTATTTAATGACGTGTTTAATGTAATCCTTGACAGAAAGGCTAATCCAAAAGAAGGTTCATATACCAATTATCTTTTTGATAAGGGAATAGATAAGATACTTAAAAAGGTTGGTGAAGAAGCTGCCGAGATACTAATAGCAGCTAAAAATCCCGATCCGGAAGAAGTTATATATGAGATTTCAGATTTTATATATCATGCTATGGTGCTAATGGCAGAGAAGGGAATATCATGGGAAGAGATAACCAGAGAGCTGGCAAGGCGCTAATGTGAAAAGAAAATCTAAGGAATTAAAAGGCTTATGGGACTGGTGCAGAATATGAGTAAATCAGATAAAATATATGAATTGTATGATGAATCTAAAAAATGCATAGAGAGTAAGAGGTATTCGGATGCTGTTAAAGTTCTGAAGGAAATGATAGGGCTGGCTGAAAAGGAATATGAAGAAAAAGACGGAAAGTGGTTTAGTTTTAATCATATTCTTGAGACATATTATTATGTAAGTTTTATGAAGGATGCAAGTCCTCTTCAATATACAGAATATAATATAAGTGCATTTTACAGATTATATGGATTTTCACTAATGAAACTTGAGAGATATGAAAAAGCTAAGGATGCCTATATTCAGGCTGTAAAATGGAATCCTGTAGATTTGGACAGTTATGTTCAGATGGCAGAACTTTATAAGCAGATGAAAGACCTTGAAGGTGTTAAAAGTGTTACAATGAATTTTTACAATTATTGCTGCACAAGAGAGACTATGGCAAGATTCTATAGGAATATGGGATATTACTATCTTGAAAAAGATGAATTTGAAACTGCGGCTGCATTATATCAGTATAGTAACATATTCTGTTATACGGATAGTGCTGACAGAGAATTAAGGTTTATAGGGAGGGCACAGGACAAGGAAATACCTGAATATGATATTCCTGCAATGCAGAAGATATTAGGGGAAAATGGGATTCCTTTGGGACCTAATCCAGATACAATAGGAATTACATTTCGTGTAGGACAGCTTGAAATGGATAGAGATAATTTTGAAAGTGCCAGAGACTGCTTTATGATGGTATATAACCTGACGCAGGATGCTGAGACAAAGGCATACATAGAGAAAATAGATGAAATAGTAAATAATTAACCGAAAGGCCGGGTATTGTTTTGAGAAAGTTAGCATTATCAGACGAAATATTACTTAGTATAGAAAAGCCGGAAAGATATATCGGCAACGAAGTGAATATGGTAAGGAAAAATCCATCAGATGTGGATATACGTTTCTGCATGTGTTTCCCTGATGTGTATGAGATAGGAATGTCTCATCTTGGAATACAGATACTTTATGATATGTTTAATAGAAGAGAGGATGTATATTGTGAGAGGGTATATTCTCCATGGAAGGATCTTGATAAGGTGATGAGGGAGAATAATATCCCTCTTTTTGCCATTGAATCACAGGATTCTATAAAGGATTTTGATTTTTTGGGTATAACATTACAGTATGAAATGTGTTATACAAACGTACTTCAGGTAATAGATTTAAGCGGCATTCCTATTATGGCGTCTGATAGAACAGATGATGACCCTATAGTTATTGGGGGTGGACCATGTGTATATAATCCTGAACCATTGTCTGATTTTTTTGATATATTTTATATAGGTGAGGGAGAAACACAGTATTACAGATTATTTGACCTTTATAAAGAGCATAAAAAAAATGGCGGAAGCCGTAAAGAATTTTTAGAGCTGGCGGCAGAAGTACCGGGTATGTATGTTCCGGCATTTTATGATGTGGACTATAATTCGGATGGAACAATAAAAAGTTTTATTCCAAACAATCGCCATGCACAGGAAAAAATTGTAAAACAGCTTGTGGTTGATATGAGCAGTACAGATTTTGACGCAGAATATAATTATTATCCGCAGAAACCGCTTGTACCGTTTATTAAAGCTACACAAGACAGGGTAGTTCTTGAAATACAGAGAGGATGTATAAGAGGCTGCAGGTTTTGTCAGGCGGGAATGGTATACAGACCTGTAAGGGAGAGAAATGTAGAATTTTTAAAGGAACTGGCATATAGGATGCTGCACAGCACAGGACATGAAGAAATATCATTAAGTTCTTTAAGTTCCAGTGACTATTCAAAACTTGAGGAACTGGTTAATTATCTTATAGATGAGTTTCATGGTAATGGAGTAAATATTTCGCTGCCATCTCTTAGGATAGATTCTTTTTCACTGGATGTAATGAGTAAAGTACAGGATATAAGAAAGAGCAGCCTTACATTTGCACCGGAGGCCGGTTCACAGAGACTGAGGAATGTTATAAATAAAGGACTTACGGAAGATGTTATATTAAATGGAGCTTCATTGGCATTTGAAGGCGGCTGGAACCGTGTTAAACTATATTTTATGTTGGGACTTCCAACAGAGACAGAGGAAGATATAAAGGGCATAGCAGAACTTTGTGAAAAAATAGCAGAAGTATATTATAGTATTCCAAAAGATCAGCGTAATGGTAAAGTACAAATAACAGCAAGTTCATCATTCTTTATACCAAAGCCGTTTACACCGTTTCAATGGGCATCTATGTGTACTAAGGAGCAATTTTTGGATAAAGCAAGAATAGTAAATACACGAATGAAGGAGATGCTTAATAAAAAAAGCATTAAATATAACTGGCATGAAGCAGATGTATCTGAGATGGAAGGACTGTTGGCACGAGGAGACAGAAAGGTGGCAAAAACTGTTCTAAAGGCATATGAACTGGGATGTCTGTATGATGCCTGGAGTGATTCTTTTGATAATGATAAATGGAGGAAGGCAATAGAAGATACAAATATAGATATGGATTTTTATATTTCAAGAGAGAGAAATGTAGATGAGATAATGCCATGGGATTTTATAGATATAGGAGTAACAAAATCATTTTTAATAAAAGAATGGGAAAATGCAAAGAATGAACTGGTAACACCAAATTGCCGTATGAAATGTAACGGTTGTGGAGCTGCTGCATTTGGAGGAGGTGTCTGCTTTGAAAATTAGGATAAAATTTGCAAAACGCGGATATATGAAGTTTATAGGGCATCTCGATACAATGAGATATTTCCAGAAGGTAATGAGAAGGGCTGATGTTGATATGGTTTATTCAGAAGGATTTAACCCACATCAGATAATGTCATTTGCTGCACCTTTGGGAGTAGGTCTTACAAGTGAAGGTGAATATATGGACATAGAAGTTAATTCTACAGAAAGTTCGGATAAGATGGTAAAGCGTCTTAACGAGCAGATGGTGGAAGGTATAGAAGTGCTAAGTTATAGAAAACTTCCTGACAATAGTAAAAATGCCATGTCCATAGTTGCAGCGGCAGACTATCATATCAGATTCCGAAAAGGGTATGAGCCTGATATAGATATAGATGAAATGTTTAGTCGGTATATCAGCTGTGATTCTATTATTGTTACTAAAAAGACAAAGAAAAGTGAAAAAGAAGTTGATATACGAAACGGAATATATGAGGCGAAGGTACTTGATGATAAGATTTTTTTAAAGCTTGCCTCATCCAGCGGGGATTATCTTAAACCGGAGCTTGTGATGAATGGTTTCTATAATTATGCAGGAATTGAAATGTCTGAATATGCACTTGAAATTGAAAGGAGAGAAGTGTATGCAGAAGATTCTGAAGGAAAACAATTTGTTACATTGGAAAGTCTTGGAGAGATTATACAATGAATGGAAAGATTATAGTAACTAAATGTAGCAGATATATTATAACATTACTATATGATGGATGCCATGTAGTTGATATAGATGTAGAAGATAGTGATAATAAATCAGATATTGGCAGCATATATGTCGGAAGAGTAATGGATATAGTTAAAAATATTAATGCGGCATTTATAGAATATAAAAATGGAGTTAAGGGCTATTTCTCAATAAGTGATAATCCTGAGCCAATCTATCTTAATAACAAAAATAACGGCAGACTATGTCAGGGAGACCAGATACTTGTACGGCTGTCAAAGGAAGCGATAAAGACAAAAGATCCGGTACTCAGTTCAAAACTTGAACTTGCAGGAAAGTATGTGGTACTTACCACAGGAGATACAAGAATAAGTTTTTCCGGCAAATTTAATGATTCAATAAAGAAAATAAAGATAAAAGAAAGTATAAATAGCAAAAATTATAGAGATATAGGATTTATAATAAGAACGAACGCACTTGATGCCGATATAGAAAAAATACTTGATGAAGCAGAGGCTTTAGCAGTACAATATAGAAATATTATTTCAAAAGCTTCATACAGAGTAAGTGGTACTAAGCTCTATGAAACGCCTGATTCATATAGTTTATATGTCAGAGATGTATATTCAGGATTGGCAGAAGAAGTTGTTACTGATGAGCCTGATATTTACAGACGTCTTATAAATGAATTTCCTGATAAAAGTGTAAGAATGTATGAAGATAATATGCTTCCTTTAAAAAAACTTTATAATATAGACGGCTTGATAGAGGAACTGTTAAAGAAAAAGGTATGGCTTAAATCAGGTGCATACCTTGTAATAGAACCGACGGAAGCACTTACGGTAATAGATGTTAATACAGGAAAATGCATAAAAGGACGCAGTAATGATGAGGTATTCTTTAAGGTAAATAAAGAAGCAGCCTGGGAGATTGCCAGACAGATAAGGCTGAGAAACCTTTCAGGAATTATTGTAGTGGATTTTATAAATATGTCAGATGAGGAACTTAGGATTTCTTTATTAAATGAATTGAAAAAAGCTATATCTTCAGACCATATAAAAACGGCAGTTGTGGACATGACAAAACTTGGATTGGTGGAAATAACCAGAAAAAAAGTAAAACCACCACTTCATCAGATATTTGAGTGTTTGAAATGTAAAAATGGAGAATAATTATGAAGACAGTATTATTTAATAAGAAAAATTTAATATTTACAGTTTTATTTTTGTGCATTTCAATAATAATAGTAATATTTGTATACAATGATGAGGATTTATATAACAAAACCATTGCAGAAGTAAAACATACAAAAAATACAGATAAATTTGAGCAGAAAAGCCCGAATATGAAAAATGAAAAGTATTACACACAGACACTTACCTGTAAAGTGTTAAATGGTAAATATAAAGGTAAAAAAGTATATATAAAAAATAATTATTCAAAGTCAGAAGTGAAAACTGAAAGATATGAAAAGGGAGACAGGGTATTTGTTTTCCTGACAGAAGGTAATGGAAATGAGATAAGCGGTCATGTGACCGGACTTAAACGTGATACGGCAGTAGTTGTGGTTATACTTATGTTTATATATGCCATGATAATTGCAGCAGGTGTCAGAGGTATAGCTTTTGTGGTATCATCATTAATAAATGTGGGACTTTTGTATGTGGGACTTGACCTTTATGCAAAAGGAACTGATATTATGTATATATGTTATGCATTTATAATATTATCTGTAATAATATCACTTGTATTTATAAGCGGATTTGGAAAATCTACTCTTATATCAATTGTATCAGTGTTTGCCGTAGTTTTTATTACAGGGGCTATATATAAAACGGTTTTGGCATTTTCAGAGGCACCGGATTATATAATGATGGAGTATGTTTCGAGCCCTAATGATTTGAATAAATTATTTTTTATGGAGATATTGGTTGGATGCCTTGGGGCAGTAATGGATGTGGCTGTTTCTGTATCTGAGACTGCGTTTGCCATATTAAAAGAGAATCCAAATCTTCAAGTGTCGGACTTTAGAAAGTCCATGAAGGAGTTAGGGAATGATGTAACCGGAACTATGATAAATATATTATTTTACTCTTATTTTTGTGGTACTGTTCCAATGATTCTTGTACAAATGAAAAATAAGTACAAGTTCAGTTATATATGCCGCTTTAATCTGCCTTTTGAACTTACAAGATTTTTAACCGGTTCCATAGGTATAATCATTACTATACCTGTAACAGCTTTTATTGCATGGTTTATTTTATACCGTATGAAAACTTTTTCAGGGAAGAAGGTGTCAGAATGAATCTTGCTTTATTTATAATATTTATAGTACTTATGATAGTGATAGGCGGAAACCGCGGTGTTATGTCACTTATGGCACTACTTGGAAATGTTATTGTATTTTTTGCTAGTATATATGTAATGAAATACAATGATCCGTATAAGCTTGTTCTTATAGATATTGTATTCATGTGCCTTCTTACGCTTATATATCAGAATGGTGTCAATGAAAAGACTATATCTGCACTTATATCCGTAATATCTGTTGCAGTGGTATTGATTTTTATATCAAAATATATAGGGCATTTAGGCAATATGGGCGGTTATAATGAGTTTGAAATGTACGAGGATACACTTATGAATCTGTCTGTTAATATAAAGATAAGTCTTCCTGATGTGGCAGTGGCGATGCTTGTGCTTGGAGTTACAGGAGCACTTATAGATATATCTGTTGCAGTTACAAGTTCGATTTATGAAGTATGGGTTAATAATAAAGATGTAGATGAAAAAGAACTTTTAAAAACGGGAATGTATCTCGGAAGAAGTATACTCGGTTCTAATATCAATACAATGTGGTTTGCGTGCATAGGAGAGTTTCTTTTAATGTTTATTATGTTCCGAAGATATGAGTATTCTTTTATGACTTTAATAAATTCTAAAGCATTTTTTCAAAATCTTGCCACTATAATGCTCAGTGCAACCGGATGTGCCATAGTAGTCCCGGTGTCAGCAGTGGTATTTGTAAAGTTGGTAAAGAGAAATAAAGCTTGAGTTTTGTATAATAAATAGAAAAATTAAAAAATTTAAATTTTTTGTTAAAATTTATCAAAAAATGTAGTATAATATATTTAGAGCCGGATGAGCATTAAAATACAAAAGTTATTAGTTAATAAGCGGGTTATAGTATTTTTTACAAAAGAGTGTTCATCAGGTTCTTTTTATTGTATTGGTCTATATATTAAATCACTGCGTTTTGATAAGAGATATATCTCTTCAGGTGTACGCTTCGATTTTAAAATAAACAGGTTCCGGCTGTCAAAAACTATGGATACTTTTTTGGTATAATAAGAATTTACTGTATCAAATTCTTCTATAAGAAAGCTTGCTTTGTATTTTGACAAAATTTCATATGTAGTCATAAGACCGATACCGCTTCCTTCATCATCACCATGAGTGGTGATTTTTTTAATACCAAAGTTAAGTAAAACGTTTAAATCGAACTTTTCTCCGCTATCAAAAATGTCTATGGAAAAATTTGGATTTTCAGCATCAAATATGGCTAATATATGGTGTGCATTATTATATTTAGTTGAAATAAGAGCATTTTCAATAATATCTGCAAGTAAAGTGTTGAGATCGGATTCACTTACTATATTTGAAATCATATCACTTAAATTTCCTCTGATATTAAAGTTAAAGTCAATTTCATGTTCATAAGTTTTATTTAGGAAATAATTCATTAAAGAATCAATGCTTAAAACATTAGTTGAAATAAGTTTTTTATTTGACAATTCAAGTGAATGTAATATCCCCTTTCGCTCATATGATAATTTTTCAAGTTCTGCAATCAGATTTCTGCCATTACTTTTTTCAGGATTATTCATAAAGTTTTTAACAGCAAGTTCCATTGCGGGAATCAGCTTATTGTCTTTGTGAATTATTTTTGAAAGGCTGGATATTTCTATTTCCATTTCGCTGATACGTTTATTCTTATTTTCTAATTCAAGGCTGAGATTCTCAATTTCTTTATTCTTCAATTTGTAAATATATGTTTTAGTCAATTGGCTTTTCCACCATATAATTAAAAAAAGCATACTTATAAGTATGAAAATAACCGCAAAGACATAAACAGGGTTTTCGTTTCCGTTGTTTAAGAGCATTGCGGCAAATAAAACAAGCATACTAAGGAATATGCCTATATTAGTAAATATCGGATTTGATAAAAATGGCATACCATTTTTAAGTCTCCTCAGATGGAAAGGTATTCTTATCAGAAAAATTTGCAATATTCCGGTTATCAGTATCAGTAATATAAATGAATGATTTGCATATCCCAGTATTTCTGAAAAAAAAGAAACCAATATTGCTGATATAACAATTGATATATAGCTGAAACAAAATGAAATTATAATTGCAGTAAGAGATACTTCAAAAGCAGTGCCAGTACATAATGTAATGAAAAAGAAGTTACAGAATATCCAAAGCGGAAATTCAATGTATTCAACATATTGTGCCAATATATATGTCAGTATAGAAAGCAGGCATGAAAAAAATCCATATAGTATATATTTAGAAATTTTAATATTTTTAATGTTAAGAATTTTATTATATACATATATACTGCAAAAAATTATAAAAAAGTATTTTATCATAAGTTTATACATAGTTATAGCCTTTCCTAAAATTAATAAATTCCAACAAGAAATGCATACCACAGACTAATATAAAAAATTTAATATTTTTTTTATCCTTTAGGTATTAAAAAACTAAAGGAGTGAGATGTATGTGGAGTAATATTTGGAAAACATTTATGGGAATTCTTGGTAAATAAAAAATGAAATTCACCCCAAAAGGCATTTAGGAATATTCTTAAATGCCTTTAATTTTCGTATTTAATTTTATTTGCATAATAATATATAAATTCAGTAACGGTAGGAACCCCTCTTTCAGAATTGATTTTTGCCGTATAATGAATTAGTAAGTCTTCAATAGTTGTTGTACGCCATGCCTTATTAATTGCATTTTGCATTGCCCTTTCTACACTTGAATCAGATTTGTTATACTTTTGAGCGATTGTACAAATAATATTACCTTCATGTTCATCTAATACTAACTGTATTGCATCATTTAGATATTTATATCCTACAGCTTTAGGACTGATGCCGATACGGTTTAATTCAATGGAAGACAGCCGTGACAGCCTTTTTTTGGCTAGTATTGGGGAATTATCAGAAGGATTCTGCAGATTATTATTCTGTTGGTTGTTGTGAATAATATCTTTCAGCATTCTTAAAAAATCAACTGCTCCTTTTTCAGTATAGTCAGATTGATGCTTATACATAATAAAATCAGCACCTAACTGGCGTATAATGTTATACGTAGTCTGGCTTGAATTGTTGGTAGTGACCAGTATATATGGGATTGTTGCAATATTGATAGACTTAATTTCCTTAAGGAAAGACAGCCCGTTGCCGGTACCAAGATTAAGTTCAAGATCCAGAATAACAGCATCAGGAAGATACTCTTTAATGTAATCAATGGCACGATATGAGTTATTTGTTATGTTTACTAATGTTACGTCATCAAGTTCGTCTATATAGTAGGCGAATTTTTTACAAGTATCCTTGTCATCTTCTACAAGAAGAATAGATAACGGTTTATCCATAGTTTTAGCTCCTTACCAATTTTTGTAAATAACTTATATATATAATATAATCTAAAAACCAACGAAAAGCAACGAAAACCAACAAAAAATAACAACAAGAAGTAATATATTTTATTTTAATAAAGTTATAAAATATGTTTTGAGGCAGGAGCGGAGTTATATTTAAGGAGATATTGTTTGGAGTTTTCCCATAGTGATGCATTATTACAGGTATGACTATGGGAAATTTTTTTATATTAAAATAAAATATAAAAATAAGGACATCCTAATAATTAATAAAAGTTGGAAAAGGAGAAAAAGTATGAAGGACAAAATTTTTGGTGTACTTCAACGAGTGGGAAGATCATTTATGCTTCCCATTGCCATTCTTCCAGTGGCAGGATTATTGTTAGGAGTCGGAGGCTCATTTACAAATGAGACTATGCTTGAAACATATGGATTATTGAAGATAATGGGACCGGGAACAGTATTTAATGCAGTATTTCAGGTAATGAGTGAAGCAGGAAATATAGTATTTACTAATCTTCCAATTATTTTTGCTATCGGAGTTGCAATTGGTATGGCAAAAAAGGAAAAGGAAGTTGCATCATTAGCTGCTGTAATAGCATTTCTTATTATGCATGCATCTATAAGTGCACTAATTACTATAAATGGGGGACCTGAAAATATGTTAAGTGGTGCCACTACATCTGTATGTGGAATTACATCACTTCAAATGGGGGTATTTGGTGGTATTATTGTAGGAATTGGTGTAGCTGCACTCCATAATAGGTTTTATAAAATTGAATTACCACAAGTTCTGTCATTTTTTGGTGGAACAAGGTTTGTTCCTATTATATGTTCATTGGTTTATACCGGTGTTGGTATATTAATGTATTTTATATGGCCGGTGATTCAGCAGGGAATATACGCAGTCGGTGACATAGTATTAAAATCGGGATATGCAGGAACATGGGTATATGGATTTATGGAGAGGCTGCTGATTCCATTTGGTCTTCATCATGTATTTTATCTTCCATTCTGGCAGACCGGAGTAGGTGGAACTTTGGAAGTTGCCGGAAAGACTATCGAAGGTGCACAGAATATCTTTTTTGCACAGTTAGCAGACCCTACTGTAAAACATTTTGCAGTATCAGCAACAAGGTTTATGTCTGGTAAATTCCCACTAATGATTTTTGGACTTCCGGGTGCGGCACTTGCAATGTATAAAACAGCAAAACCAGAGAAAAAAAAGGCGGTTGGTGGGTTGCTGCTGTCTGCTGCATTGACATCTATGCTGACAGGAATTACAGAACCTCTTGAATTTACTTTCTTATTCGTAGCACCATTGCTTTATGGAATACATTGTGTGTTTGCAGGTCTCGCCTATATGCTGATGCATGTATTTTGTGTCGGAGTTGGAATGACTTTTTCAGGCGGACTTATTGATATGTTTTTGTTTGGCATACTTCAGGGAAATTCAAAAACAAGCTGGGTATGGATAGTAGTTGTAGGTGTGTTCTATTTCATAATATACTATTTACTGTTCAGCATTTTAATAAGGAAGTTAAATCTAAAGACTCCGGGACGTGATGACAGTCAGGAAGTAAAATTATATAAAAGAAGTGATGTTGAAGCAAAGAAAAATGGCAATTCAAATACAGACAGTGAATCAGCAGAGAATGAAATTTCAAAAAATATATGCAATGGACTTGGAGGTAAGAAGAATATTTCGGATGTGGATTGTTGTGCTACAAGACTTAGATGCACTGTTAATAAAGCAGAACTGGTTAATGATGTTCTGTTAAAATCTACCGGTGCTTCAGGCGTTATACACAAAGGAAACGGTGTTCAGATTATTTATGGACCTAAGGTTACGGTAATAAAATCAAATCTTGAGGATTATCTGGAAACGGCACCGGATGAAGAATATATATCTGAAGATTCAGAAAATGTACAGGATATAACTAAGGAAGAGAAGAATAAACAAGAGGTGTCAAAAACTGTTATAATATCAAGCCCTATTACGGGAATAGCAGCTAACCTGTCAGAAGCACCGGATGAAGCATTTGCGGGAAAGATGATGGGAGACGGAGCAGTGGTTACTCCTGTAGATTCATATGTCAGGGCACCGGAAGACGGCGAAGTCAGTTTTGTTTTTGAAACTAAACACGCTGTTGGATTTATGACAGATACAGGTATCGGACTGCTTATCCATGTAGGAATTGATACAGTAAAACTGGATGGAAAAGGTTTTGAAGTAATGGTAGAGAATGGTCAAAAGGTCAAAAAGGGAGACCCAATGCTGAAACTTGACCTGAATTATCTTAAGAAGAATGCTCCATCAATAGTGTCGCCGGTAGTATGTACAGAATTGGATGATAATCAAAAAATACGGCTGCTTGCAGAAGGAAAGATTAAAGCAGGGCAGGCACTTTTTGCAATTGACTTTTACAAATAATATAATTTTAAGCCTCTAAAGCCGGCAGCCGGCTATAGAGGCTTTTTCAAATTATTTGACTTATATCCGTTTGGATTATATAATATACTCTATGGTACTTATTAAGGAGGAATTTATAAAATGGATAAAGTTATATTAACCGGAGACAGACCTACAGGAAAACTTCATGTCGGACACTATGTGGGGTCATTAAGAAGAAGAGTAGAACTTCAGAATTCGGGAGATTTTAAAAAGATATTTATAATGATTGCAGATGCACAGGCACTTACTGATAATGCAGATAATCCTGAAAAAATCAGACAGAATATAATAGAAGTTGCATTAGATTATCTTTCATGCGGGCTTGACCCTGACAAATCTAATCTGCTGATACAGTCTCAGATTTCAGAATTGTGTGAGTTATCATTCTACTATATGAATCTTGTTACAGTATCCAGATTGCAGAGAAACCCGACTGTAAAATCAGAAATCCAGATGAGAAATTTTGAGGCAAGTATACCGGTTGGATTTTTTACATACCCAATCAGTCAGGCGGCAGATATTACAGCATTTAAGGCAACAACAGTACCGGTTGGTGAAGACCAGCTTCCGATGATAGAACAGACAAGAGAGATTGTACGTAAATTTAATTCAATATATGGTGATGCTCTTATTGAACCGGATGTACTGCTGCCTGACAATAAAGCATGTATGAGGCTTCCGGGTACTGATGGTAAGGCTAAAATGAGTAAATCCCTTGGCAACTGCATATATCTTTCTGATTCTCCGGATGATGTAAAGAAAAAAATAATGAGCATGTTCACAGACCCTAATCATCTTCAGGTAAGTGACCCGGGTAAGGTGGAAGGTAATCCTGTATTTATATATCTGGATGCATTTTGCAAAGATGAACATTTTGAGAGATATTGTCCTGATTATGCATGTCTTGATGAAATGAAGGAGCATTATACCAGAGGCGGTCTTGGAGATGTAAAGGTTAAAAAATTCCTTAATAATGTTATTCAGGAAGAACTTGAGCCAATAAGGAACAGGCGGAAAGAATTTGAAAAAGATATTCCTTCAGTATACGATATGTTAAAGAAAGGTACAGAAAATGCGAGAGAGGTGGCAGCACAGACGCTTTCAGATGTAAAGTCAAAAATGAAGATAAATTACTTTGATGATATGGAATTAATAGCAGAACAGTCAAAAAAGTATAATTAGTGAGAAGCTATGTGGGTAATATAATAAACCCACATAGCTTTTTTTCTTTTAAACAATATTAGTTTCAAGTATTCAGTTTTATGTATTAATGCTTATGGTATGATGTTTGGCCCAAAAGCATCTTATACATAATGATTCCAAAAATTAATGTAGATATTATGCATGATGTAAATAAGTTTTTAAATCCTTGAAGCCTTATTATATAGCAAACAATATCAGCAGTGGTTATTGCAGATATTATTGCAAGTATTGGTACAATTATGGTTTTTGATATATATATTTTTAAGTTTACATATGATATGAGATGCATATAATGTGTAAAGGCAAGAACAAACTGGCTTACCAGAACACCGCACAAATATGCAGATATACCATAAGACGGTACCAGTAATAAAGTAAAAAGTATTCGTATTGTAATGGAGATTATATTTAATATAAATGTTGTAGAAGTATGACCCAGTCCGTTTAATATACTTGATAATGTGGTGCTGAGATACATAAACGGGCAAAGCCAGGCGAGGATAATAAGATAATAACCTGATGTAGGATTACTAAATAAAATTGTGCCTATATCTTTGCCATATCTATAGAATATTCCCGTACAAAATATACCCAGTATAAGGCTTACCATAATTGAACTTTCCGAAGAAACTTTTATTTGGTTCTCATTATTATTAGAGTCAGCTTCTGCTATGGCAGGAAGCAGAAGTGTTGACATAGAATTTGTTATGGTTGCCGGAAACATTATAAATGGAAGTGCCATACCGGTTAATATACCATATATGCTGAGGGCATCAGCAGAGGATAAGCCGGA
The DNA here is from genome assembly GCA_014799465.1 of Lachnospiraceae bacterium. GTDB lineage: Bacteria > Bacillota > Clostridia > Lachnospirales > Lachnospiraceae > UBA2821. The sequence continues at coordinate 8,578 of JAAVHZ010000032.1, read as the reverse complement.
ATTTTTAAGCTGTGAAGGCAGAAGAATGGCTTCGGCACTTTGGAATATACTAAGCATTACACGGTTAGATGTGAGTGGTACAGATGCTGCTGCTATTTTTTTAATTATATGTATCTGTATTCCGTGGATTTTAGAAATATTAAGACTTAACATACAAAATAGTGATGAAGATATTTCACCGGTAATAGCACCTATTACAGCATTTTCAGGAGTAAATAATTCTCCGTTTCCGCATATTGTTATCCATACAAGATATGTTGATATGACACGTACTACCTGTTCTAAAAACTGGGAAAATGCAGGTATTCCGGCTTTATTGCATCCAAAATAGTATCCACATATACATATATGAATAGAAGAAAACGGTATTGAATAAGATAAGTATTGTAGAGGTAAAGTACATCTTTTTTCAGAAAGAATATTTATGGCTATCCATTCTGCATTAATATGTAATAAAAAAGCTGCAAGTAGAGATAATGATACTGATAGAATCAAACCGTTTTTTAATATTGAGAGTGGAGAGTTGTCTTTGTGGGATGAAATATTTGCAGCCACCTGTCCGGAAATAACAGTTTGTATTCCGGAAGAGCATAGAGCACAGCATAGTCCCTGTATCGGAAATATTAGTTGATAAATACCAAGACCGTCAGCTCCGAGGGTACGTGATAAGAAAATACGGAAAAAGAAGCCTATGATTCTTGTAAGCACACCTGCCGCTGTAAGTATAAGGGTACCTTTTATAAATGTTCTTTTTTTACCCATTTTTCAAACTAGCTCCCAAATCAGTGTTTTAACATAATATATTCTAAAGAAGTAAAAAAGATAACTAATATTGGAGGTTCGCATGGAAAAGCTGATATATTTTGATAATGCTGCAACAACGAAAATATACCCAGAAGTGTTAAAAGAGATGCTGCCTTATTTTTCTAAAATATATAGTAACCCCTCAGGAATATATGAGTTTTCGGCAAAGGCAAGAAAGGCTACAGATTTGTCAAGAGAACGTATAGCAAAACTTATAAACGCAGACACAGAGGAAATATATTTTACTTCAGGCGGAACAGAGTCTGATAACTGGGCACTAAAATCGGCAGCACAGTTTTTAAAAGGAAAAGGAAACCATATTATAACAAGTAAAATAGAACATCCTGCAGTAATTAATACATGCCGGTATCTTGAAAAGAACGGATATGAAGTTACTTATCTGGATGTAGACAGCGATGGAATAGTAAATCCGGAACATGTTATGGATTCGGTAAAAAAAGGAACTATTATTATATCAATAATGTTTGCAAATAATGAAGTAGGATCCATTCAGCCTATAAAGCAGATTGGCAGAATTGCGAAAGAGAATAATATTTTGTTTCATACAGATGCAGTGCAGGCATTTGGTCAGATTCCTATTGATGTAAAGGATTTGAATATAGATATGTTAAGTGCCAGTGCACATAAACTTCATGGTCCCAAAGGAGTAGGATGTCTTTATATTAATAAAAATATAAATATAGATTCGTTTATGCATGGAGGTTCACAGGAGAAAAAGTTAAGGGCAGGTACTTTAAATGTTCCAGGAATTGTAGGTTTTGGAAAGGCTGCTGAGATGGCAGCGGAAAAAATGCAAGAAAAGATTGGTTATGAAATAAAACTTAGGGATTATCTGATAGATGCAATAATTAAAAATGTGCCATATACAAAGCTTAATGGTTCTGATACAAACAGGCTGCCAAACAATACAAACTTCTCTTTTAAATTTATAGAAGGAGAATCTCTGCTTATTATACTTGATACCTTAGGTATATGTGCGTCAACAGGTTCAGCATGCAGTGCAGGTTCAAAAGCTCCAAGTCATGTACTTATGGCGATGGGTAAGACAGAAGATGAGGCACATGGATCATTAAGGCTTACATTATCAGGAAATACAACTATTGAAGAAGTTGACTATGTAGTGAAATCAATAACTGAATCAGTGGAAAGCCTGAGAAAAATGTCTACGGAATATTCAGAATTCAAAACAATGTAAAATTGACAAAAAACATTAATTTGTTATAATTGTTAAAGAAGAATAAGGGTTTAAAAACAGTATAATGGTGTACTGTCTTACTTGTTTTATACTTGCGGCAGTCTTTGCCGGCGGAAATGAATAGGACAGTACACTTATGATTCCGGTTAAAGAATACAGGAAAGGTAAATGTATATGAATAAAGTTGTAATAGGACTGTCAGGAGGCGTGGATTCCTCGGTTGCAGCTTATCTTTTGAAAGAACAAGGTTATGATGTTATTGGCGTTACCATGAAGACATGGTGTGGAGATAATAAGCCGCCTGCTGGTAATACAGGTGCAGGTGTGGTTGAAGATGCTGAGAGAGTTGCAGGCATACTTGGCATACCATATCATGTTATAGATTTCCATAAAGAGTTTAATAAAAATGTTATTAAATATTTTGTAGATGAATATGTCTGCGGTCATACACCTAATCCGTGTATTGTCTGTAACAGAACCGTAAAATGGGAGGCACTTTTAAAAAAAGCAGAAGAATTTGGTGCACAATACATAGCCACAGGTCATTACTCCAATATAATAAAGCTGCCTAACGGCAGATACTCTATAAAAAGAGCAGCATATAAAGACAAAGATCAGACTTATGTATTATACAATCTGACACAGGAACAACTGGCACATACGATTATGCCCGTAGGAGGATATTCAAAGGATAAGATACGAAGCATAGCAAAAGAGCTTGGAATGTCCGTAGCTGAAAAATCAGACAGTCAGGAAATCTGCTTTATACCGGATAATGATTATGCCGGATTTATAGAGATACATATTGGCGAAAAATCAATACCAGGCAATTTTGTGGATATTGATGGAAATGTTCTGGGAAAGCATAAAGGAATAATAAATTATACGGTGGGTCAGCGTAAAGGTCTGGGAATTGCATTAGGTTATCCTGTATTTGTACTTAAAATTTGTCCCGAATCTAATGAAGTGATACTTGGAAGTAATGAACAAGTATTCAGCAGCCGGCTTGTAGCTGACCGGGTTAATTTTATGGGCATAGAAGATATAGATGAAAATGAAAAGTATATGGCAAAGATAAGATATAATCATACCGGAGCCATATGTAACATAAAAAAGCTTGAAAATGACAGGATTGAATGTATATTTGAAGAACCACAAAGGGCCATAACTCCGGGACAGGCTGTTGTATTTTACAAAGAGGACTATATTGCAGGCGGTGGAATTATAGTATAGTTATTGAAATGGAGAAATCAATATGAGTGTAAGCGGTAATACAGAAGATATTATGTGGTTTATAAATAAATATCCTTATTTTATGCTTAGATTTGTAATAGTAGTTGTTATATTTATAGTTTTTTTAGTAATTATTATGTTGTTTAGAAATCGTGCATATCTAAGGATGGTGACAGATAAAGATTCTGTTACAGGTCTTATGAGCTGGGAAAAATTTAAAGAGGATGTGGAGACCGTAATTATTAAAAATGCAAAGACTAAATATGCATTGATACAGTTTGATATTGATAAGTTTAAGGTGGTAAACGATTTATATGGAATTGACGGAGGCAACAGCCTGTTAAGACATATTGCAGCAGAAATAGAATCCATGCTTGATAAAAATGAGATGGCAACCAGATTCTATGCAGATGTATTCTGCATTTTAATATCATATGATACTGATGATGAGATAACCGGATTTATAAGTAAAATCAGCGAATGTATAAAAAATTTCACACTGATATTCGGTATATATAAGATAGATGAAGATTTACCTGTAAATCTTATGATTGACAGAGCAACATTTGCAAGAAATGCAGTTAAAGGAAATAGTGTAAAGAATTATTCTTTTTTTGACAGCAGAATGCTTGAAGAAGTGCTTAAGGAAAAGAAGATTGAAAGTACCATGCAGTCAGCATTGGATGCAGGAGAGTTTGAAGTATACCTGCAGCCTCAATTTTCTGTAGAAACAGAAAAAATAGTTTCTGCAGAAGCACTGGTAAGGTGGAATGACCCAATTAGGAAAATAATACCGCCGGGAGAATTTATAGAATTATTTGAAAAAAATAACTTTATCACTAAACTGGATGTTTATATGTGGGAACAGGTATTTAAAGTAATTTCCAATTGGATTAGCAGTGGAAAAGAACCCTATCCGGTTTCCATCAATGTCTCGGCAGTACATTTTAAAAACAGGACAATTATTGATGAAATAACGGAAGTTGTAAAGAAATTTAATATACCGCTTAAATATATTGAACTTGAGATAACAGAGAGCACTCTTTTAGATGATTTGGATTATGCCATTGATACAATTTACCAACTGCACAGTCTTGGTTTCAGAATAGCAATGGATGACTTTGGTTCAGGATTTTCATCACTTAATGTTTTAAATAAACTTTCAATTGATGTATTAAAGCTGGACAGAGAGTTTCTCAATGATGCATCTAATTCAAGAAAAGGTAAAATCGTTATAAACGATATAATTACCATGGCAAAACATTTAAATATGAATGTGGTGTGTGAAGGTGTGGAGAATAGAGAACAGGTAGAATATCTTAAAACCACTCAATGTGATAAAATACAGGGATTTTATTATGCCAGACCCATGTCATTAATAAATTTTGAAAAGGAATATTATTGATATGAAGAATTTCAAAAACATTTTAAAAAAGATATATAGTAAATTTAATATGAAATTTATATTGATGTTTCTGATTATAATATTTGTTATGATTTCATTCAGATATTATAGGGAAAATATAGAAGTTATAGTTAATGATAACACTACAAATCTTCTTCAGCAGATTATAGATGAGAGTATTGCCGTAATAAGTATTAAAATGGATGATGCTTTTAACAAAATGGAAGGAATGGCAGCATTTATAGGTCAATATGATGATATACAATGCAGAGAAGTTCTTGATGCACTGGAAACCCAGACCGGTAATGATATATTAATGTTCAGTGGAGTCATTGGCATTGACGGTGCCGGTGTCACAATAAATGGAGAAAACTTTCAGGCAGACTTTCAGGACCTATATTTTGAAGAAGCATTAAGTGGTGAAAGAAGTATTTCAAGTGTGCTTTATTCAGAAGAATATAATCAGGAGTATATTATACTTGCAGTGCCAATTTCACAAGACGGAAAAATAGTCGGTATATTACAGTGTGCTTATGATATTAAAGTGTTTACCGGACTTATAGGTGATACATCAATAGGAAGGAAAGGAACTACATTTATTGCACAGAGTAATGGAACGTTAGTGTCAAGACCTGAAGCAATAGGAAATTATACTAACCTTTTTGAATTGCTTGACAGTTTCGGCAGCAACAAGAAACGTATTAATAAATTGAAAAAACAGATACAGAACGGAGAATCAGATATTGTAACACTTAACTCGGGTAAATATAAGCGGTATGTCTGCTATACAACCATACCGGCAACTGAATGGCATGCTGTATCCATTGTGTCAGCAAGTGCAATAGAGAATGTTACTGCCAAAATAACAGACTATGCATTAATTTTAAGTATAGGAATTACGGTTGTATTTTCGTTGTACATAGCATATTGGTTTGGTGTAAATTATATCAATAGCAGAAAAATGCACATGAAGGAGCAGAGGTATCATATTGTTGCAAATCAGTCTGACAGTATAGTATTTGAATATAACTGGCGTAATAAGACTGCGTACCATACTCACAAATGGGAAGAAAAGTTTGGCTATTCTCCTGTAGATGAGGATTATATAGAAAATATGGTTTCTCAGGATGTGGTATTTAAAGAAGATGCTGAAACATTTAAAAATATATTTAACAGGTTGGAAGATAATGGTACAGAATATGAAGAAGATTATGTAAGGATAAATGATGTTAATAAGAATCCAATCCAATGTAAAATAAGGGCAACTGCCATACGGAATAAGAAGAATCATATTGTAAGGGTTGTTGGTAAAATATTGGAAATTAAGGATTTTTCAGAGAAAATGGATATGTAATTTGAATTTATTTAATGGATATCCTAAGATAATTATGATGCAAAACCTCTTTGACAATGCTTTTTATGGTAATGTAAAAGGACTTTGACAGACAAAATGCTGAGGTAATACTATACTGGATTCAGGTCAGAGGTTACCGGGGTATCACATTCCTAAAAAGTAGAAAAGGAGGTTCAAACATTGGAGTTAAATACTCAGATAAAGAAATACCGCACAGACTTAAAACTGTCACAAGAGGAATTGGCAGAGAAAGTTTATGTGACAAGACAAACAGTCTCGAACTGGGAAACAGGTAAAAATTATCCCGATATTCACAGCTTGCTGTTGCTAAGCTCATTATTTAATATATCTCTTGACCAATTAATTAAAGGAGATATTGAAAAAATGAAAGAAGAAATTAAGAAAACAGAAATTGACAGATTTAACTATTATGGCAAAATTTTTGCTACTCTTTTTATTGTATCAATTATTTCTATTATACCGGTTATTTTGTGGTTCAATATATACAGTATAGTTTTCTTTGTTATACTGTATGGTATCACTATGTATTTTGCATTTAAGGTTGAACGGGTTAAAAAAGAAAATAATGTATATACATACAAAGAGATTGTGGCATTTTCAGACGGAAAAAGGCTGGATGAAATTGAAAAACAGCAGGAATTTGGCAAACGGCATTATCAGCGGATTTTGTTGGCACTTGGAAGTGGACTTATTGCATTTTTGATGTGTTTGCTGGGAGGATGGTTGTTAATGCATTGAAATTATATATTTGTTGATAGTTGTATGGGCAGTAACCGTTTTTCGGGTACTGCCTTTTATTAGATGATTATATAATAGTTAAATTATTAATTATATCACAAATGTTGTATTTGAAGTCAAATAGTTGTTGAATTGTGCAAAATCATTGACTAAGCTATAAAAATACATGAAAATTGCACATATACTTTTAAAGGGAAAATAATTGAAAATTATGCTGGCTGGTTTGGAGGAAAAAGGTGATGAATAATTATGATTTCGAAAATGTATCAGTTGTAGGCAGAATTGCTTATGGTATAATATGTGCAGAAGAATATTTGATACATAAATATCAAAATAAAGATTAGACAATAATATTTCAAGATTTTTGGAAAATAACTAATTTAGAATTATGGGATGAATGGATGGATGAGATAATTGAAATTATTCCAGAATATTTATTTTAATTTTATGATTATAGGTCAGCTGGTTTTGAATTTTTGACAGAAGTTAAATATGATAAGTTGAAGAAATTGTATGAGAATACAAATGATGATGTAAATATTATATTGAAAATGGTATATGAGTTAGCTAATATTCATGCTTATAGTTCAATAAACAAAAATGGTAAGGAAAGTCTTCGATAGTTGGAAAAAATAATTACTTTTTTGGAAGATGAAGGAATTGCTCTGCCTGACACAAAAGATGTGCGAACACATTTGTTTTCTGAAAGAAAAGGATGGGGAAATCCATTTGATGGAATCAGTTTATCTAAAATTCTAAAAAAATAATTTGAGCAATTTTCTTATAAAGATATTATTTCTATTGTAGTAATAAAGTTATTGTATGAAAATGTATATATATTTTCATACAATAAAAGCAGTGGAAAAAATTGTTTAAAGAAAGTTTAGGGGATGAATATGATTTTTTATATACCAACCATTTAATTCTGATGGATGAAAGCAAGAACGGAATCTATATAAGAAGGTGTAATAATGGCAGTATATGTTTTGATGAATAAAATAGAAGATAATAAAGAGAAGGTAGTATATGAGTTTGGACCAAATGAAAACACTATGGGAATAATTGAATTTAACAAAATTGAGAAGAGTTTTAGCGTAATAAAAAATGTTAGTGATGATACTTCGATTAATACGGCATATGAAAGATGGGCTGCTGAAAAAATTGCAAAAATAATGTATAGGGGGAATGGCGAATTTCCAGATGTAACATCTGTTGAAAAGTAATAAAATTATATTTAATTAAATCTAAACTGAAGAAAGTGTATGAGAATACAACTGATGATGTAAATATTATATTGAAAATGGTATATGAGTTAGCTGATAGTCATGTTTATAGTTCAATAAACCAATTTTCAGAAGAAGGAGTGCTAATGAATTGTGGATTTACAATAGAAACAAATAATCAGGTCTTATACATGGGTTTTACCAATGTGGTTTAAACTGTTTATGGCGATTATGTTTATACATATGATGAGATACTTTAATTGTTAAAAGGTGAGTGTTATGGTCAAAATCAGATGGAAAATTACAGATAATTTAGAGGATGTAAATTTAAAAAGATTTAATACAGAATGGAATGGAATATATGGTTATTTTCAAATCTGCATTAATAAACAAGTATTAGGTTTCTGCCCTGACAGAGAATTATTAACTGATGAGGAGGGAAATGAAGATATTTTATATTGGTTATCTAAGGAAACACTGATTAAATAAACACTTTTTCATATATTTGTAGTATAATTAAGGTATCACATGAAAGGCGATGATACCTATGAAACAACAGACATTTACAGACATGGAATACTGCA
>JAAVHZ010000031.1 GCA_014799465.1 Lachnospiraceae bacterium | reverse complement strand
TGCCTGCAATAATGCATATTTTTATATCCATTCCAATTACTTTCCAAAACTGAATCACAAATCCAAGGGCATAGCAAAGAATTATTGCAGAATACGCTTTTCGTGTTTTATCGAAATAAACCATGCCAAGAAACAGAATAGGGTAAACCCATGCAAAAATCGGAATATTCCATTCCCCGTTGGAAAGTACATAAATTAGAAAACTTGTGATTATGTATATGAGAAAACTTTGTTTTTTTTTAACTGTTTCAAAAGAAATTCACCTCCAAATACCGATTTGTCATGCTAATGCTATAAGGTCTGATTCCCACATTTATTTCATCCTACCAAAAAATCATGCATCCACAATCTAAAAGACAGATGCATTTCCCTTTCATTTGCTAATTATCCATACCACACGTTTCCACTACAAATACATTACCAGATAATAGATAACCGGAGCCGTAAATATAACACTATCAAACCTGTCAAGTATACCACCATGTCCCGGTATTAATTTTCCATAATCCTTTATATCATGGTCTCTCTTAATCCCTGATGCCGCCAAATCACCAATCTGCGAAATTACCGCAGCAACTGCACATATTACAGGAACAATTATCTGAGGGTTTGATATTTCATTCATTTTATCTCCAAATATACAGGCATAGATAAATCCCAACAAAGCCGCACCAAAAATACCGCCTATACCACCCTCTATCGATTTTTTCGGGCTGAGTATTGGTGCCATTTTATGTTTGCCAAACATTACACCTGTCAGATATGCACATGTATCGCATCCCCACGAGCATAAAAATATGAGCCATACAAGATACACTCCTCCACTTAACATCCTGATACGGTATATGCATGTAAGCATTATAGTCACATAAAAAAGTCCAAAATATGCAGCCATTATAAGTTCTGCTTTGTATTTAGGAAATGACAGGACATATACAGCCATAAGAAGCATCAAAATAAGAATAAACAACGGCATAAGATACTCTTCATAACTGCATCTTATACACATAAGATATACTGCTGTCCCAATATATCCTACAATTCCCACAAGACTCTTTTCTATTCCAAATACCCTGTACAATTCAAATATTCCTATAAGCGAAATTGCCGATATTGTAAAAAATAAAACATCTTTTCCCATTATTATTGTGACCAGTGCCACAATAACAAGCAATATGCCACTTATAGTTCTTTGTAGAAAAGATTTATTCATTAATTTACTTATTCCTGACATAATAATATTATTCCTCTCCGACGCCCCCGTAACGTCTCTCTCTGCCATTAAATTTTTCTATAGCCCTGATAAGCTCTTTTTTATCAAAATCCGGCCAAAGCACATCAGAAAAATAAAACTCCGTATATGCAAGCTGCCACATCAGATAATTAGATAATCTTTCCTCTCCGCTTGTCCTTATAAGTAAATCCGGGTCCGGTATTCCCGCTGTGTCAAGATATGATGAAAACATTTCCTCTGTAATATTTTCCATATCTTCAAGACCATCTTTACAATCTTTAACCAAACGCCTTACTGCACGCACTATCTCATCCCTGCTGCCGTAATTAAGTGCTATGGTAAAATTAAGCCCTGTATTGTTCTTTGACGCTTCCTCAAGCTGTTCAATCTTCTGCCTTATATCATCACTTAACCTGCTTCTCTCCCCTATTACTCTTACTTTCATATTATTCGAATTTGCCCTTTTTATACAATCCTTAAGATAATTTCTAAGAAGTTTCATAATGGCACTAACTTCACCATCAGGTCTGTTCCAATTCTCTGTTGAAAAAGCATATACAGTCAGATATTTTATTCCAAGACTGTCTGCATCTTCACATATCTGCTCCACAGTCTTTGCCCCTTGAATATGACCCATATTACGCGGCATCATACGTTTCTTTGCCCATCGTCCGTTTCCATCCATTATGATTGCCACATGTTGCGGTATTTTCATATCACTCAAATCCATAATCTATCCTCATTTCACAATATATTTCCACAATCGCAAAAAGGGGAGCACCGTCTCCCCTCTTCAAAATACTTTATCCTGCTATATCGTAAGTATATCTTTAGATTTAGACTCAATTATATCTTCAATATCTGCTACATACTTATCCGTTAATTTCTGAATCTTATCTTCTAACTGCTTTACTTCATCCTCTGAGATTTCATTTGCTTTGCTCTGTTTTTTTACTGCATCATTTGCATCTCTTCTGATATTTCTTACTGCTACCTTTGCTCCTTCACCCTTCTTCTTTACATCTTTGGCAAGTTCCTTACGTCTCTCTTCAGTAAGTTCAGGAAAAACAAGACGTACACATTTACCATCATTTGTCGGAGTGATACCTATATCAGAAGTCATTATAGCCTTTTCTATCTCTTTTATAAGACTCTGCTCCCATGGCTGTATCTGTATCATTCTTGCTTCAGGTACAGTCACATTAGCCACCTGCTGTATAGTTGAAGGAGTGCCATAATAATCAACTGTTATTTTATCAAGTATATGTGGATTAGCCCTTCCGGCTCTTATTGTTGCCAATTCAGACTGTAGATTCGCTATTGATTTTTCCATTTTCTCTTCATATTGTTTTAAATCTTCCATTATTTTACCTCTCATTCCTACTATACTGTAATTCTCGTTCCTGTAAAATTACCTTTTACGGTATTTACTATACTATTTTCTTCATTCAGACCAAAAATCATCATAGGCATTTTATTTTCCATACACAGCACTGATGCTGCCAAATCAATAACACCCAGTTTATTATCTATAATTTCCTGAATTGAAAGCTCTTCATATTTCTTTGCATCAGGGTTCTTTGATGGATCACTATCATATACACCATCTACAGCCTTTGCCGCAAGTATACAATCAGCCTCTACTTCCACTGCCCTTAATACCATGCCGACATCGGTTGAAAAATATGGATGACCAATACCTCCTGCAAAAAACACTACCATACCTTTTTCAAAATATTTGTTTGCCCTGTCCTTTGAAAAAAGCTTTGTAAACGAACCACATTCAAAAGGTGTAAGCACCTGCGTCTTCATCCCTTCTGTTCTGAATATTTCTGATACATAAATGCAGTTCATTATAGTAGCAAGCATACCTATGGCATCTGCTTTTGTTCTGTCAATCTTTTCACTGGTTCTTCCTCTCCAGAAATTTCCGCCGCCAATAACAATACCTACCTGTGTTCCATCATCAACCAGCTCTTTAACCTGCTTTGCTACACCTGTTACCGTCTCTTCATCAAATCCTGTCTTTTTATCTCCAGCCAGTGCCTCTCCACTTAATTTCAGAAGTACTCTGTTTAACTTTGCCATGTTTATCTCCATTCTAAATGATTATTTTGCAAATGTCTTATCAAATAATGCTGCATAATCTATCTCTGCATAGCACTGAGATACTGAACCTTCTATAGCTGCTCCATTATTAATCTGAACAGAACGTGAACGTATATTTCCCTGTACCACGGCAGTACCATCAATTACAACAGGTCCATGAACATCTATATCACCTTTAACAGCACCACCTATAACTGCTGATGTACCATATACATTGCCTATTATAATAGAACCATTTCCTATTTTTATGCTTCCATCACTGGTAACATCGCCATCTATTTTCGCATTGTTTGTATATATTTCTGCTGCCCTTGATGCACCAACTATTGTACCGCACACAACCAGTTTACCGCGGCATGCTACATTTCCCTTAATTTTTCCATTTACATTCATTGAACCTTCACAGATAATATTACCTTCTATAGCTGTTCCTTTTGTAATCTCAGTAATCTCATCTGCAGGAATATCTGTTGTGTTCATGCTTGCAATCTCATTCTTATCATTCTTATCATACGGATTCCTATTACCTCTTAATGCTTCCTTTGTTGCTTCCTTTGCTTCCTCTTCCATTCTCTTTGCCTCTTCCATCGCTTTATCATCCTCTTTACTATATATTTTTTCTTCTTCTATTTCTTCATTTTCTATTTCTTCATTTTCTACAACTTCCGGTTCTTCCTGAAGTATTTCCACTTCCTCAGGCTCCTCTATAATTTCATCTTCATCCTGCTCTTCAATTACATCCTCTTCCTGTTCAATATCGTCTGATAACAGTTCATTCAGCATCTGCAAGTCAAAGTCTTCTTCATAGTCATCATCCTTTGAAATCTCATCTTCCGTATTTTCTTCCTCTTCCTGATTTGTATCTTTAATTTCTTCATCTGATACAAGTTCATTAACTGCCTGAGATAAATCCTCTTTAAAATCCTTAAAAAAACTCATTTATTTTCCTCCATCTTTATTATCTTTTATTGCACCTCTGATGCTTTTACCTGCTGAACCAGCTTATCAGTAGTCTCATCTATAGCACAGAATTTATATCCATTGGCCTGCAACTCTTCTATTATTGCCGGCAGAGACTGAACAGTAGATTCCTTTCCTTTGGCATCATGCATAAGAATATAAGCACTGTTACAGGATAACGACTGTGATATAACCATTCTGGCCATCTCGTCTGCCGATATATTTCTTCCTGTGGCATCCTCGCTTGACACATTCCAATCCACATATCTATACCCATTCGCATTAAGATATTTTATTATTTCCCTTATATCCACTGTATTTGTAGTTGTTGCACTTCCTCCCGGAAACCTGAACAACTTAATATCCTTACCTGTAGTCTCTTTTACCAAATCATGTATCTTTGCCAAATCTGCTGAAAAATTTTCCATAGATGCATATAACGAACCATACTGATGTGAAAATGAATGTAATCCTATCGTACTTCCCCTATCCACAATTTCCTTATATAGTTTCTTAGACTGCTCATCCATTTTACCAATAACAAAAAAAGTAGCCGGAACGTTATAACGATTTAAAGTATCAAGTATCGGTATCGTATTTTCACTGGGACCATCATCAAATGTCAGATATGCCCTTTTACCTGTATACTCATCCTTAGTAACAGGCTGGGTAACAACCTCAGAAGGTATCTCTGTAACTTCCTCAGTTGAACCTTCCGTGGTTTTTTCTGTTATGTTTTCAGTTGTTCTCTCATTCTCATCAACATCTTTTGCCAACACAAGATACCTTCCACCGGCACTGTCAGTTTGTGCAACTATCTGACCTGATTCTTTCATCGTCAACAGATTATCAATGTCTTTCTCAAGCCTATGTATTTTCATAAGCAAAAAAACACACATTACTATAGGAATAAGAATTGCTATAACACAAGTCCATATCAATATTTTCTTATACCTGTTAATTCTCTTTCTTCTGTCCAATGCTTCATGTCTTGTCAGCTGCTTTCCTGCCAAAGAACTTTTTTGCTCTTCAAGAGTATCCATTACTTACCTCCATCTGCAACATTTTACATACTTTTTTATTCTACCACACAATTTTAAAATTGAAAAGCAGAGTTTTACTTGATTTTACTTATTGTCTTTATTATTAATATATAATAAAATACAATTATTATTTACAGATTGGAGAGATTATATGTTTACAACAATATTTGATAAAAAGGAAGTATCATATAATGAGTCAAATACCCCGCAGCAAGCTGACGGGGCATCAAATTTGTAACGCAGCAAGCTGCGGGGTATTTGACCCTCGCGGCAGTCGCCAAATGTCTGCAAGCAGCCACTTGGCTCGTTGCT
>JAAVHZ010000030.1 GCA_014799465.1 Lachnospiraceae bacterium | reverse complement strand
ATTATTCACCTCAAGCTTAGTATCCCTACTTTTTACTTTTCTAAACTTGAAGATATGGGGTTGACCTAAAGGTTTCGCCTTAAGGCGAGGGTTTTAACCCCATTATACAGACAATAAATCTGCTAAAAAAATTCCCTGTATTTCAGAATACGGGGAATTTTTTAATAAACTATTTAACATTATTTTCATTTATCATCTCATATATCTGTATCTTAAGCTCATCCGAAGGCATAATTCCTACAAACCTGCATCCGTAAAGCGTTGGACCATCACCATAGTTTTCCATTCTGACAATTTCTATTACAGTCTTAAATGTCTCCTTTGTCCACAATACCATAGTTGTATCATAATATGTATTTAATTCCAGTTTTTCTTCAGACTTAAAAGCAAGTCCACCCTTAGAAATATTGACCACATCTACCATAAATGGTTCTTTTTTCAATCTGGTTGTATCAAATTCTCCATTCTTCACAGCATTAAGCTTAATTGTAACATCTATATTCATTCTATTAGCTCTTCTTCTCTCCTGCATACAAACCTCTCCTTCGTTTTATTTCCTTTTTATGCTATGCTATAGAATATTTTACCATAAATGTATAATTTTGAAAAGAGAATATATCATTTAACTAATAAACATAGCATCTCCAAAACTAAAAAACCTATATTTTTCCTTAACAGCCTCTTCATAAGCATTCATAATATTTTCTCTGCCTGCTAATGCTGATACAAGCATAAGAAGTGTGGATTCCGGTAAATGAAAATTAGTAATAAGGCAATCTATAATCTTAAATTCATATCCGGGATATATAAATATGTCAGTCCATCCGCTTGATGCCTGTAAATATCCGTTCTCATCAGCCGCTGATTCAAGTGTTCTGCAGCTTGTTGTACCAACAGATATTATTCTGCCGCCATTCTTTTTTACATTATTTATCTTATCAGCCTCTTGCTGCTCTATACAATAGTATTCAGAGTGCATATGATGGTCTGTTATTTCCTGAACTTTTACCGGTCTAAACGTTCCAAGCCCCACATGAAGCGTTACATGTGCAATACTCACTCCCATTTCCTCTATCTTTGAAATGAGTTCTTTTGTAAAATGAAGTCCTGCCGTTGGTGCTGCTGCTGAACCTTCATGCCTTGCATATACTGTCTGATATCTGCTTTTATCTTTTAACTCATGTGTAATATATGGCGGCAGAGGCATCTGACCAAGCCTGTCCAGTATCTCTTCAAATATACCCTCATATGAAAAACGGACAAGACGGTTTCCGTCATCAACCACTTCTTTTACCTCACACTCTAACAGCCCGTCCCCAAACGATATGATAGTACCCGGCTTTGCCTTTCTTCCCGGCTTTACAAGTACCTCCCATATATCATTTTCCTTTCTTGTAAGAAGAAGCACTTCTATCTTTGCACCTGTATCCTTCTTTATTCCATATAATCTTGCAGGTATGACTTTTGTATCATTGATTACAAGACAGTCACCGGACTTAAGATAATCTGTAATATTGTGAAATACCTCATGCTTTATACTTCCATTTTCCTTATCCAGTATAAGCATTCTTGAAGATGACCTGTCTTCTAACGGATCCTGTGCTATAAGTTCCTGAGGTAAATCATAATAAAAATCATGTAATTCCATATATTTTCTCCATTCTTCCAATAGTGTCCTAATCTTTTAAAAACCCTTCACTCCTATATTGAGATATAAGCAAGTCAACCATAAGCCCATAACTCTTTACTCCTTCTTCCTGTCCATTTGCTTTTAAATACTCATCATTTATGGATTCTGCCGCAGATGATACATTTTTTCCTGTTTTCGTATCTTCAATCTTCTTCCAGTAAATGCTGTTTGCATTAACATCCCTTCTGACTTTATCCGATAGTTTACCTGTAAGCTCTTCACACTTTTTTAAATCTGCATCATATAATGCATTCTCTATACATATATAAGCCTGAACCAGTCCACTGTATTCAAATTCCATGTTTCCGGAATTTGTACAGGCAAGATAAGCTATATAATTTGCTTCATCTTCTTTTATAAAACCATGCAGATGAGCAAGCTCATGGCACATATCACTTGGAATGTTATACTGAACCACATCCACATTATTATTTGCTTCCATTGTAAACGGAACAAACAATCCTACCATCTTTGAATATGATATATATTTAGATGTGAGAAATAGCTTGTTTTTACCATAATGACCTTTAAGTACCGGATATTCTTTTCCAAGTGTCTTGTAAGCTTCTCTTGCCATTTCCGAAACTTCACCCATACTGCCTGTAAGCTTAAATACACCCTCATCATCTTCATTTACTAATTCTTCTCTTATCTCATTAGCACGCATCACGATATCCTCACCTACAGCATATAGTTCATCTACCGTAGACTTTTCTACTTCAAATCCTGCATAATATGAAAAAGGATATCTGTAATAATTAACCGAATCAGTTATAACATATATAAAAAATGCTGCAGAAATAACACATAATACATTTAATACCGCCTTATATATCAC
The DNA here is from genome assembly GCA_014799465.1 of Lachnospiraceae bacterium. Taxonomy (GTDB): domain Bacteria; phylum Bacillota; class Clostridia; order Lachnospirales; family Lachnospiraceae; genus UBA2821. The sequence continues at coordinate 8,307 of JAAVHZ010000030.1, read as the reverse complement.
TGTCTTGTGCCTTCCTTCAGACATGGCAATGTGACGCAAAAACAGTACAATCACCAAAATCACAAGTATTGGTGAACATAATACAAATATCTCTGCTATGGAAAATGGAAAAATACCTGTAACAGTACTTATTAACTGTGAAAGATAATAGTATATTCCTCTTGCGAAGATATGCTCTGCTATCCACGAATTTTTCTCTGCTATATACAATATCAAAAATGATACCGGAACCAACAGTAACATCCACATTCTTTTATATAAATATTTTCTCATAAGTTTTTATAATTCTCCACTATCAAGCATAACCGTAAAAGGACCGTCATTTTCAAGTACCACACTCATATCGGCACCAAATATTCCCTTTTCTACTACTGTAATCTCTTCCTTACATTTTTCTATAATATATTGATACAATTTTTCTGCTATATCCGGTCCTGCTGCTTTTACAAACGAAGGTCTGTTACCTTTTCTACAGTCAGCATATAATGTAAATTGTGACACAAGAAGCAGTTCACCGCCAATATCTTTAATAGAAAGATTGGTCTTTCCGTTTTCATCTGCAAATATTCTGAGTCCAATCATTTTCCTTACCATGCGGTCAGCATCATCATTTGTATCTTCTTTACCAATGCCTATAAGTACAAGAAAGCCTTTTTTTATACTTCCTGTTATCTTACCATCTACACTTACAGATGCCTTATTTACTCTTTGAATTAAAAATTTCATAACTGTTCATTCTCCATTTTGTCTATTTGGTAAGTATCTGCCCATCTGATGTCATATACAATATTGTGCCTCCTCTGTGCCCTGAAATATTTTTACCATACAATATATAATCCAGTGATTTACCACATACCAGTCTGATACCTTTATAAAGAAATGAAAAATTATTCAGATGGTCATGCCCGCAAAATATCGCTTTTGTGCTGCCTAATTTTTTTACTGTATCAAACATTTTAGAATTTAATTTGGGACAGCTTATTGTTTCACTTACTTTTCCACCAAGGAACTTAACCTGACTGCTTCCATCCGAATATTTCTTCCATGCCTCTGAGTACTCAGGTAACGGCATATGAATAAACATACATGATGGAACTATTTTACCATCTGCACTTCTAAATCTTTTGACTTGTGCTTCATACCACTTAACCTGATCATCATGAATTGAATCGTATTTTTTCCTTTTAAGTCCTGAATATATATACGAATTAGTATCCATAAAGTAAAGGATTCCGGTAATATTATCTTTTCCATCACGAATCTTTATAAGATAATTACTGCTTCCCGTAATATCCTCACCATCCCATGCCATAAGACAATGATTCTGCTTCATCAGATATTTTCTAAGACTATTCCTGCTATGAGTAGCATATACTTCCGAATCCTTATTTCCAAATGTAACTGCATAAGGTATGCCTATTCTCTCTAAAAGCATCACTATCTGGACTAAACTGTTCTTATTATTTCTAGACATTGAAATACTGGGTTTGGAACATACCAAATCTCCTGTTAGTACAATAAGATCCGGTTTATGTTTTTGTACCAGTTCATATATAGTCTTAAATACAAGACGGTCTTCATGTCTGGAAAGATATCCTCCCCCTATATGCAGATCTGATAACTGCAATATCTTAAGAGTTTTATCTTCCGGATTCTTTATAGCATAAAATCCATCTTCTTCCTTTTGAAATGTTATGATTTTATCTGTAACTTTTTTAACAGTATTAAGATAGTTCAGATTATATTTACTTCCGTGATTAATAAGCCTTGAAATCTTTGTTATACCGGCTGCTGCCAGTGATACAGCTCCTGCAATCACATATTTTTTCTTCTTCACTTCTATATACCACCTATCTTTTCAACCAAATCATTGAGATATACCCATCGTTCTGTCTTCTCATCTAATTGTTTTTTAAGTTCTTCTTTCTTTTGCATAAGCAGGTTCAGTTCATAGTATTCACTTGCTTTCTCTGACATTTCTTTTTCTATATCAGCTATAGACGATTCAAGCTTTTCAATTTCATCATCTATACTTTCATACTCTCTTTTCTCACTATAGCTTAGCTTTAGTCTCTTTTCCTTAGGCTTTACATTTTTCTTTACTTTTAAATCTTTTTCTTTCTCCGAATCCACCGGATTTTTTTGAATCTTATTATAGTAATCAGTATATCCGCCTTCATGCTGACTTATTATTCCATCTCCGTCAAACGACAATATGCGGTCTGCTATCCTGTCAAGAAAATATCTGTCATGGGACACCGTAATAACAATTCCCTGAAAACCGTCAATATAATCCTCTAAAACGGTAAGTGTTGATATATCCAAATCATTTGTAGGCTCATCCAGTATAAGTATATTAGGTGCTTTCATAAGAACACTTAACAGATACAGCCTACGTTTCTCTCCTCCTGACAATTTGCTTATCAGTGTATATTGCATATCAGGTGTAAAAAGAAATCTCTCCAACATCTTTGATGCGGATATTCTTCCGTCTTTAGTGGGAAGAAATTCTGCTATATTTCTTACATAATCTATTACCTTAATATCAGAAGGCATATTTCTGACTTCCTGTGTAAAATATCCTATCTTTACTGTATCTCCCATTTCTACATATCCGGAATCCGGGATGCACTCACCGCTTATTATATTAAGCAATGTGGTTTTACCACAGCCATTTTTTCCTACTATACCTATATTGGTTCCCTTTGTAAATATATAATCAAATGATTTAATAATTTTTTTATTTATATATGATTTATTTATATTTTTAAGTTCTATCGTTTTATTTCCCAGACGACTGTATACTGATTCCAATTCTACAGTCTGTTTTTCATCAATTCCTCTGATGGATTTCATTTCTTCATATCTGTTAAGTCTTGCTTTCTGCTTTGTAGATCTTGCCTTTGCACCACGCATAACCCACTTTAATTCATTTCTGAGAATGCTCTGCCTCTTTCTTTCGGAAGCCGCAGCCATATCTTCACGCTGGCTCTTAAGCTCAAGATATCCTGAATAATTAGAATTATATGAATATAATTTCTTATTATCTATCTCTAAGATTCTACCTGTCACACTGTCAAGAAAATATCTGTCATGCGTAACCATTATAAGCACACCCTTAAATCTTTTAAGATAACCTTCCAGCCATTCAATCATATCATTGTCAAGATGGTTTGTGGGTTCATCCATTATCAGGATATCTGCCGGATTAATAAGTGTCTTTGCCAGTGCAACCCTCTTTTTCTGACCTCCTGACAATGTCTGTATTTCTTGTGAATAATCAGTTATACCCAGTCTGGTAAGTATTATCTTTGCTTCTGTTTCCTTATCCCACATTTCCTTTTTAAGTCCGCCGCTTCTGACATACTCCAATATACTTTCATTTTTATTGAACTGCGGCATTTGCTCAAGTATGGAAACAGTAGTATTTCCTGCTCTTGTAACCTTTCCATGGTCAGTCTCTTCAATACCTGCAATTATTTTAAGCAGAGTAGTCTTACCCGTACCGTTTACACCTATTATTCCTACTTTATCATGTTCATTTATACCCAAAGATATGTCCTTAAACAGCACTCTGTCCCCAAATACTTTTGTTATGTTCTCAAGATTAATTATATTCACTGTCTGACCATTACCTTTTCTATCTCACAAATGTACATTGTATGATAATCCTTGTCAGGATACCATTTAGTGTCTATTTCTCCATCCAGCATACATTCAGGCTTCAATTCCTGATGATATAACTTTTTAACTTCTATTACCGTTTCAGCTTCGCCAAAATATGGAGTATCTCCATCAAATTCTACCGTAAGACCTGATTTTTCAATCTTATCTTCATCACGCCCCGACACCGTACCCAGATATGATAATATTTTTTTCTTATCTTCATTAAAAAATGAAAGAGACAACGTATCTGAACTATCAACAAATTCTTTAGTATACCTTTGAGGTCTGATAACTATAAATGCTACATTTTTCCCCCACATAACTCCAAGTCCTCCCCATGATGCCGTCATGGTATTTACCTTTCCGTTTTTTGCAGCGGTAATCAGCATCCACTCCTTACCTATCATTTTGCATGTACTTCTATTAAGTTCTTCAATATTGATAATGTTAAATTCTGACATATCAAATCCTCCTTCAATAATTCCGTTCATATACGGCTAAAGCGTAACAATATATTATATTCTTTTTTCTTAATTTATTGCATATGGATTATACCACTTTCTAATTATATTTTGAATAGTAAATTTTATAACATCATATACTAAAATATATCATGACTTTAGTATTGGAGATTGTTATGAAAAGACTATTAACTATTATCATCACTATTCTGCTTGGTGTTCTTCTGCATTTCGTATATGAGTGGTCCGGCAGAAACCCATTTATTGCATTAATCGGTGCGGTAAATGAATCCACATGGGAACATCTTAAACTACTGTTCTTTCCGTTTCTTTTTATGTCTATTGTAGAGTATTTTTTTTACAAACCGGATTTTAAAAAGTTCTTTTCATCAAGATGTATCGGAATGCTGTGTGGACTTATGTCAATAATTGTTATTTTCTATACTTATACGGGTATATATAAAAATGTTGATGTAATAAATATAGCTTTATACATTTTAGCTGTCTTTATTTCTTTTTTTGTTTCCGACAAATTGTATAAAAAGACAGAAAGTGTTCTGCCTCCTGTCTTTTCAATAGGTATATTTTTCATTTTAACTCTGATGTTTTTTGTATTTACTTTTTATCCGCCTGATATAAATCTGTTTAAATCTCCTTAAATCTCAATAACAAAGTACTTCGTATCCACTTTCCGTGACCAGTACCATTATCTCCCATTGTGCAGATGGTGAGCCATCTGCCGTAAATACAGTCCAGTCATCATCTTCGTCCACATATACATCAGCTTTTCCCATATTTACCATAGGTTCTATGGTAAATATCATCCCTGGAGCCATAACCATTTCCGTACCTTTTTTTGTAACATAACTTACAAATGGCTCTTCATGGAATTCAAGCCCGACTCCATGACCTCCGATTTCCCGCACTACCGAATAGCCATTGGCTTTTGCATGGTCATTTACTGCCTGACCCATATCACCCAGAAACCCCCACGGCTTTACCTGTTCAAGACCTTTTTCCACACATTCCTTAACAGTATCTACCAGTTTTTTCTTCTCCGGAGCCACATTTCCTATGCAGTACATTCTTGATGAATCAGAGAAATATCCTTTATATATGGTGGAACAGTCCACGTTTACTATGTCACCATCCATAAGCACTTCTTCTTCACACGGAATTCCATGGCACACCACATCATCTATAGATACACATACACTTTTTGGATAACCTTCATAATCAAGAGGTGCCGGTATACCGCCCATCTCTGTTGTTTTTTCATATACCATCCTGTCTATCTCTTCGGTAGTCATTCCGGCTTTTATATGCTCACCTATGTAATCAAGTACGGCAATATTAATTTTACAGCTTTCCTTTATTGCCTCTATCTGTTCCGGTGTCTTTATAATATCCCTGCTTGGTATAATATGACCTTCATGCTCCAGTCTGATAAGCCTGTCATCAAATGCTTCATGGCATTTCTTATACTTTTTACCGCTTTTGCACCAACACAAATCATTCCTGTCTAACTTTTTATACATGTTATTCTCCTTATTGCAAAATAGTATTTAAAATACTTTCTCGTTTTTTGTCTCCAGCTCTTTTGCAATCTCTACAATTTTATTAAAATCTGACAACAGTTCTTTTGATTCCTTTTCTGCTGATGAATATGCATCTGCCGCATTTTCATACCTGCCTTCCCTTAAATAGTGCAGTGCTTTTTCACCATATCCATGCAATTCCTTATGCTTACTCTCAAGTTTATCCCAAATTCCTTTAATCTGCGGATTCTTAGGTGACATTGAATAATAAAAATGTCCAAACCCACACTTCTTCGCATTAATCTGAAGTGGCAGAATCTTCCTGCTCTCTACCATATTTTTTAAACTTTCCAGCCATTTTTTATGTGCTGTTATTGCCGATTCAATAGTATCGATAAACGTCTTATTTTCAAGCATATAAAAAGAATCATTAACCATCTGTCCCATCAGCGAGGTAGTTGAATCCAGTTCATCTTCAATTGCAGTAATCGGTATTATTATACTATGTAATTTTTCATCTGCCTCTATAAGTAAATCTGACTTTGTTTCTACTTCCTTACATGTAACATTCAAACTGCTAAACTGTTCTTTAATATAGGCAACCGACTTACTCATTTTCTGACCCGATGATTCTAACATTGTTACAGAGTTATTTATTTTCTCCACTTCTTCTTTATTTGACAAATTATCATTCATTACTTCCACAAGATTATTGTTAATGGATTTAAGATTATCTACTGTTTCGCTTACACTATCTGCACTCTGCCTGGATGCTTCCATTATATTAGTGACAAATTGTCCCATATTTGCCGTAAGGCTCTTTGTCTCATCAGCAAGTTTCCTTATTTCTTCTGCAACTACCGCAAATCCTCGTCCTGCCTCTCCTGCCCTTGCCGCTTCTATAGATGCATTCAATGCCAAAAGATTTGTTTGTGCCGATATGGTATCTATTCCTGTAATTACTTCATTTACCTTGTCTATAACACTAAGAAGCTTATCCATATCCTGTCTCATTTCCATTGAATGATTAATTGTTGTATCTGATAACCCAACTACGTTTTTTAGATTATCATAATCCTTTTTTATCTTTTCTAATACCTTTTCTGAATTTTCAGATACAACATTTATTTTTTCTGACATACTCTCATGTAATTCAACTACTTCTTCCACACTTTTCCGGGTACTTTCTGAAATATGTGTAATACTGTCTGAAGACTTTTTTAATTCTTTACTGACATTTGTAATAATCTCTGATTCATTCTCCAATTCCAAATCTAAAGCACTTATTTTAATAACCGCGCCCATTACATTTACTACTATATTTTCAAACTTTTCCTTTCCTTTTAAAATCCTATCTTCAATATCGCTAATCTCTTTTTTGTAAAGTGATTTTTTCATATAAGTATACCTCCATAATTTTTTGAAATACACTTATATTTTATCATAATATATATAATTTTTCTTCACTTATTTTTACTATTTTTAAATAAATATATTTTAATCAATGATTTGTATCATGAATACCCATCACATTAAGCGCAGCATTTATCCCATCAGATGCAGCTGTTACAAGCTGCCTTACTGATTTGCTCCTGCAGTCTCCGGCTGCAAATATTCCTGGTACACATGTTTTCCCTGTCTCATCTGCATTTATATATCCATTATTGTCAAGTATTCCAACCTCTTCAAATATTTCATTTACAGGTATATAACCTACAGCTATAAATAATCCTTTTACACCAAGATGCTTTTCTTCACTATTTTTATTGTTTTTTACTACAATATCCTCAAGTGCTTTCTCACCGTTCAACTTTATTACTTGTGAATCCATTATAAACTCTATATTTTTTCTGGCTTTTGCCATATCAACCAATCTCTTTTCCGCCCTAAACTTATCCCTTCTGTGAATCAGATAAACCTTACTGCAATAATCCGATAAAAAAACGGCATCGCTAAGTGCCGTATTTCCACCTCCTGCTACTGCCACCGGATTTTTTTTATAAAATGCACCATCACATACTGCACAATAAGACACTCCATATCCTGTCAGTTCTTTCTCTCTTTCCAGTCCAAGAGTTCTATACTTCAAACCTGTAGCAATAATAACCGCATATGCCCTGTATGAGCCTTCATCAGTAAACACTTCTTTAATACTGCCACAATCTTGTATCTTCCTTACTTCCTCTAACCTTATTTCCGCCCCATACGATAAAGCCTGATTAGAAAGTGTATCTGCAAATTCCATACCGCTTATGGATGGTATACCGGGATAGTTCTCTACCATATGTGCTGATGTTATCTGACCTCCGACATTCCCTGATTCAAACACTATCACACTCTTCCCTGCCCTTGCACCATATACGGCAGCCGAAAGCCCGGCACAACCTGCCCCTATTATGATAAAATCATACATCTTTATTCCCCATTTCCTAATGAATTTAGTTAACCATTCTGCATTACTATGATGCTCAACGCTATTATGGTTTATTCACCATTTTCACCCAAAACTTAAACTCTTTAAAGGAGTCAAATACCCCGCAGCAAGCTGACGGGGCATCAAATTTGTAACGCAGCAAGCTGCGGGGTATTTGACCCTCGCGGCAGTCGCCAAATGTCTGCAAGCAGCCACTTGGCTCGTTGCT
>JAAVHZ010000029.1 GCA_014799465.1 Lachnospiraceae bacterium | reverse complement strand
TCTTCGGACTGTTAAAACAGGAAATGTACTACGGAATAACATACTACGGTTTTGATGAACTGAAGGAAGCTATTGAGAAATATATTGTATATTACAATGAAAAACGAATTAAAGAGAAATTTGGTTGGATGAGTCCTGTCGAATACAGACTATCCACCTTGGCTGCATAAAAATAGCGTAGCAGCCATTAAAACTGCTACGCTTAAAAAGTCTAACTTTTTGGGGTCACCTTATTTGGCAGTCTGCTCTTTATTTAATTTCATTGAAATATGTATTTATAAAACTACTAAAGGGAGCATTGCTCTTTGATAAATTGTTTATCTATTTTTACAATACTCCCTACAATGTAGCAGCCTTATTTTAATTATACAATTCTTCCTTGATATTAATTTCTTAAATTATTTAATATTTCATGTAACTAATAGATACATAACCATAACATTTATGTTTAGGACTATAACCATATCTTGATGGTATTCCATTTATTACTGTTACAGCAGTACTTTTAAGATATATTACATCTCCCTCTGACTTATTCAGATGTCCTAAACTTACCCCTGAATAATTTCTTATATTAACATTGTCTCCAGTAATTGTTGCTTTTATAGTATATCCGCTTGGAATCGTCGAATACGTACTAGCATTTATTTCATTTGTATTGTTATCAATCTCCTTTGCCTGAGCCGACATAGTTATTGGCATAATAACCATTGCTCCTGCCATTAATAAAGAAACTGATTTTTTCATAAATTTTTTCATAAAAAACAACCTCCTTAATTTTTATATGTACTCCTACATTGCTGTTTAATTATACTACTAATTTATAGTTTTGAGAAGAAAAATATCTGATTTTGTCAAAAAGTTTTACTATTAGTTGTGTAAGGTAAACCTCATTTCCTCTTTTATTTTTTAATTTGTGCACATGCTTAAATTATGCTTGCACATTTTTGTGCTACTTTATATTAAAACATTTTCATATTTTTCATCTTAATTTCATATAATAAATCAAACTCATTTTTATGGAACATTGCTCATGAAAATAAAGAATAGAAGTACCTTAATTATCGCTATCCTTATTCCTATTGCCGTTGGAACATTATCAGCTCTTTTCAGTGGAAGAATGTCATTATATTCTCAAATAAACAAACCTTCACTTAGTCCTCCAGGCTTTATCTTTCCTATTGTATGGATTATTCTTTATATTTTAATGGGAATTTCATCTTACTTAATCTATGAATCCCATAGTCCTGAAAAATGGAAAGCCTTAAAAACTTATGCACTTCAATTATTTTTCAACTTTTGGTGGAGTATAATCTTTTTTAGATTTTCTCTATACTTATTTGCTTTCCTATGGTTACTGGCAATGATTGCATTAATAGCAATTATGATTTATCAGTTCTATCAGATAATACCGTTATCTTCATATTTACAGATTCCGTATCTATTTTGGTGTTTGTTTGCTGCATATTTAAATTTTATGATATACAGGTTAAATTAAAATATTGTGGTGAATCAAGTATATATCTGTATTAGATTCACCACAAAATGAAACATGGATTTTAAGATTGTTCATTTTCTCTAATAAAATATAATCCCGAATAGCCACCTAACCATCCAATTCCTTGTGTAGTCAACACACATGCAATACCATCAGAATCATAAACACAATATCCTTGCTTGTAATTTCTGGATAAATTTTTACCATTATCCAACCATTTATTACTTTCTATACCGCCAACAAATATCCATTCATTAGTGGTTTCTGAAAATTTTCTACAACTAATGAATCCTTTTGAACAGTAGTGATTGTATTGCAAAGTCCATCAATCCTAAGTGTGTACTCACACATATTGAATCTGTGTTCTTTGATTTTGCTTGCTTCATAATCTTTTCTGATTTTCTTTGCATATTCTCTTCTTTTATTAAAACCATGAGGATACTGTACAATCGTATCATTATCAATTTCTATAACCACATTCATTACTTGATTACCAAACCCTTTATAATCTATTGACAATAACGTGTTTGCATATTTTCTTATATTTCTTCATCTTTTGGTTATACTAATACAATCAAAATTTAGGAGGACACAATGAAAGCAACTGATAAAGATAAGAGTATCCCCACTATTCCAAAAGGAACATGGGAAGGTGGTATTATCAATGAGAAGAAAGATATTTCAAAAAAACAGCATCTCAACGATATTACCACCGACATCCAAGGAAATGGATACCCCATATCTCATAAAAATCGGGACGATTGAACCGTCCTGATTACATAACGTTCTCCTTTTCATCTATCTGAAAATTAATTTTTAATATACATTGCCTATTTTCAGATTTTTTAATTCCATATATTTCGAGATTTGCCTATCTGCACACAGTAGATTATTAATTAAAATTGTTAAAATGTTTCATTCTTTACAATAAATATGGTAATGCCACTAAATATTTTTTCATTAATTTATCCATTAATGTCTTTGTTTGTTTATCAGCTAATGTTGCAAATCAAAGTAAATTTTAGCAAGTTGAAGTAGTCTGCTAGTCGTAAAATTAGTAGTAAAACAAATTTTCTTACTACTAAGATTTTTATTTTTCTCTTTTGTGAATAATCTTCAGTGCGTTTTCACTCGGTTCCTCAAAATGTTTAAGCCTCTCATTATTTCTAAATATTTTATAATATCATTATCATATCAATCTAACAATTCCGGCAAATCAAAAATTGAACTCAATACCTTCTCCATAGATGAACCACCATTTTCCAATGTAACTGTAAGTCCACCAACTTCCCTTGCAATATTTCTAAATAAATTTTCAACCTGCGGAGCAAGGATATGCATTGCCTCATAATACCCGCCTCTAATAAACATATTGACTGCACTTTGAAATATGCGTTCTCTTCCCGCTGGAATAATCGGATTATCTTTAACTAAAAATAATTCTTGTATTCTTCTATAATCCTTTGTTTTATAATATCTCGTTTTTCAAAAACAAACATCTGTATAAGTCTTATTATGCTTTCCTCAAATGTTAATCCCTCCATATTCACATGAATATTGTCTAATACCCCTTTAATATCCAACTCCATGGTAAGAGGAACCATCATTTTAGGTATATCCTTTTGCACCTCAACTATTCTTCTATGTCTCTTTGAACCGTTTGTTCCGCAAAACTCACATAATGATCTGCCAATGCAATATTTGTGTTTTTTACTTCTTCGCCCTTTTTCAGTCATTAAGAAATATAAAAATTGCACATAGCCTCTTATTGTGTTAAAATTAATCAAAGATGACATGATACATCTAAAGGCAACTGTAACTTTATACATGTTGTACCGCTATTTTAGTCAGCAGCATGGTTTTACTATGTAAATTCAAGCATTTTGCAATGTAAATTTGGAATGGGGCGATGCTCCATGAAGGGAGGCTCTTATGAACATTTATACCACGGACAAAATTAGAAATGTTGTTTTGCTCGGACACAGCGGATGCGGGAAAACAAGCCTTGTGGAAGCGATGGCATACCTTGCCAAAATGACAACACGCATGGGAAAGGTAACTGATGGTAATACAATAAGTGACTATGACAAGGAGGAAATCAAACGTCATATTTCCATCAACACCTCAGTTATTCCCATTATATGGGAGGGCACAAAGGTTAATATTTTAGATACTCCCGGTGCATTTGATTTTGTAGGGGAAGTTGAGGAAGCAGTATCAGCCTCCGATGCTGCCATCATCGTGATATCAGGCAAAAACGGCGTTGAAGTCGGAACAAAAAAAGCATGGGAAATATGTGAAAAATATAAGCTGCCACGCATAATATTCATCACGAATATGGATAACGATAACGCAAGCTACAGGCAAGTTGTACAAGATTTACAAGATATGTATGGCAAATGTATAGCACCGTTTCATTTTCCTGTGCGCGAAAACAAGGAATTTATCGGATATGTAAATGTTTTACAGCAGCGTGCAAAACGCTGGACCTCACATGGTGATGTGGAAAAAATGGACGTTCCTGAATATTCCAAAGAAAACTTAAATATATACCGAACAGCACTTATGGAGGCTGTTGCAGAGACAAATGATGATTTTCTTGATCGTTATTTTAACGGTGAGGAATTTTCAGAAGATGAAATAAGGCAGACCCTCAGGGTAAATGTGGCTGAATGCGGTATTGTGCCTGTACTTATGGGCTCTAACACATTGGCCCAAGGCATCTACACGCTTATGGTTGACATTATAAAATATCTGCCAAGCCCTGAAAAGCGAAGCTGTTCAGGCATAAATACAAAAACAAACGAGATATTTCACGCTGACTATGATTTCTCAAAACCAAAATCTGCTTATGTTTGGAAAACGATTGCAGACCCGTTCATTGGAAAATATTCTCTGATTAAGGTTAATTCAGGTGTATTAAAAACGGACGACATCATGTACAACCATCACAAAGGAGTTGAGGAAAAAATCGGAAAGCTCTATGTGATGCGTGGTAATAAGCCGGAGGAAACAAAAGAACTACATGCAGGCGATATAGGTGCCTTGGCAAAGCTTACTTCCGTTAAAACAACAGATTCCCTTTCCACACAAAAAAATCCTGTTGCCTACCTCCGTACTAACATTTCCACACCATATACATATAAGAGATATACCGTAAAAAAGAAGGGGGACGATGATAAGGTTTCTCAGGCACTTCAAAAGTTAATGTCCGAGGATTTAACCCTCAAAGTTGAAAACGATACTGCAAACGCCCAAACTCTTATATACGGAATCGGCGAGCTGCATCTTGAGGTCGTTGTCTCAAAGCTCTTAGACAGATATAGAGTTGAAATTGAGCTTAAAAAACCAAGAATTGCGTTCCGTGAAACCATACTGAAAAAATCTGACGTGGAATACAAGTATAAGAAACAATCCGGCGGGCATGGACAATATGGTCACGTAAAAATGACCTTTGAGCCATCGGGAGATTTGGAAACCCCATATGTATTTGACCAATGCGTTGTCGGCGGTGCTGTTCCTAAAAATTATTTTCCTGCTGTTGAGAAGGGAATACAGGAGTCCGTGACAAGCGGACCACTGGCCTCATATCCTGCTGTTGGCGTGAAGGCTGTGTTATATGACGGCTCATACCACACGGTTGACTCCTCCGAAATGGCATTTAAGGTTGCCGCCATGCAGGCCTTCAAAAAGGGTTTTATGGAAGCCAATCCTATTCTATTAGAGCCAATAGCCTCCTTAAAGGTACTTGTACCCGAGAAATATACCGGTGATATTATGGGCGATTTAAACAAACGTCGTGCCCGTATTCTTTCCATGAACCCTGAGGCAAATAGCTATAAGGAAATTGTAGCCGATATTCCATACATGGAGCTTTATGGATATAATACCGATTTGCGCTCAATAACCAGTGGAAGCGGCTCATACTCCTATTCCTTTGCAAGATATGAGCAGACTCCACATGAGATACAGGAAAGAGTGGTTGCTGAAAGGGCGGATAACGGATAATGATATCTTAAAAATCTGATATAATATATATGAATAGTTGCTGAAGGGCAGGACCGATTTTTCTGGTTCTGCCCACAGTTCTGTCGGTTCCCGTCCATTTTTTGCGATGTCCATCATCGCTAGATACCGCATTTTTAAAAGGCTGCTACACCATCAAAAAGTATCATCACATGATAATGTCATTTTTCAGTATTCCGTCTGCATTCAAGTATTTGTCATATAATGGAAAAATCAGTGCTGGAACACATTGTTCCTGTAACAGCCTTATCCAGTCATTCGGGGCAGATTCGGGATATACCACCATTGCATCCGCCATAAATAAATGTGGCTGAAAATAACACCGCTGGAAATATAAACATTGACAATTTCGACATTTATCGCTATAATATTCTTGCAAATATAAAAAAAATATAAAATTAAGGAGAATGAATATGGAAAACAACTTAGAGGACAAAGGCGGATTTTTATGGGGACTTTTGGGATGCTGTATTCCGATTGCGGGTCTGATACTATTTTTAATATGGAAAGATCAGAAGCCAAAAACGGCAAAAGCAGCAGGAATTGGTGCATTAGTTAGTGTGGGTCTCTCAGTCGCATACTACATCATAGTAGTTGTAATCATAGGTGCAGCAGGAATTGCAGGCGGATTATAATAAATTTGGAAAATTCCTACAAATTTTTTTCGGTTGTCACGCCAGACCGGATCGTTCCTTCTATTTCAGGGGGAAACAATTCCCTATCTGTGCAAGATGCACAGGTGAATTAATCGGTATGATTGCAGGTATACCTATTGCGGTTTTATACGGCTGTCCCCGATTTGGAATAGTTCTGGTATTGATGATTCCATTGATTTTTGATGGTTTTTTGCAGAGACTTACTTCTTATGAAAGCGGTAATGTTCGAAGACTTATTACCGGAATTTTGTTTGGAATCGCATTTATTTTCGCATTTATATATTTTCATCGATTCTGTGTCTGGATTGCCGGCATGATTTTGAGATTTTTGGGTGCGGATCCTGCCTCTGTAGAACGAATGATGCAATATTTAGGCGGTTAATTGAATGAAAGGCACTTCCAACAACTGGATAGTGCCTTTCACTTTTTGTATTATTCTTCAATTTCTTTTACGTTTTCAAACGCCCTTTCCATGATACCATTTTCAATAGTCCTTGCTTTTCATCTTAATATAATATATTTACATATGTTTAAACCGTTCTTTCATTTAGCTTTAGTTCTCCTCCATTTTACTCTGAACTGCTACAATAATATCATCAAAAGATATGGGTGTATAATTTATTCTTTCTACTGAAACACAATAATGCTGCTCACTATATGTTTTTATGATTGGAGAATTATGCACATGTCCAAATAAATTGGCATATGGCATATTTTTATTTACATATAATGGCTCATGCGACAATATCCAAAAATTTTTAATGATTATAGGGTTATCATATACTTCCTCAAAACCTGAATCACGGTAATATTGATTAGGTTTCACATCATGATTTCCCTTAACCAAAAATTTCCTTCCATTTAGTTGATTTAATATGAATATTTCTTGACCATCTGCCCCAAAATCACCTAAAACATAAACATGATCATCTTTATTAACAATACTATTCCAGCGAGATACTAATTCCTTATCCATTTCTTCAATATCTTTAAATGGTCTATTCTCATATCGCATTATATTTTGTTCTGAAAAATGTGTGTCAGCAATAAAATATACCACAAAATCACCTCCTCAAATGGCACAAAATAGTTATTTCATTTATTTTGATTTCAAGAATATATCTGCACTTTTGTTTCACTGCCTAACCTATTCCGGTTTCAAACTAAAAAGTTTTGCACCAATTCCATTCCCTATTAACATCACAAAAAGATAACAAAAGGATTTTAAGTTATAAATCCCTGAAAAATTAAAATAAAACATATTCGCAACAGAATGCTCAAATCCTGATAAAATAAATATCATTACAGGCAATATAATAAAAATAATGTTTTTTGATTTATTAAAATTGTCTATTGCCAGATACATCATAACCCCGCAAAATATTGACAATATAAAAATATGTAATATTTCATTATCCAACTTTTTATTGACCAGTTCCAAAGTATTAATATTGATATGTGCAGCTTTCGCAAAAATCGAAGCTATAAAAGTACCAATAAAATTCCCAATTATTATAATTAACATATCAATAAGTTCTTTAACTTTTTTCACAAATCCAATTTTACCTGTATATAAATAAAATTCCTGTGTTACAATTGTTAATAAACCAAAAGAAAATAGTAACGCTCCTACAATCTTATCATCTACAGACAAATATACAATACCGCCTATACTAATCATTAAACCGGCATAAATTGATTTTATAAACATTTCTTGTCTATTCATACGTTTCACACACCTAATTAAATTTTTATATTTATTTACTTCGTTACAAGATATCGGAATCTTCTTCAAATACAGAATCAAAAATATTTTTTGTCTCATCACTCATCTTTCTTACACATGAACTTACAGAAAGAATACTCGGATTTCCATTCTTATCAATTCTCAAAGGCTTTTGTTTACTTTTTGTAGAACCAAAACGCAATTTCTTTAATCTTATCCAATGGAATCGGTCTTAGCTTAATTGTAGAACCATGCTCGCTTTGTGCTGCTGTTTCAATTTGTTCTACTGGCATTTTGGCTACCACATATAAAGAATTATTCACCAATGTAACAGGATAAATAATATCTCCCACTTTTACGCTCTTAATAGATGGCATTTTTGTATGAATACTGCCAAATATTACTGTAATAGGCCCTTTGTCATTTTCTCTTTCTAAATTTCTTATTTGTTCTTTGGGCCAATATGTAATGTATCCTGCCATAAACAACCTCCTTCAAACCTGAAATTCTTTTCTGTATTACAATATTACATTTTCTTTCTCCATTCTTTAAATCAGACTTTTTTTCATTCGAGCCACCATGCTTTATCTTTCATTTCTGATGAAAAATATTCCTCTATACCTGATATATCTCATATATAAATAATACCCTCTTAGTAAATCTTTCCCTATAAGAATTTTTCCAGTGTACTCTGTAGCTCCATTAACGGTATTTAATATCTCCGTTGTATTGCTCCGCTCTAATTATACCATGTAATTCTCTGCTATGCCACCAACAAATCTCTTTCTGTTCTTATCTCATCATAATCTTATTCTTCTTTTTTAACTATATTTTGTCCCCTTCCCATTTCTTTCTCACGGCTTTGGACGTATATCAGTAGGTTAAAGCATAATTTTGAGTATAAGAAAAAGCATCTGGATTTTATCACTTTCCAAATGTTTCTTAATCAACATTAATTATTATTTTTTAATATCTACTCTACCCTTATAGTAAATCCATCATAGATTCCAACTGGCACATCTTCACCAAAAGAATATTCCTCCATATTATCATGTTCAAACTCATAAACTGTTATGATTCTTCTATCCGGATCAACTACCCAATACTCCCTAACTCCTGCAGTGCGATATTTAAATAATTTCTTGTAATAATCCATCTTACGACTACTAGGTGAAACAATTTCAATTATCCAGTCAGGTGCACCAACACATCCTTTATCATTAAGCTTATTTGAATCACAAATAATACTAATATCTGGCTCAACATAATTTCTATCATCCTCATTCAAAAAAACCGCAAATGGTGCCAAATACACTTTACAATCACCATTCTTAGATTCAATATAATCTGCTATTTTACGTGATAGTGAAAAAATTATATCTTGATGTCTCCTGTTCGAAGGTGCCATAGCATAAATTTTCCCATCAATTAACTCTGCTCTCTCTCCATCTGGCAATGCATAGATGTCTTCGATTGTATATACTTCTTCTTTTTTTAATACATCCATAATTTCACCCACTTTCTAATGATATTATATATCATTTAGATAGAAAATACCACGACTTACACAATTTAAATATCTAATTTAATCGTGTTGTTATTGTAAAAATAAAATTTGCTACAGATAAAGTCAAAAACATTTCTTGTGTCGTATACACCCCCTCTTACCATAAATCTATTATTTAAAGTACCAACTTATAAAATATGTGCAATAAAATAGATATTACTCTTGTATGACCTAATATTTTCCAAACACATCTCATATTTTTTACGGATTGATTGTGTTTTAATATTTCTAATTGCTATTTCTAATTCTTTTTCCAAACCAACTATTTTATCATATGCCTGAGCAGCTTTTTCTTGTACATAATAATCGTCGAGGTCAGACGAGTCAACAATTTCTTTACATTCATTACATAGTTCATCACATTTATCTTCCAAATGTATATAATTTTCCGGTGTCATTGCCATAAAATATTTTCCTCCCAAATAAATCAATCATTTCAACTATAGTTCTATGTTTTCTAATTTTTTATAAAATTTATTCCAAAATCTTTCTCCTTCACCCTTTTTATTTTTAGAAAAACAAAGCTTAAACAAAGGTCATTTCCCACAAGGTATAAATTCCTCTACATATATTTTTTTATCGTCCATATTTTTCCAATTTTCATTCTTTCTAAATTTGAAGAAATGGAATTTACCTAAAGATTTCGCCTGAAGACGAGGTTTTTAGCCTCATTATACAGACAGTCAAATACCCCGCAGCAAGCTGACGGGGCATCAAATTTGTAACGCAGCAAGCTGCGGGGTATTTGACCCTCGCGGCAGTCGCCAAATGTCTGCAAGCAGCCACTTGGCTCGTTGCT
>JAAVHZ010000028.1 GCA_014799465.1 Lachnospiraceae bacterium | reverse complement strand
ATTATTCACCTCAAGCTTAGTATCCCTACTTTTTACTTTTCTAAACTTGAAGATATGGGGTTGACCTAAAGGTTTCGCCTTAAGGCGAGGGTTTTAACCCCATTATACAGACAATAAATATTAAGCATGTTCCACTCCTCCAATTTATAGTCTTACCATTTTAACCATGTCATTTATTACACATTTTCTTAAACTTAATCAGATTCAGAATTTCTATCACAATAATTAATATTATAGTTTTTACGTCATTGGTCACACCTTTAATAAAATCCGTTTTCAATATAATCTTTTTAAAGTTATACATTTAATCATATAAAATCAACACTTTTAATACAATAATATTATAAACGTACAAACACCGAGTATCAATAAAATTTTTATATAGTTTTAAAAAATTATCTGCTTTAATAACCATAAACAATCAGCCCCATTGCGTAAATTTTTACAAATTATACCGCAACAGAGCCATATATTTAAACATCATTTCATATCATTTTAAAAAGTTATATTCCTCAAAGTTATCACAAAACCATTCTTATTCATTCTCTTTCCTTAACAGCTTTGCTGATTCCACCATATGTTCCAGACTTGGCTTTGTCTCTTCATTTCCTCTTGTCTTTAATCCACAGTCAGGATTTACCCATAATTTTTCTGCCGGTATTTTTTCAATCATCTTATCAAGTGCCGACTTAATTTCTTCCACTGACGGAACTCTCGGTGAATGAATATCATATACTCCCGGTCCTACCTGTGTCTTAAAATTATTCTCTTTTAAGGAATCAAGTATCTGCAAATCCGACCTTGATGCCTCAAAAGTAATCACATCAGCATCCATATTATCAATAGCAGGAATAATATCAGTAAATTCGCTGTAACACATATGTGTATGTATCTGTGTTTGTGGTTTTACCCCACTGTGCACCAGTCTGAACGCCGGAATTGCCCAGTCAAGATAATCACTTTCCCAGTCCGACTTCCTTAACGGAAGCTTTTCTCTAAGTGCTGCTTCATCTATCTGAATAATTCTGATACCGTTTTTCTCCAAATCCAGAACCTCATCACGTATGGCAAGGGCAATCTGATATGCCGACTCTTTTAAGGAAATATCTTCCCTTGGAAATGACCAGTTCAGAATCGTAACCGGACCTGTAAGCATACCCTTCATCGGTTTTTTAGTAAGGCTCTGTGCATATACAGACCACTCAACAGTCATTGGTTTTTCTCTTGATACATCACCCCATATTATTGGCGGTTTTACACATCTTGTCCCATATGACTGAACCCATGCCTTCTCAGTAAATAAATAACCATTAAGACATTCCCCAAAATACTCCACCATGTCATTTCTCTCAAACTCACCATGAACCAGTACATCCAGTCCAATTTCTTCCTGTAATGCCACGCATTCTGCAATCTTATTCTTATTAAATTCGTCATACTGCTCTTTTGTAATATTACCTTTCCTCAATGCAGTACGATTCGCCTTAACATCAGCCGTCTGTGGAAATGAGCCTATTGTGGTAGTCGGATAAAGCGGGAGTCCAAATGTTTCCTTCTGTATGGATTCACGAACCGCAAATTCAGGCAACCTTATAAAATCCTCTTCTTTTATTGCATTAGTTCTTTCCCTGACTGTAATGTTTGTACAATTTCTGTCCTCTTCAAAAAGTTTTTTACTATCCAGATACCATTTTGTATTCTCCGGGTAAGATGAGGATAAAATTTCTTTCAGTTCATTAAGCTCTGAAAGTTTTTCTTCAGCAAAAGCAAAATGTTTTTTATATATATCTGAAAGTTTTGTCTCACTTTTCAGAGTATATGGTACATGCAGTAATGAGCATGAAGTCCCAATAACAATATTTTTACAATTCTTTTGTAAATCCTTAATAGTATTGACAGTTTTTGTATATTGATTTCTCCATATATTTTTACCGTTCACCACTCCTGCAAATAATATTTTATCTTCAGGAAATCCATTCTCCCCTACAAGCTCCAGTGACTTTTTCCCCTCCACAAAGTCAAGACCGATTCCGTCAAAATCAATGGATACAACTTCTCCATAGCAGTCTCTGATATCGCCAAAATAAGTCTGCAAAAGTACTTTTACATCTCCCTTAGCCACAAGGATATTTTGATAAATCTGATTAAATAGTGAAATGTCTTCTGATGTAATATCATGCACAAGATAAGGTTCATCAAACTGAACCCACTTAGCACCAAGCTGTGCGAAATTCTTTAAAATTTCCTGATATGCAGAAATAATTTGGTCTGTATAATCCTCCACACCTTTTTCGCCTACAAACCTTGCCAGCTTTAAGAAAGTAAATGCACCGATAATAACAGGCTTTGTTTCAATTCCTGATGCTTTTGCTTCCTTATATTCATCAAATATTTTGTTTCCTTTAAGGCTGATTATGGTACTATCATCAATCTCAGGTACCATATAGTGGTAATTAGTATTAAACCATTTTTTCATGGCAAGTGCTTTCACATCTCCATTATTTCCCTGATAACCCCTTGCCATGGCAAAATATGTATCTATATAGGACAGATTAAGGTCTTTGTAACGTTTTGGAATAACATTTAAAAGTACTGCCGTATCAAGCATATTATCATAAAATGAAAAGTCATTTGAAGAAATAAAGTCTAAACCGCTATCCTTTTGAACCTTCCAATGACAGCTCCGCAATTCCTTTGCTACTCCTTCTAATTCTTCTGCACTAATCTCACCTTTAAAATATTTTTCTGATGCAAATTTTAATTCCCTGAATTTTCCCACTCTTGGAAAACCCACAATCGATGTTTTCATAATGTTGTTTCCTCCTATCGGTTTTATTATAAAAACATTGTATTGTGTAAACCTGATAATGTGAAATACATAAAAAATACAGTTTGCCATAGTATAAAACTATAGCAAACTGATTTTCTGTGTATATTTTCTTAGTGCATTTATATAGATTTTTCCTAATCTGCCGGGTGGTACTTTCTTATGTGTAACAATACCCACACGCATATAACTTTCGGCTGCAAGTGGTACGGCTACAATATCTTTTCCATTTAATTCTTCATCTATAACACCGGTGCTTACCGTATATCCGTTCAATCCTATCAGAAGATTGAATAATGTAGCCCTGTCCCTTACACGTATATTTTTCTTTCGCTCTATAGTACTGAATATCTCCTCTGAATAGTAAAATGAATTGTATTCTCCCTGCTCAAAAGAAAGGTAAGGATATGGTGTCAAATCCTCTATTGTTACAGACTTCTTTTTTGCCAGCGGATTTTTTATACCAACAAATATATGTGGTTTTGCAACAAATAATTCGGTAAACTCAAGATTATTTGCCTTTATCATCTTACATAGTATAGCCTCATTAAAATCATTCAGGTAAAGAATTCCTATCTCACTCTTCATACTTGCCACATCTTCAATAATCTCATGTGTCTGAGTTTCTCTTATACTAAAATCATATTCGTCTTTTCCGTATTCTTTAATCAAATCTACAAATGCATTAACCGCAAACGAATAATGCTGGGTGGATACGCAGAACTGCTGCTTTCCTTCTTCCTTATCCAGAAATTTTTCTTCCAAAAGATTTACCTGTTCCAATACCTGACGAGCATATCCTAAGAACACTTCTCCCTCTTTTGAAACTATTACACCCTTATTAGTCCGTTCAAATATAGTTATATGCATTTCTTTTTCTAATTCCCTGACTGCATTTGTCAGGCTGGGCTGCGAGACAAACAGTTCCTTTGCCGCCTCGCTGATTGTCCCTTTTTCCGCTATGGAAGTTACATATTTTAATTGCTGTAAAGTCATTGCCCTTAACCTTTGATTACAACAAGTGTTTTCTTAACTCTTCTCCCGACTTCGGACTTAAATAAGCCGGTGCGATGTCAAATACGGTTTTGCATCCATTCTGCCCTTCCTTATGCAATCTGTTAATAGCTCTTGCATAAGCAATAATAACTGACGAAGTAAATTCAGGATTTGAATCAAGCTTCAAACTATATTCAATCACATTGTTATGCTCTTTATTCCATCCTGTTACCCCTGTTCTGAATACAAATCCTCCATGAGGTATTCCGCTGTGCTCCGCCTCCAATTCTTCCTGACTGATAAAATGCACAACAGTCTCATAATCAGCAAAATAGTTCGGCATATTTTTAATAGTTTCCTCTATCTTTTTAAGGTCAGCACCTTCCTCTGCAACAACAAAGCATTCACGTAAATGTTTTTGTCTTGTTGTAAGTTCAGGATTACTTCCGCTTCTGACTGCTTCTAATGCATCTTCTATTGGAATTGTATACTGTTTTCCGTCTTTTACACCTTCCACCCTGCGGATTGCATCAGAATGTCCCTGACTGACACCTTTTCCCCAGAATGTATAGTCATTGCCGTCAGGAAGAACGGCATTTGCATAAAGCCTGTTCAAAGAAAACATTCCCGGATCCCATCCGCATGAAATCAATGCAGTATGACCGCTTTCTCTTGCTGCCATATCTACTTTTTCAAAATGTTCCGGTATTTTTGCATGTGTATCAAAACTATCTATTACATTAAAATATTTTGCATATTCAGGTGTCTGCTCAGGCAAATCTGTTGCACTTCCGCCGCATAAAATAAGTACATCTATTTTTCCCTGCATCTCTTTTATATCATTAACCGAATATACCTGAACACCTTCTGTCAAAATATTAACCTGCTCCGGATTCCTTCTGGTAAAAACGGCTGCAAGCTCCATATCTTCATTCTGCCTTATGGCACACTCTATTCCCCTTCCAAGATTTCCATATCCTAATATTCCAATTTTCATTTTTATTCACCGCATACTGCAAATATACTATATGCTTATTCCTTTCCTGTTTATTTTTCCAAATAGAATTATACTATAATAAAATTAATCAGACAAGTTGCTACAATATTGTAATCTGGCTTAAAAACAGCACTGAACCAGAATATAGTTATATATCATTCCTGATAGAACAATAACACTGCCATATAAAACAATTTGATTATATCTGAATTCTGATACTCTGTGACATCTGACTCTTCCGTTTTCAATAATCAGTATAGCAGGGAACATCAGTGGTATATAGTATCTTGCCTGAACTCCGTTTATCCTATTTAATCCAACAGGAGTAAAATCAAGATAAAGTGCAGTCCATATAAGACCTATTATACAAAAAATAACTCCCATAAGTGCAATTTTTGACTTTCTTAAAAGTGGCAGGCGGTTACCCATAGTCCCTTCAGTAAATGCTACAAACACAGTAATCAACAGGCTCAGGTAAAACAGTGTGCCCTTATCACTTCCAAGATATCCAAGCAATGTCCTGCTGCTATGCCCAAGAAAATATTCCGGTGCTGTCTTTACCGCACTGCTTATAAATAATTCCGCATACTCCACCGGATGCTCCATAACAGACTCAAGCTGTCTTGTCACACTTGTGTCTCCGCCTCTGGCATCTCCTCCTGCATCTACTCCTGATCTGACATTAGTAATTGCAGGCAGCACAAATGTACTCATCATAACAAGAAAAACTATGATTATTGATATTTTAAACATCCACTTTTGTTTTTTATTTACAAATTTCTCTTTAGGCAGAAAACACAAGAATAATATAAGCGGAATATACACCGCTTTTGCAAAGCTGCCCACTACTATTCCGAGCACACCTGCAAGTATCCGCTTCCAGTTAATCTTTTCCTCTATGCACACGAATTCATTAACTACCATTACAAACCCAAATGTCAGAAACGTGGTAACATATGCATCATACGAAAACGATGCGGCAAGAAATAATGATGTCGGCAGAAGTCCTATTATAGTAAGTATTCTCTTTCCATGGCGTGCGTATTTTATGGCAAAGAACATTACCAGCACATATGTGATAAGATTAAAATATCTTGCAAGTACAATGCCCGTAGTCAGCTTCCAGCCACATTCCCTTGCCAGCCAGAGTGCAAATGCCTGTAAAATATATGCTCTTCCACCATAAGTGATAAAATTGCTGTCCTTTTCAAGTTCTTTTACAATTTCACCATACTCGTCTTCATCATTAAGCATTTTACGGACTTCTTTTCTTTCTTCTATAGTGTCAGATTCAGGTACATCAAGAGTTTTCAGCCTCCATGCTGCCTCTGTATATTCTACGGTATCTGCAAATGAGTACATATAAGCCCTGTTGAAATGTATATGCTCATCCCATGATTTAAAGCTTTCCGGAAGTGCCATAACCATCACACTGCCCAAAAACAAAGCAGACATAAGAAATGCATATTCTATCTTATTTGCCACAAGTCTTTTGCATGTAAAAAAGCTATAAAACAGCCCCATAGTAAACATCAGGAATACTATCCTTAACGGATTATAATTTAACTTATTTGATACACTTATACTATATAGTTCTGTATCTTTTGGATATATAATCTTTATCTTACTGCAGGATTTCCCTACTTTTATATATGATTTTTCCAATTCACCATAGGCTTTATCTGTTATGGTATCGGTGTATTCTTTATCAAATTTATTAATTGCCGTTAGTTGTATTTTGTAACTTACATCTTCTTCTGTATTAAATTTAATACTGATTTTATCTATGTACTTTTTGTCAAACACTAATACAGCTGCCTGCTCCTCACCATATTTACGTACGGCAAAGCCTTCTGTTCCTTTTGATTTTTCTTTGTATGTATCAGTGTAGCCTTTATTATTTAATGTATGATTATTGAATATTAACAGCTCTGTTAAAAATGCCAGTCCAACGATTACCACTGCCGCAATACTATGCTTGAGTATTCTTTTAATCCAATTCATTATTACCTCCAAGCTGCTTTTCCTTTTTTACCACTGGGACACTGCAGAATATAACGAAACATATAGATGTAAGCAATATCATATCCCATGTATATGGTGCTTCCTTTTTAACTTTACGGCTAAATATAAGCAGATTATTATCAAGTGCAATCCCATTTAAAAGGGTTTTGCCATCTTCATTTTCTGATGATTCACCGAGCCAGAGCGTAACCAGCTTATCCGGATCAAAATCCTCGCAGTAGAGTATAACCCTTATATTCCGGTTATCCAGATTTATCCGTTCGGTTTTTATTGAAGCAAGCTCACCATCTTCTATTGTATTCGCCTGTATCTGCCCACTGGCAATCACTTCTGTAGTATCTCCATCATACACATCCATGTGTATAGTTCCCTCTGTCAGTTCTTCACCATATGTGGCAAATAAAAACCCATATCCCTCTATCGTTTCACCTGATGCCTTATAGCTGTATTCCACTGCCGTTCCTTCTGCAATCTGTCCCACGTTGCCACTGCTGGTATAATCCGAATCGTCAACGTCAATTACTGTATTTTTAATACCGGTAGACATTATGCACATTATAAACAGTATTATTGTTAATATTCCAAATGTAATCTTTAACTTCATATATTATTTCAAATGCCATCCTTCTTCTATATACTGTGCGATTGCATCATGCCAGTCAGCAGCCACATGATCCGTAGTAAGTTTTAACATATAATTATCAAGTACTGAATATGCCGGACGCTTTGTAGGTGTAGGATATTCATCTGAAGTAATAGTCTTAACTTCCGTTGTAGTTCCCGTAAGCTTATAGAACTCTTTTGTAAATTCCGCCCAACTGCATACACCCTCACATGTACCATGGAAAAGTCCGTAGTTATCTGTCCAGAGAAGTGTCTCTATAATGCCTGCCAGCACCTTTGTACTTGTCGGTGAACCCAGCTGGTCTCCTACAACAGAAACTACATCTTTAGTTTTTGCAGCATTTAACATTGTCTTTACAAAATTTTTTCCGTCTCCGTAAAGCCATGCCGTACGGATAATAAAATAATTTTTTGCAAACTGCTCTACAAATTTTTCTCCTGCCAGTTTTGTCTTTCCGTACATGCCCTGAGGATTTGTGGCATCAAACTCAGTGTATGGTTTTGTTCCGTTTCCCTCAAATACGTAATCTGTAGAAATGTGCACAAGCTTTGAATCTGTCTCTGTAGCAGCTATACTTAAGTTTCTCGGTCCTATTGCATTTATTTTGTATGCATTATCAACATCTGTTTCACATTTATCTACTGCTGTATGTGCAGCACAGTTAATAATGGCATATGGCTTTACTTCCTTTACAAATTTAAGTGTATCTTCCACATTTGTAATATCAAGCTCCGCCACGTCAGTTCTTATAACCTCGACACCGTCTCTTGCTTCATACATATTGCTGATTTCTCTGCCTAACTGTCCGTTTGCACCTGTTACTAATAATTTTTTCTCCATTTTACTCAACCTCCACTTTCTTTTTTATTGTTATCTGCACTCTTTATTGCAATTTCCTGAGTTAATTCTTTTATTTTATTCTCCAACTGTGATATTTTTATAGTCATTGAAAACTCTCTGATAAGAAGTATAAATATAAAAAACAAAAATATAAAATTTGTTGTAGAATATATTCCTATTACTCCTGACATAAAATCGGCTATACCCGGGAATATTGCAAGCAAAATCACCATAAGGGAAAAAAGTATCCAGAATAGAGAATCTTCAATCTGTATTTTTGCGTATCTGATTCTCTTAAGCATAAATACCATAGTACATAAAGATACCACCAAAAGGACTATACGAAATATTGTTGTCATTTAAACATTCCCCATCCTTTCTTTATTATTATCTTTAACATATCTGCTGTCTCGTTTTCTGAAATTCTGTATAACCAATATGGACACAACCATGTGTACCATATATTTTACTGAACGTACCATATTAAGATAGCTTTCTCCTTCAAGCCTTTCATCCATTTCCACCTGTACTTCTGAAAGTCTGACCCCTTCTCTTAACAGATATGATATAGTATCCGGCTCAGGACCATAATTCAGATTCAGTGCAAATTCTTTAAGCATGGAACGGTTCAGCATTCTCATTCCCGAAGTTGGGTCTTTTACTTTTTTTCCTGTTGTAAGCCATATTGCCGTAGATATTATACGGCTTCCCAACATTCGCATTGAATGTGGTTTCTTACTTTCTATAAATCTTGAACCTATAACTATATCATAACCCTTTTTCATCTCATTTAACATTTTTTCTATATATTCTACCTTATGCTGACCATCTGCATCATACTGTATTGCATATTTATAACCTTGCTTATATGCATATTTTAATCCGGTCTGGAATGCTCCGGCAAGTCCCAGATTCACCGGCAAATCTATAAGATTAAAATTATTTGCCCTGCAGATTTTAGATGTATCATCTTTGGAGCCATCATTAACAACCACATAATCATATTCAGGATAATCCTCTATAACATGTCCGACTACCCTTTCAATACTTTTTTCTTCATTGTAAGCAGGTATTATTATAAGTAATTCCTTCATTCTTTACCTCCATGATGCAGCAATTTATTGTACAGTCTCGCAAAGAGAATTCCGCATATGTACCATAACTATAACTGCAAATGCCGATGCCAGCATAAACATTGATATTCCGCATGATATAACGGCTCCCATCAGTACATAACGTGGAACCAGCAGTACCGGAATTATAAGTGCACATATAAAGCCCAGCAGATATCCCATAAGCAGCAGCCTTTGTTTCCTCATTACGGTTATAACATAATATAAAAAGGTTGCCGTTGCACTTATGCCCCCTGTAAGCATTACAAGAACCAGTTCCTTTCTGAACTGCATAACTGAAGTACCATATACCAGTCCAAGTATCTGTGCCCCTAAAAGATATGCTCCCGCCATAGATACCACTGTCAGCAGCAATATCCATAACAAAATATTTCTGACTATCTTTTTAAATGGCTGCATATTCTTTTCATTCCAGTATCTTGCCAAATCCGTAAGCAGCGGTCTGAACGCAAACAGACTGAACAGATTAATTACAAATGCGGGCATAAATATTATATTGTAATAGTTCTGCACACTATCTGAAAAATTTCTGTTTATGGCATATTTAGGTGCATTGTTCATATACATATTTATAAATGCCGCCAAAAATAACGGTAATGCCTCTATTATCAGCTTTCCAAGATTATCAGATGAAAAACCGCATTCTATATTATCAAAAATCTCCCTTAATTTCAAATCATAAAAACAGAACAGTAATGCTGATGCCCCTGCCATTGACAAGGAAGCTGCAATAAGATTATGTGTGAAAAATAGTACCGCACCAAATACCAATGTTGATAATACCGGTCTGAATGTACTTGTTTTTCCTGACAAATCTATTCTGTCATGCTGCTGGAACATTCCGGCAAACACGTCCGCCACCGCCTCTACCATCTTATACATACATACAATCCATATGGTTAAAGTCTTGACTCTGTCAAATCCTGACATCATCACATACAGTGTAGTAACTATCATCATTATAATACAGGTAATAATACGCAATGAAAAGTAATTTGTAAAGGAAAATTTTTCTTCCACATCTGTAGACTGTAAGGGTCTTATCTCAAATGCTCCGATTGTATACATAAGCTGGGCATTTGAAAATGCAAATGCAAATATTCCTCCGGCATTTCCACCTATTATTCTGTTTACTATTATCGCCAATATCATGGAAGACAATGCATTGCACAGGCTTCCCATCATATTCCAGATTACCTTTTGTCTCTGGGTTACAGTATCTGACATAAATTACCCCCATTCAACCGAAAAACGAGAAAATCTTAGGCAGTGTCTTTTACTGCCTTAGATTTTCTTCTCACACTTTTCTCAACTTCCATTGCCGTACTATACCATGTAAATCTGCTTTTAAGCTCCTCATACGCTTTTAATGCAGCACTTTGTCTGTATTCATCATTTCCCACTGCATCTTCAAGTGCTTTTCTAAGTCCTTCCGGATTATTGTCTTTAAGAATAGTTCCGCTGACACCATTTTCTATCAGCTCCCTTGCACCGCTGTTATATGTTGTTATAACAAAACATTTTGCTGCTGCCGCTTCAAGCACCGAAGTGGGAAATCCTTCAGACACGGATGGAAGACAGTATATATCTGTTATCTTTAAAAGTGCTGCTATATGAGGATAATCTATCCTGCCTAAAGGTATTATCCTTTTGTTTTTATGGCTTAGCATCTGTGCCTTCTTCATCATATTCTGACTTTCAGGCCCGTCACCCGCCATAAACAGTACCACATTTTTTGATGCATCCATAGAAGTTACTGCATCCATCAGTTCATATATACCTTTTTCAATAAGCATCCTTCCGGTAAATGTTATTACTATATCTTCATCTCCTATATGAAACGATTTTTTATAATCTTTAACCGGAGATTCCAATAGCTTTTCCATTTCATCTACATCAATCGAGTTATACAATACTCCCTTTGATTTTATTCCAAAATGGCTGCTCCATTTACAACATGCTTTTGATACTCCAAAGTAATTGTGACAGTAATGCTTTAACACTGCAGTAATGCCATGCTCATACACATTTTCCACCATATCAAGAATCCTGTTATTAAATGTAAGATGACCTGTGCCATGTTCCACAACAGCTGACTTAATTTTGTTTTTCTTTGCAAATGCAGCCCCGTAAACAGATAAAAAGTAAAAACGTGTATTTATTAATACAAAATCATATTTACCGGCTTTCAATGCCTTACCTACATTCCTTGTCTTTCTGCCCGGTTTTAGAACCGGAAGTCTTCCATCCATCAGATTATAAGAAGGCATACGGTATATCTCTATTCCCTCTGATATTTCATGTTCCGGAAGACCGGAAACCTTAGAAGTTACTACAGTAACCTTATTGCCAAGCTTTATAAGTTCTTTTGAAAGGTAATAAGTATACCTTTCAACTCCTCCCATATGCGGCAGGTATTGTGCCGAAAAAATACAATATCTTTTACTCATAATTCTATTCCATCCTTACCAAAGTCCACTATATAAGCTGCATGATTGACTCTCTGCTCCTCCGGCGGCAGTGACATATAATCTCCATAATAGTTGGTAAGGTATTTGTGGTAGTTTCCGGGAACATATACCTTTATACCTTCAAACTCCATTTCAGAAAGAGGAAACAAATCCTCCCGTCTCATTTTACTCTGCATAGGTTTTAAACAGTTATAACATATGACACTTTCCGTATCTTTGTAATTAGAGGATTTTGAAATCTTTTCCATCTTATCATACAGCCTGCTTATGGACAAATGTGTCCACTTAAATGCGTAATGTGCCATAAAGCATATTGACTTTGCTGCCGTTCCTTTTACTCCCTTAAATGGTATTTCAGGATACGGTGAACCGCACAGAAACAATATCTTTGATATATTTCTGACCTTATTTATCTTATCCTTTAATATCTTCTCGTCTTCATCCGCATTATCAAACACAAATATATCTATATGAAGACACAGGCTGCACTTCATGGTTCTTGAAAACTCAGGAACAAACTTTGTACCCAGTCTTTGTACCTTAATTACTCCGCTTGCATAGTTTTTCATGGTCTTAGGAGTTGTAACATAATAATGATCACTCATTTCTCTCTTTGCAATACGGACAAACTTTTCGTAATCGTCCCTTAACATACCCACATCTATATCATCATCCCACGGTATGAATCCTTTATGCCTTACAGCACCTATTGCCGTCCCCCAGCAAATAAAGTATTTAAGATTATGCTTTTCACATACTGCGATAAAATCTTTTAATATATTAAGCTCTGCCTTTTTTAGTTTATTTAATGTTTCTTCATCATACTGCTTAATCATTATTCCGTTTCAATCCCTTCTGTAACATTCCTGTAACATTCTTGTACATTCTATGACATTTATGTTAAAAAGTCAATATAAGGCAAAATTTTGACTGCTTTAAATGTAAACAATTTTATTGTATACTAAAATAAGCATCCTCACACATACAAGGCGGGATGCTTAGATTCTCCATTAGTTATTAAGTTTTACCAGACAATCCTTACCATGGAATGCGATTCCATAACGTATAACCTGCCCATAACCGTCATCATTCAGCTCCCTGTCATATCCTCTCTCCTCTATCTGCTTTAGTGCATCTCCGGCACGCCTGTCAAGCTCATTAAACTTCTCTGCTATCTTAAATTCAATAACAAATGCCGCCTTCCGCCTTGTAACCGGCTTTATGAATATGTCACTTCTTCCTCTGCCTCCCTCACGGTTAGACTTGACAATATACCCCTTCATCCCGGTAAGCACTCCTGCAATAAATCCATGGTAAAAGCTTTCATATGCATCATTAAAACTAATTGTTTCCAATAACATATCTGACAGCTCTTCCTCCAACTTTTTCACATCTTTATTGATAAGTGCCTTAAACAATTCTGTCCTGTCTCTTTCAGCCACCTTTTCCCCGAACCATGTAAGAACCTTGTTGCGGAATATATATCTTACTTCTTCATTCGGTATGGAAAGCTCTACATACTGCTGCTTGGTTCCCCCATCCATCCATGCACGCACCTTGCGGAAGTATCCGGTAAAGAACATGAAGTTCCACAGATTATCCATTGTCCTGTATACTTCATCATAGGTAATGTCTTCATGTATTGGTTTTATCAGTGTCCTGCCTTCTATCAGTTCCTCTATCTCGCCTTTTACCTCTTCATCTGCCATTTCTATGAGTTTCCGCACTATGCTGTTAGAACTGGTATTTGCCCAATAGGAGGATGGGTATTGGTCAATATTCTCCATTAAATCCTTTACAAATCGTATAACACTCCATGGATTATACACATTCTTTTCTCCAAAAACATATCCGTTATACCATTCTCTGACTACAGAATGCTTCTGTGGCATCCCATGCTCTTCGCAAATTTGTCTCGTCTCTTCTTCCGTAAATCCGAAATATTCATCATACTGTCTGCTTAATATTGATATTATTTCCAGATTATTCATTCCTGTAAATATACTCTCTTTGGATATTCTAAGGCAGCCTGTAATCACTGCAAATTCCAGACTGTTGTTTGTTTTTAATGCTGACTCAAACAAGGAACGCAGGAAATCTATCATCTCAGAATAAAAGTTTCTTTCATAAGCATTTTCCAAAGGAACATCATATTCATCAATCAGTATTATGGCTTTTCTTCCATAATATTTTTCCATGCACTGTGACAGGAATTTTAGTGAATCTGCAAAATCCTTTTTATCCGCTGTCTCTGCCGCAATTTTCTCATATCTCTGCCTGTCTGCCTGTAGCATATCACCCTGCAGAATAAAATAATGGCGTTTGTACTCTTCTGCTATCTGCCTTACAAGCATGGCATATGCCATCTCAAAATCCGGCTGTCTGGAAGATTTCAGTGACAGGCTGATTACCGGATATCCTCCCATGTAGTTCAGATACTTTTCTCCGGCACTCATTATCTTTAAGCCATCAAAAAGATAGCTGCTATCTTTTCTCTCTCCATCATAGCCTCTGGCATCCTCAAAAAAATATTGGAGCATACTCATATTCAGCGTCTTTCCAAACCTCCTTGGACGTGTGAACAGATTTACATCCGCTTTTTTGTCCAATATTTCCCTGATGAGAAGTGTCTTATCTACATAACAATATCCTCTTGTAATTAACTTTTCGAAATTATCTACCCCAATTGGCAATGGTTTGTAATTCATAGAATATGCCTCCTCTTACACACCATACCCTTTCGGATTATTTACCTGCCAATTCCATGAATCCCTGCACATCTCTTCTATACCATACTTAGCTTCCCATCCAAGCTCTTTCTTCGCCAGTGATGAATCGGCATAACATACTGCTACATCCCCTGCTCTTCTGTCTGCGATTTGGAATGGAATCTGCTTTCCCGATGCTTTCTCAAAATTCTTAATAACCTCAAGCACACTGTATCCGTTTCCTGTTCCAAGATTATATATCCTGACACCTGAATTATCCTTGATACTTTCTATTGCTTTTACATGACCATCTGCCAAATCAACTACATGTATATAATCTCTTATACATGTGCCGTCTTCTGTCGGATAGTCATTAGCAAACACATTAAGAATAGGAAGTTCACCAATAGCAACCTTTGTTATATAAGGCAGGAGATTGTTCGGTATACCATTAGGGTCTTCTCCTATTTTTCCGCTTTTATGGGCACCTATCGGATTAAAATATCTAAGGAGTGTAACATTCCATTGATTGTCTGCTTTATATATATCCTGAAGAATTTCCTCCAGCATCAGCTTTGTCCTTCCATATGGATTAGTAACGGATAATGGGAAATCCTCTTTTATAGGAACGGTTTTCGGTGTTCCATATACAGTTGCCGAAGAACTGAATACTATATTCTTTACATTATACTTTTTCATTATATCAAGCATTACCAGAGTTCCCGATATATTATTTATAAAGTATTCAAGTGGCTTTTCGCAAGATTCACCTACTGCTTTCAATCCTGCAAAATGAATGACTGCATCAAAATTATTATTGCAGAATATTTTTTCCATCTTTTCCCTGTCACTTATATCTGCCTCGTTGAACTCTATATCTTTACCTGTAATTTCCCTTATCCGCTTTACCGATTCTATATTGGAATTGCAAAGGTTATCTACTATAACAACTTCATGACCTGCATTTATAAGCTCAACACATGTGTGGCTTCCGATATATCCGGCTCCGCCTGTAACTAATATTTTCATCTCTATACCCATCTGTGCGTTGCGGCGCACTTTCAAACTAATAGTTGAATACGCTTTTTTTATCCAACTTTCAACTAATTATTTGTTAACTTTATAATCCTGCCAATATGTCTGGCTCATTGTACATTTCAATATAATATTTCTCGGAAGATAATCATACATTTTCCCTAATCTGTAGCCCAGAAATTTGAATCCGCTCTTTATAACTATATCAGGAACCAGATAGAACCGATTGTGCCTTATCAAATACTCGGCCGTTTCCTTCACCAGCCGTATTCCTTCCTCTTCTGACTTCACAGATGCATATATTTCCTTAAACTGCCTGTGTGAAACACCGAGGTCGAAGTTTCTGTGAAATTGCTGTATATATGTATAATTATGTGAATGTATTACTTCTGCCTTTGCAACATAATATACTTTTTTGCCTGTCTGTATGGCATTTGCAGCAAATATCGAATCCTCATTCATAATGGTTCTGTTAGGAAATCCTCCAACTTCATTATACCCTTTTCTGCTATACATTGCACAAACATCTGAGCAGAAAAATGCTTTAATACCCATTCTAAGAATGTCATTACTTGTCTTTATTATATCATAATCAGGGTAATTGAATTTTCTTGTATATGCCTCCGCCATACCACAATCCGAAGCCGGAAGCTGCCTGCCATATGTTACTGCTACATCATTATCTTCTTCAAAAGGTCTTACAAGATTCTCAACCATATATTTTGTGGCAGGTACTGCATCCTGTGTCATAAGAAGCACTAAATCACTGTCACTCAGGCTTACACCCATATTTCTCGTACCACCATGGTTAAACTCTTCTTGTCTTATATGATGAAATTCAATTTTGTCAACATATGAATAATCATCTTCATTTACATATTGTTTTTCTGTATTTATTATAATGATTTTTTCTATAGGATAAGTCTGTTTCATTAATCGCTGCAAAATCTTATGCAATCTCTTATCCGGTTTAAATGTAGGAATAACCACATCTACTGTCAATCTATTCATCTGCATATATCAAACCACTTCTATGCCTTTCTGCGGAATTTAACAACACATCATTAAACTTCCACTTTATTTATTTCTTCTGTTATCATTTCTACATACATTTTGCATAACTCATCACTCTCTGCCTCTACCATAACCCTGACCAGTGGCTCAGTTCCACTTGTTCTTAATAAAAGCCGTCCATTACTGCCCAATTCATCTGTGACTTTTTGTGCTGCCTGTTTAACTGATGGGGCATTTATTACAGCCTCTTTATCCTTTACCCTGACATTTACAAGTAACTGAGGCAGGATTTTCAGTTCTCTTTTTAGTATACCAAGGGTTGATTTTTTTTCAAGCATTGCTTCCATTAATTTTAGGGAAGTTAATATTCCGTCACCTGTAGTTGCATGCTTGCTGAAAATAATATGACCTGACTGCTCACCTCCCAGACAAAAGCCATTTGTCATCATGTTTTCACATACATATTTATCTCCAACTGCCGTCTTTTCATACTTTATCTGCAGTGCATCCAAAGATTTATATAGTCCAAAATTGGACATAACAGTTGTAACTATAGTATCTCCCTTTAACTGGCCGCACTCTTTCATATACGAACCACATATGTACATTATTGCATCCCCATCAACGATTTCTCCATTTTCATCTACAGCTATGCATCTGTCAGCATCCCCGTCATAGGCAAACCCTACATCAAGATTATTCTCTTTTACATACGCCTGCAGCTTTTCTATATGAGTAGAGCCACAATCTTTATTAATATTTGTACCATCAGGATTATCATTTATCACATATGTCTTTGCTCCCAATGCATCAAATACATTTTTTGCTATTGATGATGCACTTCCATTTGAACAGTCCAAACCTACTTTCTTTTCTTTAAACGATCTGGTTGCTATTGATATAAGGTATCCTATATATCGGTTTCGCCCTACTGCATAATCGACTGTTCTTCCTATATCTTCCCTGACTGCAAGCGGAATATCCTGCCCTCCATCTATATAATTTTCTATCTTTTCCTCTATTTCAGCTTCTAATTTCTGACCTGTTCCATTTAAAATCTTTATTCCGTTATCATAAAACGGATTGTGGCTTGCTGATATCATAATACCACAGTCAAAGTCTTCTGTTCTTACCACATAAGCTACACTTGGTGTTGTAGTAACATGAAGAAGGTACACATCTGCACCTGATGCTGTCAGACCGGATACAAGTGCATACTCAAACATATAGCTGCTTCTTCTTGTATCTTTGCCTATTACTACTTTAGCCCTATGTTCCCTCGAATAAAACCATCCTATAAATCTTCCTACTTTATATGCATGCTCAACTGTAAGTACCTTATTAGCCTCTCCTCTAAATCCATCTGTACCAAAATATTTTCCCATAACTTTTACCTGCGATTCCTTCCATGAATTTTGTATGATTTTATTACTGCCATGTTATATAATCTCAGCTTCCATCAGCTTCAAAATATTTTCCAGTGCCTCCTCTTCATCTTCTCCATCACACACCAGTTCTACTTCACTACCACATTTTACACATGCACTAAGAATACTTATCACACTTTTCACATTTGCTTCTGTATTTTTGAATCTTAAAGTTATTTTAGAATTATACTTTATAGCTTCTGTGCATATCTTTCCGGCAGGTGTAAGATGCAGTCCGGACAAATCCTTTATTTTTACCTTTCTGCTAACCATTTTACGTCACTCCTTATAAACACTATTCTGTAGGTTTGACTGTATCCGGTTCTCTTGTAGATGTATTTTCTCCATCACCGTCTGCCGGAGTTGTACCTGCAGTTGTCTGATTACTTGTAAGCTGTACTTTAACTGTCGGAGATACTGCTGCACTAAGATTATCCGGTAATGAAATATTTAGTCCTACAATATTTTCTCCCTCTCCCAGATTTGCCAAATCAATATATGCTGCCAACGTATCCACATCAAAATTCTCAAATGATTTTGAAAGACCTTTTATCTGTACTGCCACTGAATCCCCATCCGGATAAGATACTGTATAATCACCGGACAGATTTCTTATTTCTATATCCTTTGTTCTAATATTAAATCTTTTTGTCAAAAGCTGTTCAATCTTTGCAACAACATTTACAATCAGCTCGTCACCATCATACAATATTACTCCATCCGGAAGATATCCTGCTATATCTATAGACAGCTTAACATCATTGTTCTTTCCATCCACATCAATGACTTCTCCCGGTATATTGATAGTATCTATTCCGGCAAGATTATCTCCTGCTATCTTTACTGTCCGTATATCACTTTCCACATCCGTCAGTTCATATCCGTCTGCCGGCTTACCTACTGTTGTAAATTTGAGTGGTACTTCCTTTACTGAATATACACCCAAGGAAACCTCTGCCGTATCTGTACTAAGCTCTGTATATGTGCCAAGATTCACTATACTGCCTGATTTTGTATAGAACTTTATAGGAAGAGATACTGTTGTACTTTCATTATATTTACTAAGATTAACTTCTACCACTGCTTTATTTATAAGATTTATAACAGACTCCGGTGCAGACACTTCAACGGTAGTAGGACGTACCGACTTACTTCCAAGTGTATATCCCGAACTCATTTCTTCATTTTCCTTAATCTGTATTTCATAATTTCTTGTAATAATTTTTTCTATTTTAAGTGTCATAGTTGTAGTTTTCTGAGTAATATCAACACTTTTTTCATATTTTGAATATCTGTGTCTGACTGTTATTGGAACTGCATATACATTTGACATTTCTCTAAATGAAGCCTCCGCAATAAAATCATCACTTGTCATCTTATCAACATATGAACGTGGTCCTTTAACAACTATAGTGGCTGAATCACCAGATACAACCTCATACACCTGCTCCTGTCCGGTAATTACTTCCTCATTCTGTATCACTACAGAAATACCTGTAATTGTACGTGAAACAGTGGGGTCATCTATATTTACCACTACCAGCCATAACATAACGGCAAATAAAACAGACAGTAATTTTAATAATAAATTATTTGATAGTATCTTTTTCATTTTACCGCCTTCCCTTCCATATCTTAAAGCGTTTTGTGTCTGTCCTCTTATTCTGTGCCGTAATCAGATATTTTCTAAGCTGTTCTCCATCAATATTTCTATATAATTTTCCTTCTAAGGCAACTGATACCTTACCTGTCTCTTCTGAAACCACTATAGTAAGGCTGTCTGTAACTTCACTGACACCTACTCCGGCACGATGCCTTGTTCCGAGTTCCTTACTCAGTTCCATATTATCTGATAAAGGCAGATAACATGTTGCTGATACAATCCGGTTTCTTCTTATAATAACTGCACCGTCATGCAAAGGTGTATTATGTTCAAATATATTTATAAGAAGCTGATTGCTTATTGCCGAATCAATATCTATTCCTGTACGCTCATACTCGTTAAGAGGGACATCCTGTTCAATGACTATCAACGCACCTGTCTTTGTCTTTGCAAGGTCATATGTAGCTTTAATAAGCTCATTTATGGTTCTGTCACTGAATCTTTCATTTACATTTTTAGATTCATCTCCTATGATTAAATCAGAAAATATATTTTTTCTTCCGATTTGTTCCAACGCTTTCCTCAGTTCAGGCTGGAATACAATTATAACAGCTATAATACCTACATTTAATGTCCTTTCGGCTATCCACAAAATTGTAGTCAGATTAAGCAGTGATGCAAAAAGCACGAATACAAGCAGAATCACTATTCCCTTAAAAAGCATCCATGAGCGTGTATCCTTAATCCAAACCATAACCTCGTATAACAAAATCGCAATAATAACGATTTCCAAAGCATCTGTAGGTTTAAAATCAGGAATTACCAGATATGAACTTCCAAAATTTACAAACTGATCAATAACTGCACGCATACTTCTCACATCCTCTCCATTCTTACAATATCCAAACCACATTGCCGGCAAAGCCGGCAAAAATAAAACCCGAAATCACCTTAGGAAGAATCGCCCCCAAAGGCGATTCTTCTGTGCGAGATTTTAGAAAATCTTAGGCAGTGTCTTTTACTGCCTTAGATTTTCTTCTCGCACTTCGCACTATTGGCGGCTGCTTCTTCTTGCCTTTCGTGCATTAATCCTTTTTACCTTAACATCCTGTACTGCCACATTTACTTTTGGCACTGCCTTTACATAATAATAGTAATCTTCATCTTCAAACTGTACATATTCTGTTCTGCTGTAATCCACTGACAAAATAAAAAGCTGTATAATATAGACAATACCTATAGACAACAGTGAAGCAACTACTATTCCCCATACCGGCGTTATGGTTTCCAATCCCAGAAGGATTACTCCTGAAAGTATAATAAGTATATTTATAATTCCACCGGTTATTACTGCTATATTCCATGCATAATCCATTGACTTTTTACGAATAACATATACTAATATCAATGTAACACCAAATGCCGCCATTATAAGGTACATTTCTTTATTGTTAAAAACTCCAATAAGTATTGTTGTAATTTTCTGAAGTTCCGAATCAGTTGAAAGATTAGCAATGGTTGCTGCATTGCTTCCTATATAATATATAAGAAAATACAATAAAATACCAAAACTTACTGATATAACAGATATTGGTGTTGCTACCAGTCCCATAATAACCGGAAGTACATATGGTATCTTCATAAAAAATAATACAGGCATAAGTATAAGAACATATCCGTCTGCCGGCGTAAACCGGAAGAACAGTATATACATAACTATCATTATTATAATAATAATCAATGCAAGCTCGGGACTTAGTGCATATATATTTGCAACCATAAAAGCAATCAATATACCCAGAATAAGATTCACTGGTATAAAAGCACATACCAATCCTATAATAACTACTATTGCAGGATTTTTCAATATAGGCATAAACCCTATATTCATACTTAATACCATCATTGCCATCACTGCCACTATGAATTTAATGGTCGGTTCTACATATGCGGAATATCTACTGTAGATTCTTTTTAAATATTCTTTAAAAACCAAAAGTTTCGTCATCAGAACCGTTCCCTCCAATCTTTGACTCTCGTTTTTCACGTTTATACATCCTGCAAAGTTTTTTCAAATCCTCTGAATATGATTTGTTGCTTTCCTGTGCTACTCTGAATTTTACTGAATAAACTATATATGCCAAAAGCATATATATAACAAGAAGTGCAATGTAAATAATCACCAGTTTCCTTCCTATGCCCCATATATCAATCTCTGTAATATTATTCATAAGATAATCTATTCTGTATATAATCCCCAGAAGTAATATAAATACATAGCATACTGTAATAAGAATAGCTGTATTTAACATATTCAACCCTATATAATCATCCCTAAAATACTTTGCCATTTTTATTGATTTTGACTCTTTCTGCTCATAAAGTGCAAGATGTGTCATAAGCTTTACCTTATCTTCATTTACCATAAATTAAGGCTCCTCTCTGCATTTTCATCAGACAAGCCAAGTTTGCCTATATTAAGTTATTATAGCATACAAGCTAAAATATATCTATTAAATTTTTGTTACATGGAAAAAACAGGCATTACATCAGAAAATGAATGTTATATCCAAAAACTGTTCTTTTCGGATATACAAACTCCAATCTGATACAAATGCCTGTTTTTTGTTATTATTCTCAATTATTACTTTATCTTAACCGTTTTAGATGAAGCATTTCCTGCCTTATCTTTAAGCGTAACTGTAATCTTCTTTCCTGACTTTAACTTAGCCACCTTTACTTTGAATTTTCCTTTGCTGTTTACATTTCCTTTATAAGACTTTCCGTTATATTTCACTATAACAGTGGTTCCTGCTTCTCCGCTTCCTGATACATAATTCGTATTTTTCTTATATGATGTAATCTTTGGAGGTGCAGGTTTATACCTGTCCTTAATGGATACCGACTGCTTAACGGTACATGTTCCTGCTTTTGTGGAAACCATTACATAGTAAGTTCCCTTATTAATTCCTTTCAACTTTATACTTGTAGAATTTCCATCACTTCCCCAAATAGGATTATATGCTATCTGTGCTCCGTTTTTATTATAAACATATACATAACAATCCAATCTATCCCATTCATATGGTTTCTGTATTATAGTTTTTAATGTAACATCACTTTTCTGTGGTACACTAAACTTAAACCACTGATTCTTTGATGTGTTTGTTATTAATCCGGTAGCAGAACTTCCCATACTTATAGCTTTTTTCATTGTTGCTCCGGTACTCTTGCCTGACCTCGATGCTTCTTCTACATATATTCCGATACTTAATTTTCTATTATTTGTCCAATCTTCATCTTCATAAACATCACAAGTAACCTTAAGATAATATGTACCTGCTTCCAACGCTGTCATATACTTTCTTCCATCACTGCCATCCATCCATGATTCTATAACCGGGTCTTCATCAAAGTTTTTATTTGTGCTTAGCTGTATTTTCATATCTGACTGAAAATTATACTCAACCAATGCTGCATATGACTGTATCTTTACATATCCC
This sequence comes from Lachnospiraceae bacterium, assembly GCA_014799465.1. Classification (GTDB taxonomy): domain Bacteria; phylum Bacillota; class Clostridia; order Lachnospirales; family Lachnospiraceae; genus UBA2821. The sequence continues at coordinate 6,456 of JAAVHZ010000028.1, read as the reverse complement.
GGCTTAGAAAGTTTAAACTTATAATAATATGTATAGACACCTTTTTCGGTTATCTCCGTAAGTCCCTCATTTATACCCGCATCAGGAGCACCAGCTAAATCAGTTATGTCATCCACCTTGCTTATGCTTATGTCCTTATATGATGCTGATAAATCATCTGTATCTGCCAATGCAGGAATGACCGATAGCAGTACTGCCACCAATACTGCTGCAAATGATGTTAATAATTTTCTTAAAACCTTCATAGACATCCTCCTTTTTCTTTTGCATTATATAGCAGTATGATACAACATTATATATTGTATTACCACCAACCTCCTGTTGCACTTACGCAACCACAAATTGCACTAAAAAAGTACTGCCATACAATTTAATTTGCAATCAAACTGTACAACAGTACCTATAATTTCTTTTTCTCAACACTTTTCAAAAAAGTTTTCTTTAACTCTTGCGGTTTATAGAAAAAATGTTCTTCAGATTTACTCAATCGTTTTTCGTCTCGCTTAATCCTCAACAATTCCATAGAACAAATAAAATCTGCTGCCTGTAATAGCCGATATTTCTGCGGTTCAGCTTTTCTAAATTCTACATTTGAGAATTGTATTGAAAATACTGCATTTAGAATTGTACTAAGTTCAATTTGTCCATTATCATAATACACAATAATCTTATCAAAATCAGAAAAGAACCCAATATGCTCACTCATCACTCTATTGATTGCCTTTGCCAATCTACCAGACAAAGCAATCTTATCTGTTGCCTCTCTTCTATCTACAATAACTGTCAAATAAGAAATAGGACATCTATTCACAAAGTTAAGCATTTTATACAGTAACTTCCTCCGCTCATCTATAGAATATTTTGCAAATACTTCCTCTCGTCGAATTACCGGACCCGTATGAATATACTCCACATCAAACCCCGAACCACGAACACTTTCTTCCAATTTTGAAACCAGTTCTTCTATACCATTATCCTGATTATGAAAAACAAATGTTACCAAATAGTATGCCGGTCGCTCTTTTATTTCTCCAAAATCTCCTGATTCATCAATAAATACACTCAGTTCTTTCATTATTATTTTCCTTTATATAATAATAGAAATGGCGGGAAATTCTTCCCGCCTACGGTGGTCCAAAGAGCTTTCGCCCAGACCAAAACTGTAACTCGTTACAGTTTTATTCTATTCGCATCATACCATATCTATACATGATTTGCAAGTATTTTCCCAACTAAATTCATTCAGATAGAAATGGCGGGAAATTCTTCCCGCTTACGGTGGTTCAAAGAGTTTGCGGCAGTCTTTGCCCACAGGAATAAACAATATTTTAAACACTAATAAAGCATCCCGCCCTATTAAATTCAAGGTAACCCTGATAATGTTAATAAAACAGGATACTTTCATTCAAAGGATATTAACTTTTCCTTACTTTACTTTCTCACTTTGTTTAACCGTACTCCAGTCTCCGTACGGTTTCTTCGTCTTTCCATTGACTTTAATTTTGTTCTTACTTATATTTTTTATTATTGTATCTTTTTCCCATGTGACTTTTGTAAAAAAACATTCGGACTTTTCCCGAATGCTTTTTTACTTTGAATTTTTCAATACTTCCTTAATTCTTTATTTGTATGACTATATTCTTTGACTGTTTTAACCTTATTTCACCAATTCCTGAACCAACGCATTCATTGAATCCATATTTTCTTCTTTAAGCGTAGATTTTATGGAAACCACCGGTTCTAATACCGTAATATCTTTCATAGACTCCAAAACTGTCTTCATATGCTTTGCAGCCATCGGTGCCCATGAACCGTTTTCAATAAGCCCTACCGTCCTCTTCTGATAATTCTTTGCTTTAAGATGGCTTAAGAAATCTTCCATACAAGGGAATAATCCACCATCATATGTAGCTGCTGCCAGAACAAGGCGGTCATAACGAAAAGCATCTTCTATTGCTTCTGCCATATCATCTCTTGACAAATCTGTTACCGCAACCTTAGGTGCTCCTGCCTTTTTAAGCATCTCTGCAAACTCTTCTGCAGCCTTTGCAGTATTTCCATGAATTGAAGCATATGCTACAAGTATTCCCTTATCTTCAGGCTCATAGCTGCTCCATACATTATATTTATCAATGTAATATGAAAGGTTTTCCTTCAAAATCGGACCATGAAGCGGACAAATCATTTCTATATCAAGTCCTGCTGCCTTCTTCAAAAGTGCCTGAACCTGTGCACCATATTTACCAACTATATTGAAGTAATATCTTCTTGCCTCACACGCCCAGTCCTCTTCAGTATCTAATGCACCGAATTTACCAAATCCATCTGCACTGAACAGAATCTTTTCCTTCTTCTCATATTCCACCATAACTTCCGGCCAATGAACCATTGGTGCCATGACAAATACCAATGTATGCTCACCTAATGAAAGCTCATCACCTTCTTTTACCTCCACTTTATGGTTTTCGTCAATACTTATGTCAAAAAACTGTGGTATCATAGAAAATGTTTTTGCATTTCCCACAATCTTTGCATCAGGATACTTTTCCACAAACTTCTTAATATTAGAAGCGTGGTCAGGCTCCATATGGGATACCACCAGATAATCCGGTGTTCTGTCTCCAAGTACAGATTCTACATTTGCAAACCACTGCTCTGTGACCCTGCTGTCTGCCGTATCCATAACAGCTATCTTTTCATCAAGTATAACATATGAATTGTATGATACCCCGTTTGGTACTATATACTGGCTTTCAAAAAGGTCTATATCATGGTCATCAACTCCAACATATTTTATTGAATCACTAATCTGGATATCTTTCATGCCAATTTCTCCTTCTTTATCTTTATTTATATTTGTTTAATGGCTTTCCCCATACCGAATATTATACACCAACATAAATTGAAAGCAAGCATTTTTTGATTACTAATCCTCTGAAAGCATCTTTACCGGTTCAATCCTGCTTATTCTTAAAGAAGACAAAAATGATATTGCTGCTGCCAATACAGCTATTCCTATAACCGCCACAATCATCCATACCGGATTAATATCAAGACTGATTTTTTCCATTTTACAGAATGAAAAAGCCAATACCATCATAGGATTCATCAGAAACGAGCTGATAATTGCACCTAATGTAGCACCTGTCACAATTATGGGCATATTATTAATTACTGTCTGACAAATAAGTCTGCCTGTAGTATATCCAAGTGCTTTATTGATTCCATAATTTTTCCGCTCTTTCACAATCTTTGAACTTACTAAAAGCACTTCAACCATTACGACTGCAAAGGATGTAATAATTACAAATATAACACAAATTGCTGCCATTCCCAGCTTTACCCCTGATGCTGATTCTGCTACGAGTTTTTCACTGTTTATTATTCTGATTTCCGGAAATTTATTTGATATTTTACTTTGAATTTCCTCATAAGTGACTCCATTATGGGTATATAAATATAATGTTGATACCGATATATTTCCGTTTAACCTTTTGGCACCCTCCATTGTCATAAGTGACTTTAATCCCATATTACCGGTTTTTTGATCAATTCCTGATATTACATAATCTAATTTCTTCCCTGAACTTTCTACATAAACCACATCACCCATATCAACATTTAATGCATCTGCCAAACGGGTAGTCAATACTATTTCATTGTCAAATTCAGGCACACGTCCTCTTATTATAGTTTCATTTTTAAGATCGGCCGGCTCATTCCAGACATCACAGAGCACGGTCTGATGATTTTTACCATTAATCAGTTTCACATTTATACTGTTACTATAGAGTATATTATCTATTTCATCCCAATTTTCTATTTCTACACCTAATCTTTCCAAATCATCCCCCTCCAGCATAACATCTCCTGTTTCAGCACCTACTATTTTCGCCAGATTATCCGTAGTAGCCAAAACAAAATTCTGATATAAATTAAGTCCCACACATGATGCAAAGGACAGTAATATCATAATACATAAAATAGACAGATTTTTCAGTTTCTCACCCATAATATTCTTCCCTGCCATAATTATGCTGTATGGCAGATGGCTTTTCTCAAATGGAAAATAATTCTTTTTGAAATTATGAGTGTGTATTCCTCCCCTTAACGCATCTAATACCGTTACTTTTCTATAAACTGCACTGGAAATTCCACAAACACCTGTAATAATTATAAAAGTTATAATTGCTGTAAAAGCAGATATTTTTAAATTAAATCCCTGATTCCAGCTTATTCCTATCATAATTCCCTGAAAATTTCCGATTACATCACTTAAAAGTATACCAAGCATGTTTCCTGCCAATATTCCAAAGAATGCAATAATTCCCATTTCCAGTACAGAAATAGTTCTTAACTGACGTATGGTATAACCGGATGCCTGAAGAATCCCCATATTCTTTAAATTCAATTCCATAAAATTATGAATGCTGAAACGAATAATAATGAGTGCAACAAGTATAAGTAATGCAGAAAATATCAGAATAATACCCATACTGATATTGGACATAAGAGCATCTCCGCCCTTCATAAGTTCTCCATTCAATCCTATATTATATACATCATTAATTCCTTGTACTTCCTCTGTAAAAACCGACATTATTTTATCATCAAAATCATTGCTGCTTTCACCATGTTTTAAACGGACTTTATATTGCATACACCTGCTGTTTTTAAAAGAAGTATTTTCATTCATAATATCTTCCATGCATGCCCTTGAGATATACATATAATAAATACTAATATTAAGCGGTGTTGCAAATATTGGGTCTTCTACAAAACCCGCAACATTAAACTTGTACTCTTTACCGTCAAATGTTAGAAAGATATCATCCCCTTCTTTATAATTCTGTGCCGCTCTCAGATAAAACGGCAGATAAATATCACTATACCTTATATTGTTCACGGACACTCCCGCCAATTTACTGATTAATCTTTTATCATCTGCTGCACCAATGCACAAAGGACTCTCACTTACATTTTTATCCTTGCGATATTTGCCATCACTAAAGAAAATACACTCTGTTTTCTCGTACTCTTCTACCTCCTTCTGAGCCAAAAGCACATTTTCAATTTCGCTTTCTCTTTCTGAATTTGTTATAAATAAATAATCCGCAGTATGTGCATTTTCATATGCCGTATCCAATACCCTGTTTGTACCTGTCAGACCGGATATACTTACATATAATAGAAGTGTGGCTAACGTAATAAGAATGAACAAGACTGCCACATCTCCCTTTTTCTTTTTCAGATTCTTTTTAGCTATAAAAAACAAAGGATACATATTTTACCACCCCATTTCCTGTAAAAATGTACGTAGCCTGTCATGTCTTTCCTTATCATTACTCTTATAGACTCCAAGTTCAAGCTCCCCCATAATCACTCCATCTTTCAGATACAGCACCCTGTTTCCTCTTCTTGCAGATTTCATATCATGTGTCACCATAACTATGCTCTGCCCTTTACCATTCAATTCTGTCAATACATTAAGTACATATTCGGTATTCTGTGAATTAAGTGCTCCTGTTGGTTCGTCCGCAAAAAGAATTTCGGGTGAATTTATTATTCCTCTTACCATAGCAACCCTCTGCTGCTCTCCTCCTGATAACTGTGCCGGAAATTTATTAAAGGTATTTTCGGAAATTCCCACCTGATGCAGAAGTTCCTTTGCTTTCTCTGCCAATGCCTTTCTGTCTTTACTTACCAGCATTCCGCAAACCATAATGTTATCCAATACGCTCATAGTATCATTGAGATAATTCTGTTGAAATATAAACCCACAATGCTTTCTTCTAAATACCGCCAGTTTGTCATTAGAATATTTAGAAATTTCTTCTCCACGGTAAGATATGCTTCCCAGCGTGGGTCTGTCCATTCCTGACAATGCATATAATAATGTGCTCTTACCGGAACCTGAATTTCCCATTATTACGGCAAAATCACCTTCCCTTATCTGAATATTAAGATTTTTCAGTACATGCTGCTGCACACTTTCATTTGAAAATGTTTTGCACAAATCTTTGGCTGTTAATATCTCTTTCATGCCTGCCTCCTTGAATTTCACTAATTTATTGAACTTTGCTGATTTTAGCATGTTTATACTTAAAAATCTTAACTTAAATCTTGCCTGTTTCTTAATTGATTCTTAAATGCACACTTTCATCATTATGCTTTGTGCTATTATTACACTTGCCAAAAACCATAAAAAATAGTCGCCCTGCCCTAGAAAGCTGACGACTATTTTTAGTTAGCACACTGGAGCGGATAGATTTCAATTATCCTCCGGTTGTCCTGTTAAGCATATTATATGTCATTAACTTGTCTGTGTCAATACTTTGAGTCAAATACCCCGCAGCAAGCTGACGGGGCATCAAATTTGCAACGCAGCAAGCTGCGGGGTATTTGACCCTCGCGGCAGTCGCCAAATGTCTGCAAGCAGCCACTTGGCTCGTTGCT
>JAAVHZ010000027.1 GCA_014799465.1 Lachnospiraceae bacterium | reverse complement strand
TTCACTATATTCACTATTTGTATACAACTTTCTAATATATAACATATATGCATCTTGGTTCACACAAGCAAGTTTACTTAATATCTCATCTTTTAGTGGCATATGTGAAATCTTCTCTATACCAACATTCTCCCTTATCATTACATTAATTATCGAATTTGAAAATGATTCAATATCTATATAGTCAAGCAATTCTTCAAAATAGATTTCATATATAATATTATCTTTCCAACACTTAATCAATTTTTTTAAATTTATTTCATCCAGATATCCATTTTCTATCTTTGTCTCTCCAATATTCTTTATCTCTGAAGCATTTGATAATATCTTTTCTATATAACATAATAACTTCATGGTCTGTATATCCCTCCATCTGATACAAACACCCCTGCATCCTGTGCTACTCCTATTACCTTTAATTCTGTAGCTGCAGTTTGTTTTAACAAGGATAAATTTTATATCATTTGGCTTAATCTCTGAATTTCATTTACCCAGCACACATATTGAGCCTTTGAAAAATTTATAAACCCTATATCTCTTCTAAATATTTTAAACTTTGCCAGTTTTGTATTTCGTGTAACCTTTATACATATATCATTTTGTTTATAAAAAAACCATGTAATATATTTTCTTGTTTCAAAACAAATATATTTTTCTCCAATCCAATTTTGTTCTTCAATAATTAAATCCTTATCTTTTTTCCCATACATAATATATTTAATGTATTTTATATAAAGTATTGCTAAATCGTTTTCGTCAATTCTTGTATCGAGCTGATAACTTTTATCATTATATAAAAACTGACAAAATAAATTTTTAAAATATAGAATATTGTCTTTAATCAATACATATTTTTTCTTACCATTATCTAATATAATTTTACATTGAGTATAATAATCTATATCTTCATCATACTCTAATAAAATTTTATAATTATCCTCTAATAACAACTCTTTTACTATCATAATTCACCATTTACCGGATTCTTTGTTTGCAATTTAATGTCATCTTTTGTAATACTTGTACTTAAAATGTTCATCATTCCCTTCCTTTAATGATGTGTCCATGTGATTGTGTCTGATATATCAGCACATCACCTGCCATAATATTGCTGCTGTCTACCGGCACAATCACTGCACCCTCCCGCACAAATGCAACGACATCTACCTGATACTGTGTCTCTATAGTGTCTACGGATTTTCCTGCAAACATACTATCCTCATCAATGGTAATACTGACAGTTCCCCGGATGCCTTTACTGGGTTTGTTCTGATTCTGCAGCCGCGTATATTGTTCCACGAATCCGGCAGATATGATGCCGGTAGGTATGGCTACTGCACCTACCCCAAGAAAGGAAATGACAATCGCCATGACACGACCAAGTGTTGTGACGGGATAGATATCCCCATAACCGACAGTGAGGATGGTGGCTGTACTCCACCAGATGCCTGAAAATGCATTGCGAAACACCTGTGGCTGAACCTCATGCTCTGTGCTGTACATACACAGGGATGAGAACATCATCAGCACTGCAATAATAAAAACAGAAGAAATAATCTGATTCTTTTTTTCGGACAAAACCGAAGTGATGACGTGAAAAGAATCATAATAGGCATTAATCCGGAACAAATGGAAAATCCGGACTACCCTAAGCATCCGGAATGCCACAAATCCTGATAAAAAGAAAAACTGAAGAATCGTACACAATTCCACGATTCCATCTGAGGATATGAGAAATCTCAGCACAGCCTTTCCCCTGCTCTTGTCCGGATACAGGTATGGCGCTGTCCATATCCTCAAAAGATACTCTATTACAAATATAACCATGGTCACGAATTCTAAAATATGCAGAATTCCTGAATACTTTGCCATCTCGTCAAAGGTCTCTGCAAACAACACAATGATATTTACAAGGATAGCAAGCACAATAAATAAATCAAATGCACGGCTTGCAAAATCTTCTCTTCTGCCGATCTGAATAATATCAAAAATACGCTTCTTTTTCTGCTCTGTAGTCAGGCTTTTCATGGATGTCTTCTTTCCTTCCAGTATTGCTTATACTGGAAATTTCCTTTTTTTATATTTATTTTAGCCCTTATCACTTATTTTTACAAGATTGTTCCACCTTTGTTTTTGCATTTTTAATAATCAAACATTGCGTTCTGAAATTTTTTGATTATGGCCTTCATTTGCTCTCTTGCCTCTTCTTCTGAAATGTCATAGGTAAATGTGACATCAATACTCTCATGGCCTGCTAAGTTTGGAGGTATCCGAATCTCTAATCTGTCAATCAGCAGATTATTTTCTACCAGCCGGTTCTCTCCCTGATATATTCCGAGGTCAATAGAAGTCTGATAGTCCATAATTGTATGATATGTCGCTGTCCTGCTCACAGGAACAATAGTGTTTCGCTGGATAATGGAACTGTATATCTGCGAGGCTTCATTATAATTAATAATACCAATTCCCAGAGTATGGGAGCATACATCTTCTTTGTTTCAAACTTCACCTAACATATAGTCTTTAATATCGATTTTCAATGTATAAGTTTTATTCCCATAATCTGTCCCATTTCATATAGAATATCTTCTGCAAATACTCCTGCCTCCTTGTCCCATACAGAAGCAATCTGCTCTTCTGTACAGTCAGGTGCAAAATGTTCTATGAACAGTTTTCTATCCATTTTCTTTTTATCCTCTGCAGAATTTACTTCTTCCAAAATCTTTGTTCCTGAAACATAACCCTGTATAACGGCAGCATCACTGTCAAATACAAGTGCAACTAAAACATCCAGCCCCAATGTTCCTGATAATTCTTCTGCAACCATTTCAAAATTGTCAAACCTTACCTTTTCTGAACAAACACTAAGATAACCTGACTGATTTACAAATCCACCATTTACCGGATTATATCCCATTTCTTCCATTATGGCATCTCTGAATTCTTCCGGAATATCTTCCATTAACCCCTCTGTATCATCACAACTATTGTCAAAATACTCCTTTACCTTTATCTCATCCTCCTCATTTTTTAATTTTACATGGAGATTTACTGCTGAATATCCCATCTTGAAATTCCTCCTTACAGATTAAATTGCATTTGCATTATTTATGTATTCATATACTTATATATCCAAAACTAATACTACATCCATGGATATATACTGGTATAACCTTTACCAAACCCATTCTCTAAAGATCAAATATTACACTTATAATAATGCCTAATCCCAATATTAAAATAATTATTGCATATATTATAGAACCATAATCCTTTTTTATTAATACCGGACATTTTTCAACTGATTTGTTATAATACAGTTCAACATTATCATATAATGAATATTTTTCTTTGATTGACATATTGTCTTTCGCCTTAATTTTTTCTATATTTCCATCAATCGAAACCTCAACGATAGGAATATATGTTTTTTTCAATCCACCTCCCACAAATATAGAAATAACTCTACCTGCTATTACAATGCTTTCTTTTCCATATCTTTTTTTTAATATTTTATATAATGTCGCAATTTCACCAACAACTACAATTAAGCCTAGCAGAAGAAAAAGTATATCAGCCATATGTTTTTCACCCTCTCTCAAATTTATTATTAACGTCTGGTTTTTCTTTTGCAGTTAGAATAATCAAATAAGTATCCAGCAAACCATCTCAAATGCATATATACCTATTTCGATTATGTTATATTTGTGGCATTTCGCAATTTATAAATTCATTTTTTTCAGAATTACATTTTATAAAAACAGTATTATTAAATATACAATTAGTAAACTTGCAATACGCTATATATGTATTTATAAATGTACAATTACTAAAATCAACATTTTCAGCTTCGACAAGTATAAATTTTGTGTCTACAACTTTTGAGTTATTCATATTCAGGTTATTTAACTTAGCATTTCTAAAATCAACATTAAAGAACTCACTAGATAATATATCTTCATTTAATATAGCTCTATGAAAATCTGTATTTACAAATTTGCATTCACTAAATGATTCTATATCTAAATAAAGCTCTTCTCTTCCTTCTCTCTGTATGCGTTTCATCATCTATTTCTCAATCTTCCATAATTTATTCTTTTTTACCTAAAATATCTAAAGTATTAAATTGTTTATTCATACCAACAAAAAAGTCACTTACAATTTCGATATAATATGATTCAGGTTTTTCATACTTGCACTTTTTAGGTAAAATCCAACATGTTATCATATTTCTATTATGTTCCAACGATTTTTCAAAACTCAACTCCTCCGGAATTTCAACCTCAATTCCCATTATACACCATTTCAAATTAAAATGTTTAAAAATCCGGGTTAAACACATAATTATATCTTTATAAATTTTTTTATTACTTTGATTTATTATCTCTGAATCCAATTCACTTATGTATTTTGTAGATATCCAAAAATCTATACAAGTTATATTTTTTTCATACCACAACATAAACCCGCAAGTGTTATTCTTTAATACTCCACTACCTATTATCTTTTTCCCTTCTTCTAGATAATTATCAATAAGCGAATATGAATCCTTTGGAATAATAATTTCATTCTGATACTCCCAATTGTCAATCCGAATTATCTCATTCAGACTAAATCTATATCCTTTATTTATATTATCAATTTCATTTATAATAGTTTCAAATAATACTCTACTATTTACAATTATATTAATACTAAAAACTGCACTCATTATTAATCTTCTCCATTTTTTATAATTGAGCATCACAAACAGATATATCATCACTTTCTTTTTTTGATTTTGAAATATTTACACTACTATCATACTTATATGATACCAACTCTGCTATATTATTATCAACGCTGTTTGATATTTTAAATCTAAATAATCCGGAACTATATTAATTTTATCATTTACTGATTTTTCATACAATTTCACTAATTTATCAGCAATATTTTTACTAAACATAATATACCGTTCAATATTTTCTTTACATATATATTGATTAATTACAGGCATACGAATACCATATGCATATTCATTATAAGGTACTATATATTTTATGGTTGATGCTAACTGTTTCGAATTTTGGTCAAAAGAATAAATTATTTTAATGCAGTTATTATATTTATCATATCTATATATTTCATAAGCACCACCCGCATAACAAAGATAGGTATAATCCAAATCCTGTTTTCTTCTTAATAAATTCCCAAAGTTTATTTTGCTCTTTGAACTTTCTAATAATACTTCAAAATCAATTTGTAAACTATTCTCTAATTTTTCAAATTTCTTTCTGACCGTTTTATCTATATCAGAATACATCATCCGCTCATCTGCCAACATCATAATATTATTTTTGCGTTCTTTAAATTTCGACTCAATTTCTATTTCATATTCATTTATGTATTTTTCAAAATCATGAAATTTATTGTTTACTTCAAAGTTCAATTCTATAAAAACACCATCATACTTATTTGATACTTTTATATAATTAAAGTCTTTACCGGAAGTATTCTTTTTTTCTTCTCTCCAATTTATATCACTGAATATAATATCCCAAAACAGTGAATTTTCTATAACGGTTAATATATCTACAAGTAATTTCTCTAATTGTTGTGTTTCATCTGTTACATGATAGTTACTAAAAGTAATTTCTCTCATTCCCCGATTATCATATTCAGAAATCTTTTTATATATATCTAAGGAAACACTGATTAATTAATCATTTATCGGTTCTATTACCTTGTTTCGGACTTTTTTTACAAAGAATGTTTGATTTGGCTGTATTTCTTAAGTTTTTCTTGGTTTCTGCAGGT
>JAAVHZ010000026.1 GCA_014799465.1 Lachnospiraceae bacterium | reverse complement strand
CATAAGTTCTGTACTCATAAATCCTTTCATCCTTTCTTTGAGTATATCGCACCTTATCATAAAAATAAAGTGCGTAAGTTTAGTTACCAGTAACTTACACACTTTATTTTACACTCTCTCAAACGGATATCTTACTCCATTTGAAAAAAGATACTCATAGTACAATGAAATCTTTTCAGTATTAGTGTTACAAAAATGCTTGACCATCTCAATCCTTATCTTCCATGGAGAACCCTTTCTCTTTCTTTTTTATAAGCATCCTTTTCTTATCTATGCTTGTCAGGTATCTCCTCTCCGGGTCATCTATGTCTTTTCCTTTGTCTTTCCTCAGTGAGTTTATTACTATTGCTTCTCCTTCGTCTGTTCCTCCCACATACAGTGACACCACTGTGTCCTTTTCCGGCATGCAGTACATCAGGTTCCCCGTCTCCGGCTGCCAGTTGAACCAGTACAGCTCTCCCTCGGGTTTTGTATTGCCTGATTCCGTGTCTATGTCAAGCTGCATCTTTACACGCTCATTCTCGCATTTTACCACTTTCCCTTCCAGACACCTTCCATGTAACATGTGGTTGTATGTTTTTTCAGGCGAATACAGTTCCTCACTTCCCAGCACGTATGTGAATACTATCTGTGAACCTTCCGTTTCCGCCCTCTTGGCACATATTACCATACTTTTTCCATTATAGGTAGTACCTGTTCCTATTTTGTATGTATTAAATGACCTTACTTCCATCCCCCTGTAGTCTTCCTGTGATGCACTGCATTCTTCATCCCGCAGTTTTCTTTCTATGTATGCACCTGCTTTTACAAAGTCTTTGTATTCCTTCTTAAAAAATCCCCGCTCCGGTGCTGAGCCTTCCTTTTTTATACCTATGCTGAATGTGGGCTTATCCGCCGTCTCATCCGGCACCACCTGCAGCCTGTACCGTGATGCAAGCCTTCCCGTGAATTCCCATTCCGTCTCTTTGTACCTTATTACGGGCTTTTTTATCTGTTCACTCTTTATTTTGTCATCCATGTGGCTGCATACACCGCTGCACTCTGATGCCGTCTTTTTTATGATTTCTTCATACTTCATTTCTTTTTTCTGGAATGACAGGCTTTTCCTCTCTTTGTCCGCCTTTATTGTTGCAGTCACCAGCCCTATTTCCACTGTCTCACCGTCCAGCTGTGGTCTTACCGTACATCTTTCCATGTATCCTTTGAACAGTATGCCCGTGTTGTCTTTTGCAGTGCTCTTTATGGTCACCATTTTGTTTTCCATGTTTTTTAACAGGTTCTCTCCCCTGCCTTCGTCCACCATTCTTATTAACAGCTCTGCATGCCCGTGGTCATTAGGCTCTATTTTCATCTTCAGGTCCAGCAGAAGATGTTTTTCCGTTATTCCTTCTATTTTTATACAGTCATTTGTTATTGATGCCATCCGTCTTACCCCGTTTCATTCTTTATTGTCCCGAATCTGTTATGGTTATCATTCCTCCGCCTGCCGGGCATATGATGCATGAGTCCTTTGTGAGTACCGGTATCTCCGTCGCCCTTACCGTCGGACTGGTGTTCATCCATACTCCGCACGGTGTGCACGGTTTCGGTGCTGACGGTACCACATTGCATTTGCCGAAGCATCCTATGTTCACATATGGTATGGAATCCACCATTGTTGCCATGTTCTTATGGTTTATGGTCACTCCCTTCGGTATGGGTACATTTAGTGTTGCCGGCACTGTTCCGAAGCTACATTTTAATCTTGCGCCTGCTACTACATATTCTGACATATTCTCTCTCCCTTTCTATTTCTGCAGTTCCACAGGAACCAGGCTGATTCCTCTTGCCCTGCGTCTTAAGATGCTTTCTATAAATTCTTCCCTTGCTGCTATGTTCCTGCTGTTCATGTTCCCTATCAGGAAAATGTATTTGTCCATGTCTGTTTTTTTCAGGTCTATTACCGGCTTTTCTATGACTGTCCTGTTCCGGTTTACTATGCTTGCCTGTGCAAGGCAGTCAACTTCTGTCAGGTACGGGATAAAGTATTCTTCCACCCTCCCTGTGGTCTTTTCTGACAGGTACAGCCTTGAACACCCTATGTTCGGCTCATATGTCCTTATGCAGTGTTCCACCATGGCTGATACCGCCGGGAAAGGTTCCGTTATTATATCAGTTGGATACATTTCTTTATTGTCCCTTACCTGAAGGGAGTACATTTCTTTCAGCTTTCCGTATTTTCCCGGTCTTATGCTGTCTGCATCTATCTTTCCGAACCAGTTTGTTATGACCGGTGCATCCGTATAGTCTTTGTCCTGTTTTATTATGTAATACTTCATTTTTATGTCTCCGTTTATCAGGCTGATACACTTTTTTATCCCACCTGCGTTTTATTCTATATCCACCTTGTTTCCTTTTATTGTTGCACTGCCGTTCAGTTTTATGTATGATGATGCACCCTGCTTGAATAATACTTCCTTCTGGCTGCTGACTTTTATCTTTTTTCCTGTGCTCTGCATTTCTATGTTCTTGTCCGCATTTATTTTTATGTCTTTGTCTGATATGATGGATATTCCTTTTTTGTCATCCATCTTTATTTCCAGTCCGTCATTATTGGTTATTTTTATGGTTTCTTTTGTGAATTCCACCTGTTTTTTGTATTTATTCATTATGAATTTATGGGTCGGGTCATTCCTGAGTCCCGTTCCTTCTTCAAGATGTACCGCACTTATCACATATGCATCTTTTTCATCTTCCGTTGGAAGGTACAGCCTCACTACATCGTCCGGCTCCGGCATGCAGTACCAGCCTGTGCCGTCATTTGTTGAATATACCGTTGCATATGGGAATTCCAACGGGTCTTCTGCCGCTTTTCCGTCTATGTCGCACTCGATTTTAAGTTTTGCTTTTATTACTTCCTTCACTTTTGACTGGAGTGATGCCCCTGTCATTTCATAATTGTAAATGCGTGGCTGGCAGAACCTTTTTTCTCCTGCCAGCAGATAGACATGCCAGAATTCATCCTTATTGGTATTTGAACTGCCCTTTGATGTATTGTGGCTGCTGTCATATCTGGAGTCTGCTGAGTATACATACATGTTCTTTCCGTTTATGCTTACGGCAGTTCCTATGTCCATGTATTCACGGCATCTTACTACTATTGTGTCATAATCCTCTTCTGATGTTCCTTCCAGCCCCGCCCTTTTGTCTGATACGAATTCTGCTATCTGCTTTTCCTGTTTGTAGAATTTTGTATCCAGTGTTTCGGATTTTCCTCCTTCCACCAGTCCTATATTTATATTCACACAGTTCGGGTCTGTTGCATTTATGGATGTTATAAGTGGAAGACCCTGCATTGATGCACATCTTTTTAAGAACTGGTAATCTGTTTCTTCATACTGGACTAACAGCTTTCCTTCAGGCTCATATCCCAGTTCACATTTTTTACCTTTATTTATCTTTGCAGATGTCCCCGAAAAGTTTTTGCTGCAGTTTTCCTTTACGGTGTCTACGATTTTTGACAGTTTTGCCCCGCTGTTCTGGTATGTCTTTGTGACTTTCAGGACATCCATCATATAACTTCCGCCAATAAGTTCAATGCATATTTCCGATACCCCCTGTCTTGTATCTACTGAAATGCTGCTGATTATTCCTGAAAATACCGGCGTGTCTGCCGGTCCTCCCTCCTTCTCTCCGATTTTTACGTTTACCCATACTGCCTCTGCACTGAGGTTCAGTACGTTTTGTGCATCTTCATCTTCTGCAACGCATTTTATGACTGCATGTCCATGCTCATTAACACCCTTATGAAAGCTGATGTCTGTTATGTATTTGTAATTGATTCCTTCTACTGATACAAAATTGTCCTTCATATTTAACCCGCCTTTATCTCTATATTTTCTGCTATTTTCTTTCCCAGCTTATATGTCAGCTCCCAAATCTCAAACTCTGACATTGCATATATTCTGTATACCTGCGTTCCATATATCATCAGATATATGTATCCTACATATTGTTCCGGCTCTTCTCCTATAAATCCTTTTATCATAAGGGAATATATCTGTATGCCGTTAATGCTCAGGTCTTCTATTTGTGTAACTACTGTGTCATCATTGTTATCCTCTATACTGTCTATTGTGAATTATATATATTACAAAATCAAAAAGAGAATTAGTCCTATTTAGCTACTAATTCTCTTTCATTATTGTTTCTAAAACTTATTATTGTTAATAAACTATAATCAATATTTTTTTACAGGTTAATTGTATTTTGAACACTTTTACAAAAATATAACTTTAAAAAGAAATTATTTCCTGCAACTGACTGACTATATCCAAATGCACTTCCATATTAACCTTTTTCATATTAATTTCATGACAATACAGTCTGCCTAAAATCTGTGGTTTACATTCTTCTCATTGCTAATAAAAATAATTCAGAAATCTCTTCATATTATTGTAAAAATGTATATTCACCTTACTGCTACCATCAGATTTTGATCTACTAAGCATACATGGATACCATTATCTGACAATTTTTTATAAGCTTCAAATGGATTATTCTTATTTTTTATCATACCCAATGGCCACAAAATGTAATATAGTATATAATAATCTAGTGTTTGTTCGTATAAAGCTTCATGGAATGCCATTATTGGATTATCTTCTTCTTCAGGTAATATATTATCTAACATTGAATCACTAGCCTCATCCATTAACCCACCATCTTCATTACTATTCTTAAACCTCTCGTTTTGATTAAACTCCTCCCTAGACATAATCAATATTTGCATAGAATCAAAATCATAATATTCCTTATCATTTAATTCTTCAATCAAATACTTCATACCTTCAATATGCTTTTTAACCAATTTCATTATTTGTTCATCATCTAAATTTTTATCACTATCATTGGAATCTTTATTTCCAAATATACCATAGAAATTATCAAATACAGCCTTTCCACCTTCAAAACAAGTAAAAAATGGTTCACATTTCCTGTAATCATCTTGAAAATAGCTAAAAAAGTAAATAGGAATCATTTCATCCATATCCAATTTTTTATGTTCTACAAAATCTTCTTTCACCTCTGGCATACTTTCTAATAACTTAATCCACTCTTGTGGTAAATCCATTAATTCTTCTAACATAATCTTATCTCCCTTCAAAATACTATTGCTAATGCATCTTTACTTAATTTTTCACACTTAAACCTCTTAGATATTGCATCTTCATATTGTCCGTTTAATGGTATCGGAAAAGTATCCCCATTACCAATTTTATCCTGCCTTGATATAACATTTCCTATAATGTATTTCATAATTATCCTTAACTCATTTGCACTGATATCTTCCTCATCAATAACAATCTCATAGTCATTAAATATTTCAAATCCTATTGTATAGCCACTGTTTATTCCATTTATCTCTTCTATACATATATTAACATAAAAATCAGTCGGAAAAAACGTTTTATTCTGTTCCCAACATATTTTCATATTATTATACATTGATAAATACACATATGACTCTACTGCAACTTTACTTCTTGTATCATAAATAATACACTCTTTATTCCCACTTATTATGGACATAATTACTCTAGTGAACATCATATATACAATTCTCAGGTCAGTTTCAGTACACTCAGCAATACTAACAATCCAAAACGACTGATGCCTATTGTATATATTCTCCATATTTTCTCCATATCTGCTCTCTATAATTTCACTATGTAAATCATCTGGGAATCTGGAATTAAACTCTGAACATACAAAAGTAAGATTTGAATACTCAAAAACATATGATGTCAGTTTTTTTTCTTCATTAACTTGATATTCGCACTGATAATTCCAATCATTTTTCATATTTTTAACTACATTTTCAAAATCTATTTTATCTATTGTTAAAACTAAAACATTTGGCATACTGTTACTCACTTTTTACATTCCTCCTTTTAAGGCAACCGTATACATGGCGGAAGTGCTTTTCTACCTTTGACTGCTTCACCTTCTTTGGGTCTTAGTTCAATATGTTCATCAGCCCACTTATTTAATTTTATTAAATATTCCTCCTTAGAATTTGATTCTTCAAATAATCTGTCTAATTCTAAATGTGCCAATGTACTAGCTGAATTTTCTTCTTGGCTATGAGTTGACCCTCTTCCAGCTGAATGACGTCCCGATATTGTTTTAACTCCATTTTTCTTTTTGTCTTTTTCTGGAACTTCTATATTTACAAACCATAACTCATCTATATCATCTTTATTAATTGCTGTAACTGCTCTATTCCTAATTTCATCGAATGTAACTCCCCATTCTTTTAATTTTACAGCTTGTGATACTTTATACCATTCATGATTATTTCCAGCTCGAAATTTTCTTAATATTTTCCTTCTTCTTTTTCTGTTTTTTAACAATTTTTTCAGTTCATCAACTGTCAAATCATCGAACCACTTTTCAAATCCTTCTGGTATAGTTGGAATTGATGCTTTACCACTCAATATATCATCAACAGAAGTATCCACCTTTTTCATATGTTCTTGATTTTTTCCTGTTTTATCTCCTTTCTTCTCAGCTTCTATTGCCTTTTTATTCTTTTTATCATCTGTTTCATTTTCTAATTTTTCTAGTTTTGCAGGAAAACCTACCATTTCTCTCTACACCTCCTATTCTATTACAATTACACCCCTATGTAAAGCTCTATTTTCCTATAATAACAATCCGTCATTTCTCCATAATAGATTGACATACTTTCATCTTTCTTCACAGTCCCATAACTTTCAAGTTCCTTTATTCTCTCTATGCTGTCCTCTACCTGCTCCGGCATTGGCTTGACATATACTTCCTCCATGTATTCCCTGAGGAAATCCTTTACTTCATACTTTTTTGACCTGATTATTTTACCCATAATCAGCCTGTTGAAGTATTCTGCATCTTCCTTCATTGATGGTATCCTGTGCTCTGCCGTAAACCTGCTCTCCACTTCAAAAGTATCATAATGGTATGTGTCATCATGCATCCTTATGACATATTCATATGACCCTGCTTCCATTGGTGACCTCATATAACTTATGTATATGTACCTTATTCCTCCTTTCCCTTTTCCATCCATCTTCTGCAAATCTATACATTTTTTAAACATGACGTCAATTATTGTTACAAATTCCTCTATATATCTTTCCTTTTCCCTCTTATATTCCTCACTGCTTCTTTCCATGGCGGTCTGTTTTCTTTCTTTAATCTCTTCTTCCAGCTCTTTTTTTATTTCTTCTTCCCTCATTCTGTCCCTCCGCAGTTATTCATATTTGTATTGTCTTGTCCCTTAATAACTTTCCCATCATGCCGCTTTATTTCCCAAATTTTAAAATATATGAATCGTTTTTAGAATATTCCTACTCTTTTATTACTTCTCCATTCCTTAATAACCTTTCTGCCCCTTCATGATTCTCCCTCAATTCCATAAGAAACCTGTATGCTGCCACTTCCGTAAATCCCTCATTCTTTACTAATTCTTCTGCCATATATCCTACTATATTTATAAGATTCCTTCTGAATTGACCCAGTCTCATATAATTAAACATTTGCTTACTCTTTTCTTACTGTACCATTCCTTAACGCTTTCTCTGCCTCATCTTTATTCTCTCTCAGTTCTGTAAGAAACCGGTATGCTGCAACCGGTGCAAAGCCCTCCTGTTCCACAAGCTTTTCTGCACTATACCCTGATACTTCTATTGTCTCCCACCATTTGTTACAATACTTCCCTGAAAACAGATAATTATAAAATTCCTCAAATACTTCCTTATCTTCCATTATCTTTTGAATCATTTCTTTTGCATCTGCCTCTGTATATCCATACTCTTTCTGTATATACCTGCATGCAATATCCTTCGGCTTATTTTCTTCGTTCGCCTCTACCCTGCATTTTAAATCTTCATATACATATTCGCATACCTCTTCCTCTGTCATGCATCTTTTTATACCGCATATGTATCCTCTTTCATCATCCGTTTCAAAAAATACCCATTTCCCCTCTTTCCAGCATATTCCCCATGATGATGGGGCATTCCTCCATATACCATCTATACATACCTGACTGTCACTTATATCATCCACATGGATATAGCTTGGTATTCTTTTATTATTCAACCCGATTTCCTTATCTATCTTTTCCATTAATTCAATTACATCCATAATTTCTCCTTTACTTTCCTTCATACAATTTCTACTTCTTCTATTAATTTCAATTCTTTTAGTTCTTCCATATTAAATGGCATATCATGCTGCATTCCGCCTCCTGGCTTTCCAAACATTGGAGCTATTTCTCCTGTCGTAAGTCCGTCCATTTCTTCAGTATTTAGTTCAGGTGCATATCTTTCACTGTTTTTCTCATAATACCTTGACAATACCCTTTTCATACTCTCCTTTCTTTTTGACGAATATGATGATTCCTCTATCGCCCTCTCCATATTTTCTCTTGTGAAGTCCTGTCTCGCCTCATACCTGTGGTATGATGGTTCTTTTTCTATATCATCTCCTGAAAAATAGTATGGTATTGACCTTTCCTCTATCTTTGCACAGCTGCCGTCTTCACCTACTTTCCCTACACATCTGCCAGTCTCCGGTCCCACCCGGTCGAACTGTTCCCCTTTTTTCAGTATTGTCATCTCCCTTGTGTCCGGAACTGTGTCATCATCTTCCACGCATAAATTATGCCGTATTTATTACCTGCCTTATCATAATACATACTTTGGCTGTCTCCGATAAATTCCCCTTTCTCCGGCGGCAGGTTATTCTTCCTTTCCTGCACATCCGCCATCTCATGCACCATAATCAGCGTTTTTGCCATTGATGCCCTGTCTTCCGGGCTGAGCTTCCCTCCGTCTTTCCTGAAATACCCCTCCATTATCTCCTGTGACATCCTCTCAAGTTCCGACTCATATTTATCCGGAAGCCTTAGCTTTGACGTATTCATCTTATCCGCTTTTTCCTGCCGCTCCGGGGCTGTCGCTCCATATCCTAAGAATGACATTGTCCCTTTGATATTTATACGATTCTTTATCTGTACATTTGTTGTGCCGTTCAGAACCTCCAGCTCCTTCTCTGCCTCTGCATTTACTGTTTTCCCTATCATTTTTATTTTACCGTCCGCCTGTATCGTTATAGACTTGTCAGTACTAAATATGCCTCCCTTGTCATCATCCACTCCTCCCACATATAATGACACTACGGTGTCTTTTTCCGGCATACAGTACATCAGGTTGCCGGTCTCGGGCTGCCAGTTGAACCTGTACAGTTCACTTTCGGGCTTTGTACTTCCTGATTCCACGTCTATGTCAAGCTACATCTTTACCGTCTCATTCTCACATTTTACTACCTTTCCCTTCAGGCATCTTCCATGCAGGTTCAGGTTGTACTTCGGTTCCGGTGCATACAGCTCTTTGCTTCCAAGAACATATGTAAATACTATCTGTGCCCCTTCCATTTCAGCCCTCTTGGCACATATTACCATATTTCTTCAAAAGGAAGTGGATATTCCAATTTTATAATTATTAAAAGACCTTAATTACTTTTCTGTCATACTGCTTTATCTCCCAAATGAAAAAAATCTATATGTACCCTTTTTAAAACATCTTCCTACTCTTTTCTTACTTTTCCGTTCCTTAACGCTTTCTCTGCTTCATCCTTATTATCCCTGAGTTCTGCAAGAAATCTGTAGGCAGCAACAGGTGAAAACCCTTCCTCCTCAACAAGCTGTCTCGCACTGTATCCACCTTCATTCAATTCTTTACCTCTTATCCCGTATTCAGATATTCTCATATAATTAAACATTTCTTCAAAAATATCTTCGTGTTTTATAACCGTATCCACTGTCCGTACTGCCAACTCCTTTTCATAGCCGTTTTTATTCATCAGATACCTTACCGCCATATCCCTGTGGCTGTACCCTTCCTGCTCTGCCTTTATTGCATTGCTCAGATATTTATACGTATTTTCACATGCTTCTTCTTCAGTTGCATATCTTGTAATACCACATATATATCCTCTCTCATTGTCCGTTTCAAAATATACCCATTCCCCGTCTTTCCAGCATATTCCCCATGCTGATGTTTCCGTTGTCCATGTACCGTCAATGCACACCCTGCTGTCACTTATATCTTCCACATCTATAAACCTTGGCAGTTTTTCACCTGATTTTTTGTTTTTTTCTTTTATTCTGGTTACTAATTCTATTATATCCATTCAACGTTTTCTCCTTTTCTATACTGCAGAAATCATTCCCAAATCCTGTAATACATCCATGCTGAACGGCATGTCATGCTGCATTCCTCCTCCGGATTTCCCAAACATCGGGGCTATCTTTCCTGTTGTCAGCCCGTCTCCTTCCCCATACTTTTTATGACTGTAGTCATAATACTTGGACAGGCTCTCTTTCATCTGTTCTTTCTGTAAATCCGTATAAAATTCTGTTTCATCTATCGCCCTCTCCAGATTTTCCCTTGTGAAGTCCTGTCTCGCCTCATACCTGTGGTATGACGGTTCTTTTTCTACATCATCTCCTGAAAAATAGTATGGTATTGACCTTTCCTCTATCTTTGCACAGCTTCCGTCTGAACCAACTTTTCCTACACATCTTCCTGTCTCCGGTCCCACACGGTCGAACTGTTCCCCTTTTTTCAGTATTGTCATTTCCCTTGTGTCCGGTACTGTGTCATCATCTTCCCATGCATATTTTATGTTATATTTTCCATTTCCCTTATAATAACTGACCTGTTGTTTTGAATCCATCACATCCGCACTCT
The DNA here is from genome assembly GCA_014799465.1 of Lachnospiraceae bacterium. Classification (GTDB taxonomy): domain Bacteria; phylum Bacillota; class Clostridia; order Lachnospirales; family Lachnospiraceae; genus UBA2821. The sequence goes on along the minus strand of JAAVHZ010000026.1, from coordinate 28,849 downwards.
CCGGCGGCAGGTTATTCTTCCTCTTCTGCACATCCGTCATCTCATGCACCATAATCAGCGTTTTTGCCATTGATGCCCTGTCTTCCGGGCTGAGCTTCCCTCCGTCTTTCCTGAAATACCCCTCCATTATCTCCTGTGACATCCTTTCAAGTTCCGACTCATATTTATCCGGAAGCCTTAGCTTTGATGTATTCATCTTATCCGCTTTTTCCTGCCGCTCTGGGGCTGTCGCTCCATATCCTAAGAATGACATTGTTCCTTTGATATTTATGCGTTCCTTTATCTGTACATTTGTTGTGCCGTTTAGTGCCTCCAGTTCCTTCTCTGCCTCTGCATTTACCGTTTTCCCTATCATTCTGATTTTGCCGTCTGCCTGTATCGTTATCGACTTGTCAGTACTAAATATGCCTCCCTTGTCATCATTCAGGCTGAAATATGTTTTCCCTTCATCTTTGTCCTCCATTGAAAACCCTATTTCCTTCTTTTTGATGAACATCCTCTTTTTATCCAATGATGTAAGGTATCTCTTCTCAGGGTCATCGATGTCCCTGCCCTTATCTTTCCTAAGTGAATTTATTACTATTGCTTCTCCTTCATCCACTCCTCCCACATATAATGACACTACGGTGTCTTTTTCCGGCATACAGTACATCAGGTTACCGGTCTCGGGCTGCCAGTTGAACCTGTACAGTTCACTTTCGGGCTTTTCGCTTTCTGATTTCACGTCTATGTCAAGCTGCATCTTTACCGTCTCATTCTCACATTTTACTACCTTTCCCTCTAGGCATCTTCCATGCAGGTTCATGTTGTACTTCGGTTCCGGTGCATACAGCTCCTTGCTTCCAAGAACATATGTAAATACTATCTGTGCCCCTTCCATTTCAGCCCTCTTGGCACATATTACCATATTTTTTCTTCGAAAGGAAGAGGACATTCCAATTTTATAATTATTAAATGACCTTGCCTTTATTCCTTTGTAATCTTCCGCTGATGCACTGCAGTCCTCCTCCTTTAATTTTCTTTCTATGTATGCACCCACATCCATAAAATCTATATACTCCTTTTGGAAAAATCCCCTCTCAGGTGCAGAGCCTTCCTGTTTCAGTCCCACCGTGAATACCGGCTTGTCCGCAGTCTCATCCGGTATTACCTGCATCCAGTGCCTTGATGCCATACGTTTTATGAATTCCCATCCTGTCTCCTTATATCTTATGACAGGTTTCAATATTGTTTTACTTTTTATACCGCTGTCATAATATCTGCATACGCCTTTACATTCTGCTGCTGTCATATCTATTATTTCCGAATATTTCATTTTTTCCTTCTGGAATGAACAGCTCTTTAGCTTGTCATCCGCTTTTACCGTTGCCGTCACAAGCCCTATCTCTACTGTTTCCCCATCAATCTGCGGTCTTACCATACAGCTTTCCATGTAACCTTTGAACAGTATGCCCGTATTGTCTTTTGCCTTGCTCTTTATTGTTATCATTTTATTCTCCATGCTTTTCAGCAGGTTTTCCCCCCTGCCTTCATCCACCATCCTGATTAGCAGCTCTGCATGTCCGTGGTCATTCGGCTCTATATTCAGTTTCAAATCAAGCAGAAGATATTTTTCCGTTATTCCATCTATGTCTATACAGTCAATTGTTATTGATGCCATCTGTCTTACCCCATTTCATTATTTATTGTCCTGAGTCTGTTATCGTAATCATTCCTCCGCCTGCCGGGCATATGATACATGAATCCTTTGTCAGTACCGGTATCTCTGTCGCCCTTACTGTCGGACTTGTATTCATCCATACACCGCATGGCGTACACGGTTTCGGTGCAGACGGTACCACGTTGCATTTGCCGAAACACCCTATATTCACATATGGTATTGAATCCACCATTGTCGCCATGTTCTTATGGTTTATTGTCACTCCTTTTGGTACAGGTACATTAAGTGTTGCCGGTACTGTTCCAAAGCTGCATTTTAATCCTGCCCCTGCTACTACGTATTCTGACATATTTACTCTCCTTTTCTATTTCTCCAGTTCTACGGGTATCAGGCTGATTCCCCTTGCCCCGCGTCTTAAGATGCTTTCCATGAATTCCTCTCTTACCACTACATACCTGCTGTTCATATTTCCTATCAGGAATATGTATCTGTCCCTGCTTACTTTGTTTATGTCTATTACAGGTTTTTCTATAACGGTTCTGTTTCTATTTACAATGCTTGATTCTGCAAGGCAGTCTTCTTCTGTCAGATACGGTATAAAATATTCTTCTGCCCTTCCTGTTGTTTTTTCCAGCAGATACAGCCTTGAACATCCTATATTGGGTTCATATACCCTTATGCAGTGTTCCACCATTGCCGAAACTGCCGGGAACGGTTCCATTATGAAATCAACCGGGTACAGCTCTTTATTATCCCTTATGGTCAGGGAATACATTTCCTTCAGGTTTTTGTATTTTCCCGGTCTTATGTTGTCGGTGTCTATCCTTCCGAACCAGTTTGATATGACCGGGGCATCCGTATAATCTTTGTCCTGCTTTAAAATATAATATTTCATATTTTCCTTCGCCTGTCTTTCAACTTAATGTGTCTATTCCAAATCTACACTTCTGCCTTTTATTAAGGCATTTCCTTTCAGTTTTATATAAGATGATGCACCTTGTTTTAACATCACTTCTGACTGGCCGCTTATCTTGACTTTGTTTTTAGTACTCAGAATATCAATATTCTTATCTGCACTCATTTTAATGTCTTTATTTGAAATAATTGATATGCCTTCTTTATCCTCCATTTTTATTTCCAGTCCATCATTATTTGTTATTTTTATTGTATCCTTTGTAAACTCTACCTGCTTTTTATATTTATTCATTATGAATTTATGCGTCGGGTCATCCCTTAAACCTGTTCCTTCTTCAAGATGTACTGCACTTATTACATATGCATCTTTTTCATCTTCCGTAGGAAGGTACAGCCTTACTACATCGTCTACCTCGGGCATGCAGTACCAGCCTGTACCGTCATTTGTTGAATATACCGTTGCATATGGGAATTCCAAAGGGTCTGCTGCTGCTTTTCCGTCTACGTCACATTCTATCTTCAGCTTTGCTTTATTTACTTCCTTTACTTTTGACTGAAGAGAAGCACCTATCATGTTGTAGTTAAATGTCTGCGGTTTTTTGAATCTTTTCTCTCCTGCCAAAATGTATACATGCCAAAATTCATCCTTATTATAATTGGATTTGCTTTTGGAAGTATTATGGCTGCTGTCATATCGTGAATCTGCCTTATAAACATACATGGTTTTTCCGTTTATATTTACTGCACTTCCAATATCAAAATAATCACGGCATCTCACTATCATTGTTTCATAGTCATCCTCTGCCGTACCTTTAAGTCCTGCCTTTTTGTCTGCAATAAACTGTGCCACCTGCTTTTCCTGTTTAAAATATTTTGTTTCTAAATTTTCTGTCTTACCGCTGCTTACCAGTCCGATATTTACATTCATACAGGTCGCATTTGTTGAATTAATTGATGTTATAAGGTGTAATCCCTGCATGGATGCACATCTTTTAAGAAATTCATAATCTGTTTCTTCATACTGCACCAGCAGGTTGCATTTCGGTTTAAAGCTGATGTCACATTTATCACCTTTGTTTATCATTGCAGGATTTCCCGTAAAACTCTTTTCACAGTCACCCTTTAATACATTTATGATATTGGATAGTTTTGATTCATCATTTTGGAATGTCCGTGTCTTCCTTTCTACATCCATCATATAACTTCCGCCTATCAGGTCGATACATATTTCTGATACGCCTTGTCTTGTGTCCACTCCGATTTTATTTATTATTCCAGCAAATACTGTAGTATTTGCCGGTCCGCCTTCCTCTTCCCCAATCTTTATGCTCACCCATACTGCCTCTGCACTTAGATTAATTATATTTTCCGCATAATCGTCTTCTGCAACACATTTTATTGTAGCAGTTCCATGTTCATCTGCTCCCTTATGAAATTTAATATCTGTTATGTACTTATAGTCAATTCCTTCAATTTCTACTACACTATCCTTCATAATATACCTTCCTTTAACTCCATATTTTTTACTACTCTTAAACCCAGTTTATATGTAATATCCCATAGTGAATCTTCAGACATAATATAAAATCTATATAATTCTGTACCACAAACTATAAAGAAAATGAAACCTACATATTCATCAAAATCTTCTCCTATCATGCCTTCAGCCATAATAGAGTCTATTTTCATTCCTTTATTTTCAAAGTCTGCGATTTCAGTAATGACCGTATTTGCATACCTGTCCTCAATATTTTCTACAACATCTGCTTTTATATCCGAATCTTCCGGCAGACAATCTTCCAATTTTTCAATTGCAAAGCAAAACCTTCCGTCATCAGATACATACTCCTCAAATTTTCCCATTACTTTAGGATACATAAACTCCCTACCATAATGTTCCTTTTTCTCTCTTTTTTGAGGCAGATATAGTTCTATTTCACCATCTAATACCGAAACCTTCTCAAACTCCTCCTTCTGCTCTTTAATATATATTCCTGTAGTAAAATCTCCCTTAACGGTTCTCTTTTCTTCCAGAATATCTTCCATAATCTCAAGGTCAATAAACTCCTCCTCCATCTCCAGAGTCCATCTCATTACACATCCCTCCTTACCTAATCCACCAGCATCCTTCTTGCCTGCATCACACTCCTACCTGTACCCGAAGTTTCTCCCTTCCTTGCCATATCCGCTGTCCTGACCAGATTCCTGTATATCTCCTGATTACTTAGCTTTTTATACGGCATGTCAAGCCGTCTGCTCAGATACCTTTCTATAATCTCCCTTTTTATATGCTCTCCTTTCAGACATTCATTTGCAAAATATACATCATTAATATCTGTAAGGCGGTACTTTAACATTTCCCTTCCGAATTCCATAAGAAAATCCGGACTGAAAGTTGGTCTGTCCGCTGCCGAATACATAGTCTCAATAATATTTACGGTATCATGCAGTGTGGAATAATCTTTTAAATCCCTATAGCTGTTCCTTAAAACTGCACCATCATTTAACACGAATCTGCACAGCTCCACTTCATCTTCCACACCAGTGGGATGTTCATCCAGAATTATCTCACTCTCAAGCTGTACCTCATCCGACTTCTTCTCCGGTTTCTTAAATCTTATACGGAGATACTGTGTATCGTGTGCCGGATGTGCCGCCACTCTTGTTTCTTCATACATATGATACAGCATATCCTTATGCTTTATAATTCCCGGTGATATAACTATTGTGGTGCCGTTCTCTATACTAAGATTTACGCCTGCCAGTATACCTTCCGAGTATCCGTCATATAATATGCTAAGCATGTTTCTCTGATATAACAGCATATTTTCAAGCATTGTGGCTTTCAGTACCACGCCTTTTTCAAATCTTGGATAATTATTCTTAAACATTGCCCTTCCATACCTCCTTCCTTTTATTTAGTACCGTCAAAAAAGTCTACTTCCCACATATCATTTTCAAACGCAAAGAATTCTTCCCTGCCTATATATAACTGTGTGTTGTCTCTTGTAATCGGAACTACGAAAAATCCCCACTGGTCTCCTGCCGCAAACACAAAGAATTTCACTTCCCTGTCTGTAATATTGTCAGTATCGTCCTGATAAATATATCCGCCGTATAATTCTTCCACGTCTTCAAATGTGGTCTTTTTGTATTCATCAGGATTGTTGCGGTAGTTATAACGGAACTTTATCTTGCCATATCCGTCTTTTAACAGAAGTTCAAGCTGTCTTATGTCCCTGTTTCTTGACAGATATCCTGCCGTTACAACTTTATCCAGACAGCAGATAAGCTGTACTTCTTCGTTTTCGTGGGTAAATCCGGTTACGGAATATGGTATCATCGGCATACAGTAATGAAGGTTCACATCCGTAAATCCTATCTTTCTGGAATTGACATACTGGATTGCACCTTTTACACATGCGAGCTTTAATTCCATTATGCTGGCATTATCATTACTGTGTTGCTTGAATTCTATACACTTTCCCGGTATAAATTCCTTAAGTGCCTCCCTGAATATATCTATACGGCAGGACTGGCCTGTAAGCTTTATTATTGAATAATTACCGAGTGTTCCGTCCTTAAAAAACTGGAGCAGGAACTTATTGACTATTTCGTATATGTCAGCCTTTAATAACAGTTCCACTTCCTTAATGTTAAAAATAACATCAGGAAAGTTATGATTATATGTAAGCCTCCCCTTTTCCTTCACCACCAGATTCCAGCGGTCAATCCTTGTAATCTTTAAATCTTCATTTTCTTCTTCATAGTTGGACTGGAATCTGTTGCGGATAACACTTTCATTCATGTAGAACTGCTTTTTCAACTTGTCAGCTATGTCGAACAGAAAGTAAAAGTTGTTCTTTACCATGAAATATTCATCCCTTGTGTGGTTCTCATAGTTCTTAAACTTTGTAGGGATTATATCTTCTGCTTCCTCATATGCCTTTTCCAGATTTTCATATACCTTGTCTTTGCCGTACTCATCCACATATCGGAATATGTCTGCCGCAGGAACCTGTATCAGTTCTTCCAGCTTTATGCTTTCATGGCTTGTATAATATCTGGCAAATATTATTTTAATAAACTGCATAATACGGTATGTAATATTATTTCCACCAAAGTTAGTATCACCGTTTTCATATGTGGTCTCTATGTCAACGTCATATGCCATAGATTCATTTCTAATGACAAATGAACAAGAAGAAAGGTCGGTAGTTCCGCCGCCGCAGTCTATTATAAGTGCCTGCATTTTTTCGCCGTCATAATAGCGTTTCCTATCTATAAGACCTGCTATGGTGTTATATACCACTGCCGTACCTTCATCGAGCATATGGTCAGTCTCTATATTATAATCACTTAAGATTTCTTTGAACATTTTATGATACTGTTGTTTAAGTTTCACCGGGCTTGTAAGATGCAGTGTTCGGAATTTACACTTAAACCTCTGCTCTGCATTTTTTATCACATAGTCAAAATACTGCTTTATAATAGTGTATCTTGGCACATATGCCACATTACCTTTTTTATCCACTATCTCCTGCATGGTTTCATAGCTGTTTACCCACCGTTTTATCTCATAAAATACACTGAATGTTTCATCATAGTATTTAATCTTTGTTTCTTTAAGTGCATCATAGCCGAACTTATACTTTATCCTTTCGGGATTGCTGCAGTCCGTTACGCTGACTACCGTCGGCAGGAGAGGCATCCATTTTTTTCTGGTTTTGGTATAATCAAGGAATTCCACCAGATTAATATCATCTGTTTTTATGCATCCGTTTAAAATATCATGCTCATTCAGCCTGCTTATATATCCATAATCCAGATATGCACCTGCCGTAGTATTGGAAGTACCAAAATCTATAGACAGAATGGCATCCGTTTCTTCTGCCTCCCTTATCTCTATATCCACTAAGGGCACTCTGTAATAGTTAAGGACTGCTGCCGGTGAACGCTCCATGTCATAATAAGCACTGTAAAGATAGTCTGATTCTTTCTTCTCAAAGAACAACAGGAAGTAATGACGGTGTTGTGCCATGGTTACCGGTATATCTGCACTTTTTGCCAGAAAATATTCCGGTTCATCCTGCCCGTCGCTTACAAGATTGAATATTCCGCACAGTTCGTTTTCTTCACTTACCAACAGGACATTTGACTCTCCCAGATGGTTTACTACTGCCTTGCTGATTCCATCTCTTTTCTGATGGTCTATTTCCACCTGATATCTGTCATGGGGTGACATCTCCAGATTGGTATATACTATTATCTTAGCAGGATTCCGTATGGTTCCCTCATCCCTTAGGGCACTCCCAAGTTTTCTATTTAATATCTCTTCTATCCTCTCATATCCGCCTTCTGCCTTTTCAAATATAAATAATGTCTCTTTCTCTCCTCTATACCGCAGAATTGTCTCTATAAGTTCATATCTGTTAAGTACATTTGTAATGCCTTTTATAATCTTTTCTTTGGTACAAATGTCTCTTAGCTGTATAGTAGTCATTTCTTCAAGTTCTTTCTCCCTGTAAGCCCTTGTATATTCTGCCGTACTTTTATTCTCTCCAAGATTAAGCGTATACCCTGCCATCATGTCACTTCCTTTCATACGCTGTCAGTATAAAACTATAGCATCCTCTTTCATCAGTTCTTCACTGCCGATTATTCCAAAATGTTTTGACCAATATATCCTGTATTTAAAATCAAGCGGCATAAACATTTCTATAAGAAATTCCATTTTCCGCCTGTATATGTCCTTTTCCCTTATTCCCGCAAATATAAGAATTTCATCTTTAAGTATTTTGTTAAAATATACATATCCGTTATTAAATACACCTAATATTGCTTTTCTAAGCACCTCTGCCCCGGAGCCTGTCTTATACATATCAATCATTTGGGTTGTAACAACCTCCTGTTCCGTAAGACTGAACAGACTCCAGCTTTCTTTCATTTCCTCTCCGAAATATCCATTTTCAATATCACTTCTTATGAACATTCTCATAAATTCATGAGTATTCATACCTGTATAAATATCAATATTATATATAAAATGCAGCATGCAGTTTAACAGTTCTTCCCTAAGTTCCTGACTTTCATCATCATCAGGCATGAACATTCTGTTAAATATGTATCCGAACCTATAGAACGGATTTACATCCAGTTCCGTAGTATTCTCATCTATAGAAAAGTTAATATATTTCATTGCCAGTTCTAAGTATGGTGAATATATTTCTGCAAGCCTGAAATATATATTTTCTATATCAATATTTTTTCTCTTCGCCAATATTAGCGTATCCCACATATAATTCATTCTACAGTACCATTCCTTTCTATTCCGATACATCTCATATCAGGAATGTACTGCTGAAGTTCTGATATTATAAAACTCATTATGTCAGCCGCCACATATTTATTGTCATATTTGTATGAATAATACACTATCAATACATTTTTACTGCAAAATGAAGCCCTGATTTCATCCAATATAAAGTTATTTACTGCATATGTGTCTGAAATAATATTTTCTACGTCTTCTTTCATTTCATAACCAATTATTTTAAACATCCCTGAAGCACTGAATGAATACAGTATCCTTGATATTTCACCTTTTGTACGCACACTTCTGCATCCCGCATTTAAATATCCGTTATAAAAATTATCTGCCGATGCATTATCATATATATCAAACGGATACACATAGTGCTTGCCGTTTATGGCAGGATACACCTTATACATTGGCCATTCCCTGATTTCACTTTCCGGTATCACTACAGATACGGATTCCTTTGTCCTCTTTACATATCCTGAATCTTCATCCTTAAAATCAGGTATATAGCGGTATGAAGATAAATCATACACATCAAATCTGTGTTCTTTAAGTACGTTATCCTGTGTAGGAATTGGAAAATTAATACTCTGTATCATGGTCTGCTCAATATTCCATACGGGAAGTACATCATCTATCCTGTGTTCCTCAAATTCTTCAAGATTTACCTCTATTTTCTCTATAACCGCATCATCAGATATATCTATAGGTGTGTCTATCATAAAAGCAGCAAATTTATGTATATAAGGAAGATTTGGTGTAATCCACTCCAAACCGTTTTTTATAAATACGTTATATAAATGCTCCAGCATTTCCTCATAACTTCTATATCTGCATATCCTCGTATTAATCTCTATAACTCCTGCATCGGTATATATTTTTCCTTTAAATGTTCTTCCCGAATCATATAGCTTATCAAGAGTTTTGAAGTCACATTTTAAAAATGTCTTTCCAATCATAAATGAATTATTCCGCACTATAGACTGATTTATTTCTTGGGCAGATAATTCATAGGGTTCCACATCCTTAACACTCATCGGAAACATAAAATCATCTGAATCGTCATATTCATACTTTTTAATCATTGTTCCATATATAACAGGTCTCTTATCATTAACGGACATTTCATCAAATATACTGCTTTTCAATGTCTCAATCTGACGCTCCTGATAATCAACCAAATCCATGAATACATGATTGATAATATCCCTGAAAACCTTCCTGTCTTCAAGACTTTGTATGTTGTTTATCCTTTTATTAAGCAAATCCTTCATATAAATGCTCCTTTTGAAAAAGATTAATTTGTGTTTGCCGCAGTAGTTTCCTGTTCACTGAGTATCTTTTTTATCTGATTTATTTTCTGTCTCATTTCCTTTTCCTTATCACTTACTCCTGCTTCCTCATATGCCTTTTGTGCATATTCATATGTTGACAAAGCCATATCGTAATCACCCTGCATTTCATACTCCTGTGCTTCTTTCTCATAACCGGAAGCATTCTGGGCACTTACTATTTTCTCCTGCAATTTGCACAAATCATCATATACAATTCCCGAAGAAACTCCTGCCTGTGACAGCATTGAAGATACCTGGCTGCATATGTTCTGTGCTTCATCATATCTGGCTGAATCAAATTTTTCCGCTGCCTGTGCCACTAATAAACGGGTATCTTCATTTAATTTATCCATATTTGCATCTGAAACCTTCTGGTCAACACCTGCTATTTTTCCTTCAATGTCACTTATATCTCCGGCATACGTTTCTTTGCCTGCTTTCTGCAGTGCATCCTTTGCATTGTTATATGCAGTTTTAGCTTCCGGAAACTGACCTGCATTTACCAATCCTTCTGCTTCACTTTCATATGCCCTGCCTTTTATGTATGCAAGCCTGCTGCTCACACTATTTAAAAATTCATTGTATTGGTCTTCTGTGGTTGAAAGTTTTATATTATTATTTGAAGCATAGGCAACTGCCGTCTTCAAATCCTTATACTTTTCCGAAAATTGCGAACCGTCAAAATTATATATTATTATTCCTGCTGCCTTTGCCGCCTGTACCAATTCACTTTCTTTTGATGCATCATTTATCTGTGTGTCAAATAGTGTCTGTGCTTCCTTCAATAGCTGATACACCTTATATTCCGCTTTTAATTTATCATACTCTTTAGAAAATCCTTCTGTGAAATTTTCCAAGTCTGCCTTTGCTGCTCCGTCCAGATATTTTCTGCTCACCTGCTTTAGTGATGAAAGTGCCAGTGCTTTATCATCTATTCCGTCATTCTCAAGCCTTACAAATCCCTTGCTGCCCACAAGACATGTAAGCAGTTTACAGGCTGCCACATATTTTTCCTGACAGTTCTCTGCTTTTAAATATTCATTCCTATACTCAAAAAGGTTCATATAGGATTTTGCTGCTATAACTTTGTTTTTTGACAGCTCACTTCTTGAATCAAACTTTTTATATATATCACTCGCCTTATCGTAGCTGTTATTTCCTTCTTCATCCAATCCCGCAGCCATGTCCTCCACTGCCAAATCAATACAATTCCACATGGAATTAATATTTTTATAAAGTATTACCGTTTTCACCGTAAAACCGATGCCTAATATAAACAAAATAATGCACAGCGGAATAAGTATCCTTTTAACAATCTTCATATTTCTCTGTCTATTAGGATTACGGTATACTTTATCTATATAAATACATGAAAACGTATAATTTTGTATATTTTTAAGACGCTGGCTTAAGATAATCTCTTCCATTCCCGAGCATACCTCTTCAGGTGACTTTGCATCCTCTATAGAATCCAACAGCTCGGCAACCCCTGTATTTTCCCATATTCCACAGGTCATAAGTGATAATATATCTCCGTCTGCCATCTTAACCTTTTTAGAAATCTCAGGTCTGAAACTTCCTCTCTGTCCCGCATAACAGTACAAATTATGCCTCTCTTCATGCTCTTCAATCTTATCAAGGGCAATATCTCCCTTATCCGCCAGATTACGGCTTAATGACTGGTCTTTGCTCTGGTTTATGATTTTCCCGTTTCTCCAATGATACATTCTTGCATTTCCTGCATTACCATATCGCATCTTCTTATAATCAGTTACAATAACAAGTACACTTGCTTCAAGTCTTACAGTTCCCGATTCCTTTAAAAGCGTACGATGTGCTGCCTCAAGATAATGCTTTATAGTACCTTTGCCCATACCGGGTCTTTGATAAAATTCATCAATTACTGATGATACTACTAATCTTGCACTTTCTTTCATCCTGTCATTGTCTATACCATCAGCTATACAATAACAGGCATAATTATCTAACTCCACAAATGCAAAATAATCCGCATTTACCAGTCTGCTGCCTGCCTCCGATATAAATTTTGTCCTGACTGCTGAATTTTCTTTTCTCATATATACCTTCCAATCTTATCGTATATCTAATATTATAACTGTGGAATTATCCTTGCTTTTAGCCCGCTTATTCATAATTTTTCTCATAATCTCTTCTGCCTTCTGCTGCACACTTATTTTTCTGGATAATATATTTTCCATCTCTATCTGTGTCAGAAGTTCCACTCCATCCGAATACAAAAGTACTTTATCTCCAGTTCTTAACTCCACCGGTTTATCTGACACCTCCGGTGCCTTAAATCCATCATATCCCACATAATTCATTAATCTTCTGTTTTTCTTGCTTCCAAGTGCCTGTTCCCTTGATATTTTTCCATATATGTACTGCTCCTCAAGCCAGTTTTCCACATTTTGTTTTGTATTTACCGGAATAAGCCTTCCATTTCTGAATACCGCAATTATGCTGTCACCTACCGACATAAAGTAAAGTTTCTTATTTACCACAAGTGCCGCAACTACAGTTGTGCCACATGGCGTATCCTGAAATTTCCTGCGGATTTTTTCATTGGCAGACATAGCTGATGAGTTAAAAAAATAATTTATATTGTCTCTTACATTGCCATGCCTGTAGTTTTCCATAAAGGTATCCACAGCTATCCGGCTTGCCATGTCCCCATCCATAAATCCTCCGATTCCATCGGCAACTATGGCAAATGCCATATTACCGTCCCTTTGTGAATCAAAAGAATCATCCTGTTTTTCTCTTGTACCTATGTACTGTGCCATTCCAATTCCTATAAAGTCTATAACATCCCCTTTTTTCTTAAAAAACGGAATATCCTCCATATTCATAATAAAATTAAGTGCTGCAAATATAATTATAAAAAGGATAAGAAGGACAATACATGTATATTGATTTAAAAAAATCTCCTGCATATTCTACACCTCTCTGACATGCATTTACTAAAATACATCCATGCCTTCACTGTCACCATCATTATTATTTTCCCACTCAAAATGCTCTCCGCATAATGGAATAAAAATGAACTTACTCTTACCCAGTTCAATAATCGAATACTGATGAAGCTCCACCGGTGCATATACAGCCTCATTATTAAGGTATACAAGTCCCTGTGAATCTCCCGGCATCAGAAACGTTGACCTGTTCTTACTGTCATATACTATTGCCGCATGATTCACCCTTGATATTGCATTATCACCCAATATCTGTATCTGCATATTATCGGCTCTGCCCATAAAATTTTTACCTGCTTTTATTTTGAAATCTTTTCCATACTGTGGTCCTTCAATGCACACCAGCCATCCGGTGACCGGATCTGCACCTCCTGTAACATCCATTAACGGCATTGTCTTATCCGGGTCATCCACAAAAAATCCTGAAGCCGTATTTGTCATTGAATTTCTGTCAAGTTCTGTATTACAATACGGACATGTATCCCCATATTTTCTGGCACTGTACATATGTCCGTTTTTACATCGATTAAGTCCCATATTCATTCTCCATTCTTAGCGTAATTTTTTATATAACCTGCAATAATGCCTTACCGACATATATGTAATCCTGTGGCTCTAACTTTATCTGTTCCGATTTATTTAAATAGTGGATATCATTTTCATATGAACGTCTTACTGCAGTTCCTGACACTGAATCTGAATCTTCTATATACCAGTTTCCGTTTGAATAATTTAATACTGCATGTTCCGCAGAAATGGTCTCACTTACAGCCAAATCCGATAAATCCACATCCACCACATTATTTTCATCTGATTTTCCTATAACAAGCCCTGCTTTTCCTACAATTTTAAAACTTTTAATTACTTTCTTTTCTTCATTAAGCAGCACTATGCTTTCTATTCCCTTTCTTGTAGTCTGGATATTGTCATCCGAAATTCTTATTTTCAGTCTGTTTATTGACATATAATACCCGACTGCCATATATACCGCACCTATAGCCACCACTGCCGCTATAAGCATAACTTTTATAACTATATCTATCTTTAAATATATAATGCATGTAACGAGGGAACCCATACATGCCCATGCCAATTTATCAAATATTTCCGCAATACCTTTTTTTATATGCCTGTCCATGATTCTTACCCCGTATTTCTTATATCAGGATATGGCGTTTAGCCGCCATATCCCCTTATAAATTTTACTTCCACACTGAAGCTTTTTCTTCGTTTGAACGTTTCTGCTTTACATACAGATAATATGTAGGTTCACCTGCTTCATTATGATCTTCACCATAGTCAACTACAAAAGCTTTTGTAAGTTTATAGTTTCTTGATGATTTGCCCTGATGAATACATGAAACTTCAACCGGTTTATAAGCAGTAGGGTCATCAGATGCAACCAGTGACCAGTTAAAAAGTTCTGTAAGGCTTTTTTCAGATACTATATTGCCTTTTACTTTTATACCCACATTATATGTCTGTGTATATCCTTCATCGTCTTCTGCCATCTCTGTAACCAGCTCAACTGATGTAACTGATGTTCCGGTTATTTCATTTCCGTCTACCTTTAAAGTATAATTCATTGCTTTTCTCCCTTCTTATTATTCTACTGCTGTTGCAGCATTCTTTGTTTTGACCTGCTTAAATACTGCCTTGAATTTTCCAATGGCACTTCCTCCATTGAAAGATTCATAGTACGAAGCCAAAAATGCACTTGTTAAAGTTACCTTTCTTGCAACTGATGAATCAGCACCTGTACATGTAATTTCTACAGTTGCATAGTCTGATTCTTCTTCATGGTCTTTTACAGACCATGCAGCCAATTGGTCTGACTGTACATCTGATAATGCATCAATGAGAATCTTTCCTTCCACAGTTGCTGAAACTGTTAATTCACTTGAACGTGCATTACTGTCATCCGGTGAATCACTGTAGAACTTCACCGCTGTCACCTCATCAGGGGACAGTGTAACACTGACTGGTCCTGTAACTTTTACTTCATACTTCATTTTTTTACCTCCTGTTTTTTTTTATATTGAACCCTTTAGAGTACAATGAACCCTTTAGGGTACAACACCGTTTTTAAATCTTCTAAATTGTTGATGTAGATTTTGTAATCTCAATCTCAAGATTTTTAACATCGCCATTAAATCCAAGATTAATATTGCATACATTCGTTTCTTCATCTATTGAATATCCCAAATCATCACCATCCTGAATAATGGCATTTACAAAGTTTTTGTCTGCTGACCATATTGATTTCTGGCTTGCAGGATTATTACTAAAAAATTTAACTACATTATCCTGTTTAAAGTCATTTGTAACATATCTTAATATTCTTTCTATATAGGTTGCAGCCAATGTCTTATATACTGATTCATAGCTGTTATTATCACCCATTGCCAGCGTTCTTGATTTATATACTGTTATATTTTTAATATCATTTCCCTGATAACGTGCATTTTCCGAAGCAAACACAAAGCCAAATCCCTTAGAGTTTATTGCATTTTTTATTGTGTTGGTAAATCCTGTTATCTCATGTGCCATTGTCGTATACAGTCTTAATGCGTTTTCCCCTGATTCAATATCAAATCTTACACCCGGATATTTTGGTGTAGTATTCTTAAATATAGTCCTTAAATATTCAGGAGACTGCCATGCTGCCACCATACCGGCTGCAACATATGATGCACCAACAAATACACCTTCGAGCCAAAGTTTCATAATATCTTCCCTTGCCTTTGACAACTCTGCTCCGCCCTGTTCATTTACTGTTATCTTATTGTCAATCAGTACACCTGATTTATCTTTTGGAATAATAGTAAAGTTAGGAAGACAGCATGAAAGATATTCACTATATTTTTTATCTTTTAACATCTCACATTTATCCAAAAATTTGTCTACGCCCTGAGTTGCCACATAGTTAAAGTTAGTCTCTTCATCTGACTTAAAATTAAAGAATGTCTGTACCTTATTCTCCATCAGCACCCGCATTAACGTGGTCAGTCCTTCTATTGTATTACCTGATGATACGGCGGATTTTTCAGTTCCCTTGAATCGCTGTCTTTTCACCACTACTTTTCCCGTTGACTCTATATCTATCTCCGGCACAATGGCAATCCATACTGTATTGTCGAAGTCAGTCTTTGAATTAACTGTATTTAAATAAGTTTCAATTCTTGGAAGATTAAGGCTTTTTGTTGTCATTTCAAGTGTTGTATTTGTAATAAGCAGTGTAGGTCTCATTCCTCTTTCCTTGGTGTTGTACTGTTCAAAGAACATTTTTACACCCAGAATTTTTTCTACTAACGGCTTAACTGTTTTAACAAACTCATCTTTTGCATCCTTATAAAATTCCAAATATGTATTATACTTTTCTGCCTCGGCTTCTACATCTATCTGATTATCAATTACTGCCGTAAGCGGACAGAATGTCCTTACCACAAGACTTCTTACATAATCTGACGGCTCATCCTGAACCACTGCATCATAATCATCTTTAAATGTTTCTATAAGTCCGGCACTGGTATTTTCTGCTATTTCTGCAAGTTCTGTTCTCTTCTCTGTAGAAGCCTCCAGTACCTTAAGTTCTCCTGTATCACTCATGCTGAGTACACCGATTTTTAAAGGTGCTGCATCTTTCTGTTCCGTAGAATTAGTAAACAACAGCCTTGTCTTAATATCCTCTATTGCCAATGGCAGCATCGCCATAACATTATTATAATTCTGGCTTGCCTCTTCAAACTTATAGTTTAATTTGTCTGCTATCTCAAGCTTTGCAGGGTCTCCATCTTCCATTCCCTCGTGCTTGTCATAAAGATAATTAATTTCCTTTCGTATCTGTTTAATATCATCCATAACTTTTTTAGGTGAAATCATATCAAGTATTGATTCAAACTTAAAATCAACGTTTATAACACCCTGTGAACGCTTTGCTTCTATCAAAGTAAACAGCATATTTAAAAAATCATTTCTCTTATTAAGCGGTATCTCTGTAATATATTCCGGTGGGATATGTTCCGGCTTATCCAGTGTATATAACACCTTCTGATTCGCAGCATTAAAATACGAATATACAACCGGTTCAAATTTTTCTAAAAAATCATCAAAATCCTTTACCAGAAGCTTTCCGTTAATTTCCTTAATCTGGTCATCTGTAAGACTTTCAATGTTATTTACATCTCCGACCATTGTTATTAAGTCAAGCTTCTGCGGATTAAACTCCTCAAATAAAATAGTTCTGTTTGTCTGCTTAATATTGTCCATATTTTTTATCCTTTCTTATTTTTATTTTATATAAATACCGAAAATCAGGTTATAGCAAAAATTTTAATATAGATAAACTTTTTATCCTTTTTTTCGGATTTAATTCTAATGCCCTCATTATCCAGACTGCTAATGGCCATGGTATGTTTACATATTCGGTTATATCCTTTATTTCTTTGTCTTTTCTAAGGTCCGCCCTTACAGGAATAACTCCTGTGAGCATCTTATACATTACAGCACCTATACTATATATATCTGCATACAATGTACTATCTTCTTTTTTATACATTTCAGGTGCCGAATACCCATTACTTGCATATTTTATAAACTGCTTTTCCTCGCTTATGATGCATGCTGAACCGAAATCAAGCAGTGCCACTGTACCATCAGTTTTTATAAATACATTTGAAAGCTTAATATCTCTATGGAGTATTCCCTGATTATGGACTCTCTGAACTATATCAGCCAGTTCATAAGAAATCTTTCTAAAATTAAGACATTCACCTTTTTCTATCCTCTGCTTCAAATCAAATCCTTCAAAATAATCTGTCACAAGGTACAATGTATCATTTTCGGCAAACTCATTAATATATTTTGGAACCCTCCCTTGAAGTCCCATTTCTCCGTATGCCAGTTTCTTTACAATCTTTATTTCATTTGCAAAGCCTTCCCGTATCTTATAAAACTCATCTTCCAAATCGTTTTTTATAACCAGACGCTTTCCGTCTAAATCTCTGTTTGCAAGCTTTAACGGGTACAATTCCTTAACCAGCACTTGTCTCTTCGTATCTCTGTCTTCTGCCAGATACAATATGGTGGTATTTCCAAATGAAATGTAATCATTTATGGTATACCTGTAATTTATAATTGTATTTTTCTTTAAAGCTATATCATAAATACTGACATTCATTATCTTTCCATCTATTAACCTTTCTGCTACAGGCTTGTCTTAAATATATACCATTTATTGCCAAAACCTATTCTTGAACCGTTTTCTATCTTATACAATTCTTCCGGCTCAATCTGTGCCTTATTTAAATATGTAAAATTACTGGATTTCAAATCTTTTATATAGAAATCGCCGGATTGATATATTATCTGTGCATGTTCCTTTGATACAACACTGCTGTCCACTGCAAGGTCACACCTGCCGCTTCTTCCTATCATGAAATAATTCTTTCTTATCTCATACTGCTTATTTGTTGCCTCATCAATAAGATATGCAGTAGGTACACTATTCCGGTTATACATTTCCTGTCTCTTTACCGGATTTATCTCTACCTCTTCTTCTAATATTCCGGTTTTATCTAAATCAGGCTGTGCCGGTCTTACAGGTTCATTTTTTTCATCAATGGTATTTTCATTAATTAAGGTTTTCTGTGTCATCTGCATTACAGGCTGCTGCCTTATCGGTTCAACGTTCCTTACACTTTCTATAGTTTCTTTTGATGTGGCAGCTTTACATATAATAAATACTATTATCGTAAGTAATGCAGTAAAAAGCAGCGAATACATATATCTGTCTTCTCCCATTCCCAAGTTTTTAAAAATATATGGAAATATGACTGCTGCTGCCGTTTCCATAAGTATTGCCAGTACTCCGCATAAAACATAAGATGTAGTATTTCTTATTATTTCCTTTTCAATAACCTGCTTTTGCACAACATTTCCCGTCTTCGGTCTGCTTACATTTTCAGTGCTTTTCAAATCTTTTAGGAAATTTCCCAGATTAAAATCAGGACTATTTATGCCTTCCATAATATAACCTATTATTATAAATGCTTTTTTTGAATGAACTTTTCTGCATATACTGTTCATTATCTTCTGATAACTGTTTCTTTCCTCATATTCGGCAATAGGACATTCAATAACCTTAATCTGCTGTGTATTGGGGCTTATAAACACATAATTAATATCTGACGGTATCTTTTTCTCGGAAAATCCTATCTGCCCCAGTTCAAGAAAAACTTCTGCCAGATTTACTGCCAGTGTTTTTAATTTTTCAAAATCAAGTACTGTACTTTTTAAATATTCCGTAATCGAAATATTGTCACCTATATGATAAAATAGAACATTTTCCTCATATCTGTCTTTCATACACGGCAAACTCAGATTACTTGCATTTATCTTTGTAATCTGCTCCATAATAATGTGCTCGGATTTATCCGCAGTACACTTAATATAGCCGTCACCTGTTTTATTTAAATCCATATTTTTCCACCCTACCTTTTTGTATTAAATCCAAAAAAATTTGCAAATTGATTATTGATACTTTCCTTATCCACTCCGAATCCAAAATCCGTTTTTGTCTCTTCGACATTTTCATCCCTTTCAAAAAAATCTTCTCCAAATGGAGTTCTCATAAAAGGACTCTGCCCAAACGGATTGCCTCCAAACGGATTCTTCTTTTTTTCATTACTTTTCTTATTCATCTTTGCAGAAGATTCTTTTCTGTCATATTCCGCCCTTTTACTTTCATCTGACAATATGGTATATGCATCATTTATTTCTTTAAATTTTTCTTCTGCATTTTTATCACCGGGATTTGCATCAGGATGATATTTTCTTGCCAATCTTCTATATGATTTTCTTATATCATCAAAAGACGCTTTATCAGATACTTCTAATACTTTATATGGATTCATACTTTTACCTCCCAGACTTTATTTCTTTAATTTCACTGCTATTACTGAAATATTATCTGTTTCCTTATTATTCTTTACTTTTTTTACCAGTTCCCTGCACACAGATACCATATCATCTTTATTCCTGCCAACTATCTGTCTTATGCCATCAGTAGTCATTGTCTTATATATTCCGTCACTACAGACTATATATATCTCTCCCGGCTTAGCCCTGCATTCTTTTTTTAATATTGACAGATTTGACTTCTTGCCAATGTATTCTGTAAGAACATTTTTCCTTATAATTGAACCATTAACATTTTTTTCAATCTCGCATGAGTGGTCTTCTGTAAGTTGCTCCATCTTAGGCTTAAAAATATTATGGGTGTATTTATATATCCTGCTGTCCCCAACATTGTATATTGTGCAATTATCACCATACAGAAACATTATAGATAATGTAGATGCCGTTTTTAAGTTATCAGTTATTTGAAGATTAACAAGCTGGTTATTGGCATCTTCAATGGTGCTGTACAATGTATTTTTTAAGTAATCCAAATCCCCGCTTCTATTCATAAATTCATTTTCCCACCATTCAATAATCTTCGTAACTGTCATTGAACTTGCAAGCTCACCTTTCTGCAGATTGCCGACACCATCTGCAATCACAAATATACCTGCAAAATTGCTGCCCATATCTGCCACTTTATAAACAAGGCTGTCTTCATTTACTTTTTTTACAATCCCAACGTCTGAGATTCCTGCTACCTCATACTCAACTTTGTTCATTTTACAGATAAACCTCATTTTCCTTTTTTCTTTATAACAAATCCTGCTGCACCCATTACAGTCAATAGTGACATACATACAACAACCGTAACAAAAACAGGTGTGTTTTCATAAAACCTTATATACCATGTTTTTTCTCCTACCATAAAACTATACTTGCATAGTCCCGTATCGTTTCCCACTGAATCAACAGCCTGTACATTTAGTGTGTATTCACCATCCTTTGCAATACTTATGGAATAAGAACCATCTTCTTCAACTCTGCCTGATTTAATAACATCCATATATTCATTTCCATCTTCATCCAATACTTTTATAGCTGTAAATTTATCAGGTTCTTTACCAACATTTATTTCATCCAAAGATATATTAAGGCTCATATTCTTTGCAAATTTCTTAGAATTTTTTCCCTGCTTAAACATATATCCTGAATCTTTATCCATAATAACCGGTGAAGGTGCTGTTACATCTACATAAAATTCATATACATATGTATCTGATACATTTCCTGCCATATCAGTCATTTTGAGTGTAACTGTCTTTTTTCCGTCTCCTATGACAACATCGTTTATATCCCAGTCATGTGTTCCTTCATTATCTGTAAGCATACAGTCTATATCTTTTAAATTCTTCTCTTCTATATCCAGATAATCTGCCAATGTAAATTCCGAATTAAATATATATCCTGTATTTATATTAACAATCTTGAGAATTGGATTTGTCTTATCAACCGTAACCGATATTGATGTATCACTAGAATCTTTATTTCCTGCCAAATCAATACATGAAGCTTTTATAAGATAATTTTCTTCTGCATCCAGTTCAATATCTACTCTGTAACCATCATCTGTCGGGTATTTTTTTAAATCGCCAATTCGTTCTACACCGTTTATTATGCATGACATTCCATCTTCAAATATGTTGGTTCCGGTATATACCAGACTGTATTTTGCGGTATCTGAATAAAATGAAGTTCCTCCTGTATTGTCATTACTAACATTTACTACAGGCAATGTCCGGTCATATATAATATTTTTTACTACAGATGTATCACTTACCTGATTTACTTTCAGTTCATTTCCTGCTATATCTTCTATGGTATATTCAAATTTAATGCCGTCTTCAGGTATTGCACCTTCATTTTCCGGTATTGTATATATCATTGATAAAGCATTTGTATCGTTTCCCTGAACTGTCGCCTGTCTGCCTGCTATTGATGCACTGGTAGTCTTTACCGGATGTGATGTCCTGCAATTAACAGTTATAGTGTCTCCGTTTTTGACATATGTACCATCCTTATAATCAGATGAGTAGTCTGTATTTGCCATAATAGGTGCGTAATATGTTATTGCATTTTGCATTGTTGTGCTATTATGATCCATACTAACACTATCATTGTGAGCTTCATCATCTAATGAAAATGAAAATCCTACATTTGACAAATCACCTATATCTCCATTCTTTATGGTATAATCCATTCTCCATTTATAATTTGTGTCTGATAATTTTTCAGACGATATCTCAGCTATATGTCCGGCAATAGTTCCAATTGACATATCTGCCTTATGATTTGTATTAAATTCTACTGTGACCGTATTTCCGTCTTTTGCATACAGATTTCCGTCTTTAGCATTATCAGTACTTATTCTAAGGTTAGACACCTCAATAGGTGCATAGTAGATTACGTTATCAATGCCTTCCTGTGTAACCTTAATCGCTGTATTCCCTGCATCATCATTTACCATAAAGTTCATGGCTATTGCAGCCATATTTGCTGTATCTCCCTCACGTACTTTATAACTTGCTGTCCAATATATGTTTGTATCATCTCTTTTATCATCTCTTATAAAATCAACTTTTTGTCCGGCAATTGTTGCATCTGATATTTTTACAGGATGTGTTGTTGCAAAACTGACTTTAACCTCATCATCATTTTTTGCAATCAAGTTACTTCCTTCCTGATTTACCATTGACAGTTCGTTTATAGATATTGGTGCATAGTATTTTATTTTTTTTGTACCTTCTCCATTCTTATAAGATTGTTTACCACCTGCTTTGTCTGAAATATCTATTTTATATTCAATTTCTTTGTTATCCTGAAGCTTCTTTCCTGTTACTTTTATTGAACCTATCCAATTATAGCCTTTATCACTGCTTATAAATTTTACATTTCTTCCCGCAATTTTACCCTTTACATTTACCGGATGGCTTGACTTAAATGAAAACGTCAATGTATCACCTTTTTTAGCTAATGTTCCATGGTTGTTTGAAGACTTAAATGAAATATGTTTGACAGACTTACTGACAGGTTTATAGTATAATACTGTATTTGTTATATCATTCTCATTTTTAGTTACCGTTTTATTTCCTGCCACATCTCCTACTCTCACTGAAAAACCTATTTTTTGCTCGTCAATGCTGCTGTCTTTCATCACCTCATAAGAAACCTTATAAATATATCTGCCATTTCTCATTTCACCATTCTTAACTATTTTCATGTTATAGTTTTTAGAAAATTTAATAACTGATTTTTTAATATTTACTTTATGTGTTGTGCAAAATGAAACTGTTATTGTATCATTTTTATTTGCCAGATTCTTATTATTCTTATTATCAGTCTGCATTTTCAAACTCATTATTTTTATTGGTGCATAATATGTAATATCACTCTCTTCATTCTCATATTTTTTGTAATTTCCTGCATAATCTCTTAAATACAGGCTTACAATTATTTTTTTATCATCATATTTTGTATCATTTTTTACTTCAAATTCACTTGTGTACTTATATGTACCACCAATATTTACTTGAGTGAATTGTATTCCTTTGTCTTTTGACATTTTCAAAATACTTCCATTGTTTTTTACAGGATGACTGGTTTCAAATGTTATTTGTATTTTATCTCCGTTCTTTACAAAAGCCTCATCTTTATTTTTATATTGTATTTTAAAATCTTTTATTTCAATAGGTGCATAATATGTAATGTTACTTTTCTCAGATTTTTCTTTTTTATTATGTGCTTTATCTTTTAAAATAAGATTAATACCTATCTTCTTATTATCATATTCTTCATCATTTTTCACTTCAAAATCATATGTATACTTATATACTCCTTCTATTTCTTTTTCTGTAAATTCCGTTTTAATACTTTTGGACATTTCCACAGTACTTTCTGCTGTATCTACTTTATGTTGTGTTTCAAAAGATATTTTTATTATGTCTCCATCTTTTACATATTTTTTAGATTCTATTTCTATATTTTTTACTTTTATTGGTGCATAGTATGTAATATCACTCTTTAGAGTTTCGTTGAAAGTCGTGTTTCCTGCTTCATCATTTATGATAAAATTAACACTTATCGTTTCACTATCATACTTTTCATCATCTTGTACTTTAAACACAATAGTGTACTTATATACACTATTAATTGTTTCCTCATTAACATCTTCTATTTTTATGTCTTTTGACATTTTCAAAATACTTTCTTCTGCTTGTACTTTATGTTTTGTTTCAAATGATATTTCTACTATGTCTCCATTTTTTACAAATTTGTCACTTACATTTTCAGATTCAATTATTACATTTTCTATTTCTATTGGTGCATAGTATGTAATATTGCTCTCTTCAGACATTTCTACAGGTTCGTTCCCCACTTCATCTTTAACAACAAGCTCAACACTTATCTTTTTATTATCATATTTTTTATCATTTCCCACTTCAAATTTATATGTATACTTATATATACCTTTGATATTTTCTTCATCAGATTCTATTTTTTCACTCTCTGACATATACAAAGAACTTACTGTTGCTTGTACTCTATGTTTTGTTTCAAATGATATTTCTATTATGTCTCCATTCTTTACTAATTTGCTATTTGCATTTTTAGATACTATTTTTAAATTATCTATTTTTATTGGTGCATAATATATAATATCGCTTTCTTGAGTAATAACTTTCTTTTCATTTCCCACATTGTCATTTAAAATCAAATTCGCACCTATTTTTTTATAATAAAATTCCACATCATCTTTGACTTCAAATTCGCTTGTATACTTATATTTACCATCTATTATTTTTTCATCAAATTCTATTTCTATGCTTTTTGACATTTCCAAAGTACTTCCTGTTGTATTTACAGGGTGTCCGGTTTCAAAAGATATCTTTATTTTATCCCCATTCTTTGCAGCATTACTAATTCCATTATCAGATTCTATATTTAAATTTTCAACGTTAATAGGTGCATAATAAACAGCACAATGCTTAGTAAATGAGTCTTCATTTCCTACACTGTTAGTTATTTTGCAACTACATTCCAGATTGAAATTATCATTTTCAAACATATTTTTATCTATCTGCAGTTCAGCCTTCCATTCAACATCATCATTAGAAGTACAATCCACCTTATATCCTGATATAGTCATTTCTTCTACATTTATCTGTTGCTTTGTTTTAAAGGTAATTGTCAGCTTATCGCCATCTTTTACATAATCAGCAGAACTTTCAAAATCATATATAGAATTTACTAAATTTGCATCATATTCAATACTGTTTTCAAAAATTGAATTTCGTAAACTTTTATAGTAAGTAATAAGATAATCCTCACCGGCCTCAAGTACTGTTTCATTTCCACCTGCATCCTTAACTATTATCGAATACCCTAACTTTACGTTATCACCTTCAAAAACCTCATTTTCATCTCCTGTCCTTATTTCATCCGGTATTTTGTATGATACTTTATACTCTCCATTTCCATTATCATCATATTTAATGTCTACATTACTTATAATTGCGTTGCCAATATATATCTGACTTTCTATAAACTCAATCTCTTGTTCAGACTTTACTGTTATCTCTACTATATCACCATTTGTTGCTATATCATTCCCATTAAGAACTGATACCTTTTCAACATATATACCATTCATTCTACTGTTACCTGCATATATGATATTTGAAAAAAATATTGTTACTAAAATAATTCCTGTAATAATTCCTGCCTTTTTATTAACTTTATTCACCATACTCCTCCATTCTTAACCATTTATTTTCGTTTCTAAAGTATCTCTGTTTTATCAGCTTCTAAAAGTGCTGTTGCAAAATCCTGTGCCCTGTTAAGTACATCAGTATCATCCAAATCATTTACTAATCTTTCTGTCGGCTCATTATTTGAACTTAATACTTCAGTAGCTCCTCCCACGCCTGCGGCTACTACATCCGGCACATTTACAGTCACATTTTTTCTTTTTATTTGTATATTGCCTTTTCCCTTTATAAAATATCTGCATACACTGATAATCCTGTTATAAAAGAATAAAAATGCCGAAAGCAAAAAGAAAATCACCGATAAAACTGCACCTGTATAAAACATAATTCCATACATTTATTCCGTTACCTCCAGTCCTGCATTTATCATCTCCTGTTTCAACGCAGAATAACGTGTTATTTCAGCACTTGACAACTTGTCCTTTGATGTTTTGTATAACTCCTCTACCAGTCCGTAATTCTGAATTACCTGTGTATAATCTTTTTCTCTGTCCTTTACAGCCAGTTCTTTTTTTAGTAACGCCTCTGTAAGATATACCTTTGCCACAAAATTTGAATCATCTTTTAATGCTATCTTCTTATATTCATCTATTGCATAATCAATATTATTAATATCACGTATTGCATTGTTTCCATCAGCATATTCGTAAAGACCCATATATGCATTTGCCTTCTTTAACTGCAATGTACTATCCAGTTCAGCATTATAGTCATACAAATACCCAAACCAGAGCATTGCTTCTTTATAAGCATTATATTTTTCAATATTATCATCTAAATACGATACCTTACTGCACAAACCTGATGCTGCCATTTCATGAAGCTTTATTATTCCTTTAAACTCTATCTCCTCTGACAATATATTTTCATCTATCAGCAGTCTTGCTTTTTCTCCTATTTCTGCTATTTTTTCATATGAATATGTTATTTTTCCATTCTGCTCACTTAAATACAACGGGTATCTGGAATATACTTTCATAATATTGTAGTAATTATCAAGCTTGTCATCTATAGTCATGGCTTTATTGTCCGTTATATCCTCCAGTTCTTCCAAAGCCTTATACAGACTTTCAAAATCTATTTCTTCAAAATTTTCAGATAAATTTTCAGATATTATCCCGTAACTTAATAAGTCATCTGCCTTATAATTTTTTTCAGATAGGATTTTGATATATTCTGCTGCATAAGAAATATAACCTACATCCGTAAGTTCAAGGCACTTTTTTGCTACTGCATACATTAACTCTTCATTCATATACATTTCTGATTTAGAATTATTGATATACGAATTCCTCATTATATTAATTGCCGATTCCAATTTCTCATCATATTTTTCGTCATTATCCACAGGTAGTATTGAATTAAAATACTCAAGGTATGTCCCGACCTCTGAGGCATCATATGATAATGCCTTTAAATACTGCTGTGACGCAGAATCCAAATCTCCTTTTCTGACTGATGCTACTGCCAGATTATAATAATACAGATAATTATCTTTCTTCTTTTTCTCTAAACCATTGTGACCAACAACTGTAAATATTATTGATATAATACATATAGCCATACATATTCCAAAAGACAGCAGTTTTTTTACCATTCTGCTTCGGTAATATCCTGTCATTTTTTCAATATTATTTAAATCATCTTTAAGCTCATAGCAGTCATTATATCTTTCGTCCGGATTATCCCTTGTACATTTATGAATAATATACTCAAGTCCCTCTGATATATACGGATTGACGCTGCCCGCAGGTTTTACACCATTGGGAGGATTCGCAGGTCTTTCTCCTGTAGCAAGATAAAATATAGTTGCCCCAAGGCTATATATATCAGTTCTCTCATCTAAAATATTAGACGCCCCACCATATTGTTCCGGTGCTGCATACCCCTTTGTACCTATTCCAATCTGTTTCTCGTTTCTGACACATTCTTTGGCTATTCCAAAATCTATTAATTTTACCCTGCCATTCTGGGTAAGCATTATATTATCAGGTTTCATATCCCTGTATATAATAGGATTACTCTTAGTAGTATGGAGATATATCAAAATGTCACACAACATTTTAACCCAATCAACTATATCTTCCTCCTTTTGTGGTCCTTCTGTCTGAACTTTTCTTTTAAGAGATATTCCATCTATAAAATCCATGATAACAAAGTAATAATTATCTACCTCTATCCTGTCTACTATTCTTGGAATATCCGAATGGTTAAGACTAGATAATAATTCCACTTCCATCTTAAAAGCTTCTATATCAACTGAAGAATCGTTTCTTACACGTTTTACTGCCCAATAAGACTCCAGTTTTAAATCTTTTGCAAGATAAACAGTACTCATTCCTCCCTTGCCAAGCTCTGCAATTATCTCATATCTGTTTTTTAATACATTGCCAACAGTGATGTTATCCATCTTTTCCCACCATTCTATTTATTTTTTTATATCATAACTCAAATTTCATTAACATTTGGAAATTTATAGCTGAGGTGTGTAAAATCTTAATCTAAGTCGACATTTTTCGTGTTTTTTCTACTTTTTATGCACTTAGATTAAGAATTTGCACACCTCAACAACTTTTTTTACAATTTATGACAATTTTATGATATAATTTAATATTAGGTTTTCTATAAATACATATATTTTGATGCATTACAAATCAATTTAATTTTTCTAACACGATAATGATTATGATTTTTTTAAAATGTATCTTACTTTTTGTATTACTACAATTCCAAACTCTTTGTAGTTTAACACCCATGACTTTGGCTCGTTGCTTGCAAGAGTCAAATACCCCGCAGCAAGCTGACGGGGCATCAAATTTGCAACGCAGCAAGCTGCGGGGTATTTGACCCTCGCGGCAGTCGCCAAATGTCTGCAAGCAGCCACTTGGCTCGTTGCT
>JAAVHZ010000025.1 GCA_014799465.1 Lachnospiraceae bacterium | reverse complement strand
ATCTTCAATGTATTCCATCCAGTTCAGCAGTTCTTCCATTATTATTCCATCCTTTTTCTTTTTATTTTAACAGAAAAAAATGGATTGTTCATAATTTATTTACTCATGCGTTTGTCGTGGCAAAAAATCAGGATAAACTTATACATCCTTTGGCTCTACTGCCCCAATGTCCACCGACTGCAATTCTTCAAATGACATATAATCAATAATTAATTTTTTTTATAGCTTTTTTTATATATGTATCTGAATAATCTATTCCAACAAATTCTACAACATATAAGGAAGTATTAAATCTACCTTTCCTAACTTTATCCCGAAGCCAGGCTCCTGGATATGCAGGACAATCCTCTCCTAAAATATCATTGAGCTTAAATTTCTGACCAATATCAATACTTTTAATATATTGATCTGTTTTTGTTAAAAAATCTGACATTTGCATAATACTGCCCTCTTCTCCTTATATTAATTTATACTTAAACATCTAATTTCATCGTCTATATAAATTTCCATTTTCATAATTTGCTACTTAATATCAATCATTATAAAATGTATTATTCACTCCTTTATTGTTTAAATCAGAAACCATCTTATCTAATCTGCACTTCCAAAAATTTCTAAACCATTTTCTTTTACCAAACCATTTTACAAGCGTCGGACTGATTGCATAATAACATTTTATGAATAATCTACCATACCATGTCTCATCAAGGGTATAATCTCTGAATCTTCTAAGCGTCCATACTTGCGGGCAGTCATAAGAGCCATATATACAAGTAGCGATGTAACAGCCATTGTTTTGATTCTCTTTCACAGGTGCATATGATTCTAAACAACTTATTGCTGTATAATGCTTTTGTTTCCAGCTTTCAGAAGCATGAACTATATGTATGTTATCTTTATCGAAAGGCGATTCATGAAAAGCTCCACCACTAACGCCACCAACATCCGCTACACTATCAGGTATTGTTATTTCATTTAATCTAATTGCCTTTGTAAATGCAAATGAATCAATACTTGTAACTCCATCAGGTATTATGACTTTAGTAATACTTTCACATTTATGAAATAGTAAAGAAGATACCTTTTGCAAATTTTTCGGTAATTGTACAATGCCTTCTTGTACATCATCGAAATTAAAAATATTATTATTGCTATTAACAATATTAATTGTCGTTAATTTCGTACACCCATAAAAGCAACTACATCCTATTTTAGCTGTTTCATTTGTCATCACAACAACCGCAAGGTCTTTACAATTATAAAAAGCATCTTCTTCTATTTCAACTACAGATGCTGGTATAAAAATTTTATTTATATTACTACCATCTATATCATTTTCCCAATTTGCCTTTGAAAACGCCTTTCCACCTATTATATTAACATCTGAAGGTATTATTACATTTTTGCTTTTACCATTATATTCTATTAGTTTTCCAGCTTTAATAACAAAATTTTTCTGTGTATTATAAACATTAACAACATTTGCATTTATATTGGTGTTATTAGTAATATATGTATTATAATTCGTTATTGCCTTTTCTATTATAAAAGCAGTACCACAATACTTACAAATCCCTGCTTCTTTTGTATCATCGACCTCAATATTTGCACCACACTGAGTACACTTTGCTGCTACCAATCCCATAGCAAAATCCTCCCATAAGATATTTATATTCATTATATCTCATAATAGGATTAATAACCACAATTTTTACAAGTCAATAAATCTATTATTTTATCCAACCATATTTCCAATAGCTTCCTCAACCTTAGTTTTATATACATCAATTTTCTTGATCTCTATTTCCTTTTAGTCTCACTAAATATTATATAGGGTAGGAAAGATTTGTTGGTTCTTTCCTACCCTATTTTTTACGTTTAGATTTAAAGTAAAAATATATCTCATCAATTATATACTCATTATAAATCTTAGCACAAATTTTATTGTAAATATATCGTACTATCTAATACATATCAAGGATCATTTTTGTTTTTATTTACTACACCATTTATCTATAAAATTACGTGAATTTATGTGAAAATACGTGAAATTATAAATTCATCTGAACATGCATAAACCCTATATTTTTCAAGCATTGCTACAACTCATACGGCGTTATCTGATAAACATAATAATTAAGCCAATTAGTATACAACGCATTAGCATGTGCACGCCATGTCAGAAGCGGAGCATTTTCAGGATTATCATCCTTATAGTAATTATACGGAATTTTTATATCCATTCCCTTAGCAGTATCACGTTTATACTCTGTATCCAGAGTGATTCTGTCATATTCAGGATGACCCATTAAAAATATCTGCTTTCCGTCTTCAGCAATAGCTACCAGTACTCCTGCCACATCCGATTCTGCAAGAATATTCAGCCTTTTTTCATTCCTTATATCCTCTGCTTTTACCTCAGTATGTCTGGAATGAGGAGCCAGAAATACATCATCAAACCCCCGCATAAGCGGCACCTTTCTATGAATCACTGTATGTTCATATATTCCGAACAACTTCTCCGGAAGTAAATGCTTTTGTATACCAAAATGATAATATAGTGCTGCCTGTGCCCCCCAGCATATATGAAATGTAGAAGTTACATTAGTCTTTGTCCAATCCATTATTTTTGTAAGTTCATCCCAATATCCTACTTCTTCATATTTCATAGTCTCAACCGGTGCTCCGGTTATAATAAATCCGTCAAATTTTCTGTTTTTTATTTCACTAAATGTTTTATAAAAATTATTAAGGTGGCTTGCCGGTGTGTTTTTTGAAATGTGGCTTTCCACAAATACAAACGTTACATCCACCTGAATAGGGGTATTAGATAATAATCTTAAAAGCTGTATCTCTGTCTCATGTTTTAAAGGCATGAGATTGAGAATTCCAATCTGTAATGGACGAATG
Organism: Lachnospiraceae bacterium; assembly: GCA_014799465.1. Taxonomy (GTDB): domain Bacteria; phylum Bacillota; class Clostridia; order Lachnospirales; family Lachnospiraceae; genus UBA2821. Next base: position 22,666 of record JAAVHZ010000025.1, on the reverse strand, counting down.
TCCTGATTAATAGCCTTCTTTTCGTCCATTATAAATATATTTTCACTTTCAATAACTGCTTTTGCCGGTAAATCACTCTGAACTTTAATTGGCATTTTAAAGCCTCCTTTTTTATAAATCTATGGAAGCATTTGAATAAATTCGTCCTCTGTTATTATACGAATTCCTAATTCTTTAGCTTTCTTATTTTTAGAAGAATTAGACGTTGAATCATTATTTATCAGATAATTCGTTTTAGAAGTAACCGAACCTGTAACCTTTCCGCCTAACTCTTCAATCTTTTCTTTAACTTCATTTCTGTTGGAAAAGTGCATTACCTTTCCGGTAATCACGAAATTGACACCTGAAAATACTTGTTGGTCGGAAGAACCTGATTCCATCTTTTCTAATTTCAGCTCTTTTAAAAGTCTGTCTAACTTCATATTATTATCTTCCGAACGGAAATATTCTGTAAATGTGTCAGATATAACTTCTCCAACTCCGTCTATATCCGTAAGTTCTTCTTCTTGTGCATTCCGTATCTTTTCAATATCATAATCAAACTCTTTGCATATCATTTTTGCATTCGATAATCCAATGTTCATAATACCAAGACTGTACAACAATCGTACTACATTTGTATTTCTGGAATTATCTATGGCGGAGATAATATTTTCGAAAGATTTTCTTCCGAATCCTTTTGCCTCTACAATTTCTTCTTCATACTCATTCAAATGATAAATATCAGCAAATTCTTTGATATAACCGCGGTCTATAAACTTTTCCAGTGTCTCCTCTGACAATCCATCAATATTCATTGCATCTCTGCTTACAAAGTGGGTATAAAGTTTAATCTTCTTTGCCTGACATTCTTCATTTATACAATAAAGAGACTTTGCATCATTCATATTTCTTATCTCTGTTTTGCCACCACATACCGGACAATTATCCGGTATCTGTACGGAGCCGCTTCTTGTATGATTTTCGGCTATCTGAGGAATTATCATATTTGCCTTATATACTTCTATTTCATCACCTATGCCAAGTTCAAGACTTTCCATAATACTTATATTATGAACACTGGCCCTCGATACAGTAGTTCCTTCCAGTTCCACCGGCTCAAATATCGCCACCGGATTAATAAGTCCTGTTCTGGAAGGACTCCATTCAATCTCCTTAAGTTTTGTAACAGCAGTTTCATCCTTCCACTTAAATGCTATTCCGTTTCGAGGAAATTTGGACGTTGCTCCAAGAGATTCTCCGTATTCTATATCATCAAACATTAATACAAGACCGTCTGATGGAAGTTCATAATCCTTTATTTTTTCAGCAAAATAAGCAACATTTTCTTCTATATCATCTGACGTGACCATTCGATGCTCTACAACCTGAAAGCCCTGCTCCGACAGCCATTCAAACTGCCGTAAGATAGAATTATTAAATTCTGCACCATCAGCCTTTATTAATGCAAAAGCATAAAAATTGACACTTCTTTTTTGTGTTATTTCATTGCTTAACTGTCTGACTGACCCCGCACATAGATTTCTTGGATTCTTATATTTGGCGTCTACATCTTCCAACTCGCTGTTTATACGGTTAAAATCAGAATACTTTATAACTGCTTCACCACGTATAATAAGCTGTCCTTTAAATGGTATTTTAACAGGAAGATTTTTAAATACTTTTGCATTACCTGTAATTACTTCACCTACCAGACCATTTCCTCTGGTTACGGCTTTTTTGAGTTCCCCGTCTTCATATGTTAAAACCACTGTAAGCCCATCAAGCTTCCATGACAGAATACCGGTTTTATCCCCCAAAAATGATTTAAGGCTTTCCGTTTCCTTTGTTTTATCCAAAGAAAGCATAGGACTTGCATGAGTTTCTTTAGGAAGCTGGCTTAGCACCTCGTATCCTACATGAATTGAAGGACTGTTTGACAGTACCATTCCGGTTTCATTTTCCAATGCAGTAAGTTCATCATATAGTCTGTCATATTCAAAATTACTCATTATCTCGCTGCTATCCTGATAATATGCTTTTGAAGCTTCATTTAATATTTTTACAAGCTCTTTAATTCTCTCGGTTTTCTTCTCCATATTTACACCTCAATCTTAATTTACCGAATCTTTTATTAATTTTAATAATCCGTTTAGCTCATCTTTTGTAACATTTCTATAAGTACCTGTTTTTAAATTACCCAGTGTAATATTCATAATGCGTACCCGCTTCAGCTCTAATACTTTATAACCGAGTGCCTCACACATTCTTCTAATCTGTCTGTTCATCCCTTGAGTAAGGACTATTCTGAATACATCTTTTTTTTCCTGCTTCACTCTGCATGGACGTGTATACCTGTCAAGAATTTTTACTCCACCCTGCATTTTTGTAATAAATTCTTTTGTAACAGGCTTATTTACCTTTACTATATATTCTTTTTCATGCCCGTTTACTGACTTTGATATCTTATTTACAATATTTCCATCGTTTGTCAAAAGTATAAGCCCCTGCGAATTTTTATCGAGACGTCCTATAGTATAAATCCTTTTGGGATAATGTATGTAATCTATAATGTTATCCGGATTGCTCCTGTCAGATGTACATTCAATCCCAACAGGTTTATTAAATGCAATCAGCACAAGTTCCTCCTCCCTTTTTACCTGTACTCCGTTGCATGTTATAACCTGTCCCTGACTAACCTTCATGCCCTTTTGTGCTTTTACGCCATCTACCATTACTTTACCGGCTTCAATTAATCTGTCAGCCTCACGTCTTGAGCAGACTCCTGAATCACTTAAGAATTTATTAAGTCTTATGGGTGTTTTCGCATTATATTCTTGTATAACGCTTTTTTTAGGCATAGTAAATCCTCCAACTAAATTATAATTCTGTACAGAATTCTACCTTTTCTCCTGCAAGTATCTTATTTGTGGTTCTTACTGCGCACATCTTACCACACATAGAACATGTATGCCTGTCTTCCGGCGGAACACTCTCAAAATATCTTTTGGCTTTTTCAGGGTCAATGGCATGTTTAAACATATCATCCCAATCAACACGATGACGTGCCTCACTCATCTTATTATCTATATCTCTTGCATTTGGTATTCCTTTAGCTATATCAGCAGCATGAGCGGCAATCTTTGATGCCACGATACCTTCCTTTACATCATTAACATCCGGAAGCCTTAAGTGTTCTGCAGGTGTTACATAACACAAAAAGTCAGCTCCGCTTGCAGCTGCGATAGCTCCTCCTATAGCCGAAGTTATATGGTCATATCCCGGTGCAATATCTGTTACAAGTGGTCCTAAAACATAAAATGGTGCATTATGACAAAGCCTTTTTTGAAGCTTCATATTTGCTTCAATCTCGTTCATTGCCATATGTCCCGGTCCTTCTACCATTACCTGAACATCTTTTTCCCATGCACGTAAAGTAAGATTTCCCAGTTCAATAAGCTCACTGATTTGTCCGGCATCTGTACTGTCTGCTATACATCCGGGTCTTAATGCATCTCCAAGACTTATGGTTACATCATATTCCCTTAATATTTCAAGTACATCATCATAATATTCATAAAAAGGATTCTCGTTTCCTGTCATTTCCATCCACGCAAAAAGAAGCGAACCTCCGCGGGATACTATATTCATAAGGCGTCCCTGCCTCTTAAATGCCTCCACTGCCCTCTTATTAATTCCGGCGTGAATAGTCATAAAATCGACACCCTCTTTGGCATGTGCTTCTACTACTCTTAAAAAATCCTTTGCAGTAATCTCAAGCAAATCCTTTTCCAGATATCCTATAGCATCATACATAGGTACAGTTCCAATCATTGCAGGTGACATTTCCACAAGCTTTGTCCTGAATTCATTTGTCTTACCATAATTGCTAAGATCCATAATGGCCTCACATCCAAAATCAATAGCCATTTTCACCTTCGACAGCTCCATATCATAGTCTTTACAATCACCTGATATACCCAGATTAACATTTATCTTGGTTCTTAAACCTGTTCCTATCCCTTCAGGAGACAATGATGTATGCCTTACATTTGCAGGAATTGCCACCTGACCTGCGGCTACCAGTTTTCTTAATTTTTCTACATCCATATTTTCCTTTACAGAAACCTTCTCCATTTCCGGAGTAATAATTCCTTTTTTCGCTGCTTCCATCTGTGTATAGTATTCCTTCATTTTCTGCCTCCTCATATTAAATCTTCATAATTTTCTATATATTTATCTGCCAGCATAACTATATCATCTTTATCAGATTCTGACCAGTAATCATGCACTCCTACAGTATAAAATCCACCTGATTTTGCACCTTTTATACCTTGTATTATATCTTCATATACAGCACATTCATTTGGTAAAAGTCCCATTTTCTGTGCCGCCCTTATGTACACATCAGGATATCCTTTTCCTCTTTCCACTTCTTTTATTGTAGTGATATTCTCAAATAAATCAAGTACTTTATTATTAGTAAGTACAGGAATGACAAGCTTAATATCTGATGCTGTAGCTATAGAAAGCTTTACTCCACGTTTTTTTAAGAATTCAAGATACTTTTCGGCTCCCGGTTTAAGCATTATTCTGTTGGAATATGCATCTAATGCCATATCATACCACTCTTTTATAATATCTTCAATGGTATCATCAAATTCAAATCTTTTCTTTGTATATATAGCTGTCTCTTCAACACCCATAGGTGCGATTTGTGCTGAATAATCTTCCGGCACATCAATACCTCTTTTACCAAGAAATTCCTCATCAATCTGCCGCCACAATCCCATTGAATCAATAAGCGTACCATCTAAATCAAATATTGCTCCTTTCATCCATTCCATATCTATTTCCATAACCTTTCCATATGTAATATAAAAGCCGCCCAACCATTTGTCAGACAGCCATCCAATATCATATAGTTTATCATCCTGACATTAAGATTGTCAAGAAATATAACCTAATGTTTTTCTTATTGTCTGCCGATATATTTTATATAATATATTACAAGGAGGAATACATATGAGTTCAAATAACGTGTTAAATACAAATAATTCCACATTATCCTCATCTTTTTATATGAGCAAATATTATGCCCCAAACAGAAATGCCAAAACGGCTTCTAATAGAAAAAGTATTTCAAATGATTTACTTATTTCATATGACACAAATGCACTTAATAAGTTTATCACAGACATACGAAGCATTAATTATAATGCAACACAGAGTAATTCTGAAACAAATCATAAAAACAAGGTGAGTGCATTTGTATCCATTTACAATAATTTTACTGAATCTGCTAAAAAGTCCTCATCTCTTGATGTTACTCACAGAGCAAATAGAATTATGAAATTTACAAAGAAACAGGAAGATGAACTTAAAAAAATAGGTATTACGATAAACGAAGATTCCAGTCTTACATTAGATACAAAAAAGCTTGAATCGGCAGATATTTCCAAAGTTAAATCTCTATTTTCCAATTCAAGTACTTATATGAAAGAGATAAAAAGTGCTGCTTCAAAACTTGATATTGGTGTATAAGTCAAACAAAATGACTGCCACATCTCAATATGGCAGTCATTTTTAATATTAAATCAAATATTCCATATAATATTTCTCCAGTGATTTATCTGTTCTTCCGTCATAAATCCATTTGATGTACCTACAAATCCAATCTTATATGATGCAAACAGCAGTGCATTTTTTATTGCAGCAACTGCATTACCATCTTTTAAATAGTAATGAAGAAAACATGAAAATAATGCATTTCCTGCACCAACAGTATTAACTATTTCCAAAGTTTTAACACTCTTATATTCAGCAAATATATTTTCTTTTGAAGAATATATAAGTACCCCCTTAGCTCCCTGTCCGAGAATAATTATTTCAGGCGAGTATAATTCGGCAATCTCTTTTACAAACTCATAAGAATCTTTAACAAGGTTATCATCACTTACATAAATTATATCAGCCGCATCTAAGAATTTACTGTTGAAATTCAAATCCTCTTTCCTAAAATCTCTTATGTTGACCGCTATCGGAATATGCCTTTCCAATGCCATATCTATTAAAGGTTTGCAGAATTGAAGATTAGACATTACTACTGCATCTGCAGTTTCTATTCGTTTTTCAAAAAGTTCTATATCATATTGTGTATTTCTCAAATCCTTTGTATCTTCAAATATCTGCTGTCTTTTGTTCTCATCATAAAGCGTGACTGCCGACGGCATTGCTTTAAGACGAGGCAGAATATATTCTGATGAAAGCTTTATTTCCGATTCTGTATTGCTGTTAATTATACCCGGACCTATTTTCTCATCAACCATTGCCATAAGATCAGTATTGTTGCCCAGCCATTTTAGCGCAAGTGCCATATTATAAGCATCGCCTCCAATGCTGGTAAAAATTGTATCATGTCTGCTTGTAAGAGAATTAAATTCCACAGGTATCTTATCAACCTTAACTATTGTCTCCATATGTAACAAACCTGCAACTAAAAAATCACTCATATGTCACTCCTCCTATTCTTCTTTTTTAAATGCTGAAGCAGCATCTTATATTTCACATTATTAGGTTCATCAAATTTCCAGTATAATATTTCTTCATTATAGTCATACATATTTTTTCTGGAAACTATATCAGATATAGCCTGATAAGCACCTTCCACATAACTATCCATACCACATCTTAACCATTCATTTACAAATATCGCCGAATCATTTACTGACTTTAGTATAGCATCATGAAACACTTTTACGGCTTTATTATTGTTCTCTGATATGAGCCTGTATACACTTTCATCTTTAATATTAAATGATTTAGCAAAAACATCCCATATCCATGCAGCCATATTATTGATTTGACTACACACTCCGGCACATACACTGACATCATATATCCCTTCTCCAAATTGTGGTGTATTCAAAAACGCACTTTCATACATCCCATTAAGCATAAATATTGCTGATTCTGCAAGTTTACTTATGTCTACAGTACTGTTTACATTAATAATATAATTGAGTTCATCACTGTACATCCTGTAACTCTCATCATCTATTCCCAAAAAATCTTTATATATTATATCTACATTCTTTACATTATAAAATTCTACGGCATCTTTCATGGCACTAATATCATTATCTAAAAGAGTAATCTTAACATTATGTTTTTGTAATGCAGCAAGGTCTATATCTGCACATCTTCCTGCACCATAAATTGCCAGCCTTTTACTATATCCTATGCTGCTTATTATATATTCTGTAAGTTCTTCCCTATAATCCTTCCACCGTAAATATCCATCTTTAATATTCTTAAGTTCTCTAAGCCTGTCATATATATTCATGTTTTATTTTATCCTTTTTGGATTTGCGGCTAAGCCTGTGATATTGCGGCTTTAATGTAATATCTGTTATTACCATGCCTTCTCTTTGATTTAATACCCATTTAACTGCATCCGCCACCTCTTTTGGATTAAGGTATGTGTCATCAGTATCACCAACATCAAAATCAGCATTTCTATATAAATTTGTCTTTGTCATATCAGGATGTATTGTCACAACCTTTACACCATACTTTCTTGTTTCATCAAAGAGACTGGAAGCAAAACTTGAAAGCCCCGCTTTAGTTGCACCATACGCACATCCATGCGGATTACTCTTTTTTGCAGTTACTGATGATATATTTATTATTGTACCTCTGTTTCTTTTAATATCCCTGAGAAGAAGTTGTGTAAGTATCATCGGAATCTCAAGATTAATACATACCATTTCATGAATTTTATCTGTATTAAGCTCCTCATGTAAAGCAAAATATCCTGCACCTGCATTGTTTATCAAAAGGCTTATATTTTCATTTTTTCTTATTTTCTTTATTTCACTTACCAGTCTGTCCGTATATTTTAAATCAAGTTCAATTGTTATGAATTCTTCCATATCATTCACATCATTAAAATGCCTGCCAAATCCATACACCCTATATCCTTCTTCAATCAGATTTTTCGCTATAAAAGCCCCTATTCCTGATGATGCCCCTGTAACAATTGCAGTCTTCATTAAAAATCTCCATTCTGCCTTTTACCGCCTTAGATTTTCTTCTCACACTTTTCACACTTTTCACACTTACTTAATTGATAAATATTTTTGAATCATCAAAATATTCTCTGATTCTTTTTAATGCAAAATTCAAAATCATACTATTCATTGAAGTATCATACTGATAGACACCATCTATACATTTGTATGGAAAAGCTGTAATTTCACAAAGCCTTTGCTTTCTCATATTTTTCAAATATGATTTTGATATTCTAAATGTTCCGACACTTACACCTTCAACTTTTGTTATATCCACATTTTTAAATACCATATCAAACATTTCACCATATGTGGTTTCAAAATTATCACAATATATAATAGGGTCAAAACACAAATGAACCCTTCCCCCTGCATCAATCACACTGTTTACCGCTTTTATTCTTGCCTCTAACGAAGCAGTACCTGACTCATGTGCATCTATAATATGTTTAGGTGACATTGTCCAGGCAAAAATTAAATTATTAATCTGTGATTTGCTATTTATTATACTGCCACTTTTTGTCCTGACTTCTATTGTCAGATTATTATACGTTGAAGCAAATTGTGCCCATTTTTCCAAGAATCCTGTTATTCCCTCTAATGCAAGTAAATCTGTATCATATGATATACAAAGGTAAACCGGATGTTTTCTTAACAATTCATCAGTCTCTTTAAAAATTTTATCCAAATCAACAAAAATTACGATATTGCCTGAACTGTACATTCCCTGAAGATAACAGTACTCACAGTCAAATATGCAGTTTTTCACATTGGAACAATAATAAAAATGTTCATTTCCAAAATCCTGACATACTCTTGCTCCCTTATACACACTTTTTTCTCTGTTGACAGCTAAAATAAGTGCCTGACTACATTTCTGTGCCCTGAAATCCTGATGCTTACGGCAAAATATATCTTTATAATGCTTAATTTTCATAACATTTGAACCAGGAAACTTTTTCAAAATATTTTCTGTTATTTCAAATGTAAAAGCATCTTCCTCTACATAAATATGTAAAAACTTCCTATTATACATCTATCTTACAATCCTGTCTCTTCCTGCATTTTTTCCTGAATACAATTTTTTATCTGCTTCTCTTATAATGTCATATTCTTTTACTTCACTATTTCCTTCCACTATACCAAAAGTCATTGTAATATTTATTTCTTTATTTTCATAAAAAATCTTTGTATTTCGTATCTCATCTGCAATAGAATATAATATTCTGTATGCCGTATCAAGCGTAGAATTATTAAATACCACCAGAAACTCTTCTCCACCCCATCTGGCAACATAACCTTTTCCTTCTACACTTTTCTTTAAAATGCAGGCAACCCTCTGAAGAACAAAATCACCACATTCATGCCCATAATTATCATTTACTTTTTTAAACCAGTCTATATCTCCTATCGCCAGTGCAAATTTCGTTCCTTTATTTACAGACTCGGCAATAGTTTTATTAAGCAGTTTTTCACCACATCTGCGGTTATTAATCTTGGTAAGGACGTCCTGATCCACAAATACTTTTAATGATTTTTGCATTTTGACTGCTGATTTACCTATAAGTCCTATTTCATCACTTCTATTAAGTATTGAACTGTCCAACTCAGAATATAATTCTCCACTTGAAATATCTTCCATAAATTCCTGTAAATTCTTAATTATCTTTACTATCATTTTTGTATAATATAAATACAACAATGCCATTATACATATAGAAACTATTGCTACCAATATTATCAAAAAAATACTATTATATATTTCTTCTTTTACATCTTTTATAGGCTTACCTGCAAATATCATGCCAAAGCATTCCCCATCTGAATTAAGTATTGGTTTATAATAAGCAAAAAATTCTTCATTCTCTACGTACATTCTTTTATAAAATTTCGCCTGTTTGTTTTCAAGTACTTCCTTTTCCACTAAGTTATTTGCATCAGTTCCTACAATCCTTTTACCATCATTAAATACTGTAGTAAGTATTCTTGTATTATAATAAAATATAGTTATATCTATATCCGTATCTTCCTTAAGATTATCCAGATACTCATAATTCCCCGTAATAAGCACCTCACCCTTATATACTTCCTTATTACCATTTTTTTCTTCTATTGCATAATCTCCCGGATACATTATATCATATGTATTAAGAACTGCTAATGCCATATCCTGCAATTCTTTTTGCACCTGGCTGTATATAGTTTGGGAAAATCTGTCAACACATAATATAGTAATAGCAATTCCTAATAGTAATATTGGTAATATGGTAATCAGAAGTATTTCTGAATAAAGGCTTTTTTTCTTATTCATGCATAACCTCCATTTTAAATCCATGTATTGATTTCTTTAGCATATTGGTTCGCATTTGCGCACCTTCTGAAATTTTATCTGTTATTAAAATAACAGTGTTATTATAGCAGATATATTTTCAAAAAAGTGCATTTAGTACAGTTCGCACTTTTTAAGGTACAATTCGCACTTGCATATTTCCGCTCCTCCAGTATATGAGTGTATTTATAACAATACCTCGCAAGTGATATGCACTCACGAGGCAAAATAATCAATACATTACTAGCAAACACCCTGTGCAAGCATAGCATCTACTACCTTTTCAAAACCTGCGATATTAGCTCCGACTACATAATTGCCTTCAGAATTATATCTCTTTGCCGCATCATCAAGATTATGAAAAATATTTACCATAATATTCTTAAGCTTAGAATCAACTTCTTCAAATGTCCAGCTTAATCTTTCGCTGTTCTGTGACATTTCAAGTGCAGATGTTGCAACACCACCTGCATTTGCAGCTTTACCAGGTGCAAACAACACACCATTTTTCTGTAAATATTCAGTTGCATCTAATGTAGTAGGCATATTTGCACCTTCCGCAACTGCAATACATCCATTTGCAACAAGTGCCTTTGCATCATCTAATGATAATTCATTCTGTGTAGCACAAGGAAGAGCTACATCACACTTAATAGACCATACTCCGCGACCTTCATGATACTGTGCACTTGGTCTTGCAGCAGCATACTCTGTAAGTCTTGCCCTCTTAACTTCCTTAACTTCCTTAAGAAGAGCAACATCAATTCCTTCCGGATCATAAATCCAGCCTGTAGAATCTGATACCGTAACTACCTTTGCACCTAACTGCTGTGCCTTCTGTGTAGCATATATGGCAACATTACCTGAACCTGATACACATACTGTAGCTCCATTAATATCTTTACCATTGCACTTAAGCATTTCTTCTGTAAGATATAACAATCCATATCCTGTAGCTTCTGTACGTGCGAGTGAACCGCCATATGACAATCCTTTTCCTGTAAGAACGCCTTCATATACTCCACGGATTCTCTTATACTGTCCAAACATATATCCGATTTCTCTTGCTCCGGTTCCTATATCTCCTGCCGGAACATCTGTGTCAGCACCTATATATTTGCAAAGTTCTGTCATAAAACTCTGACAAAATGCCATAATTTCTCTGTCGGATTTTCCTTTTGGATCAAAATCAGAGCCACCTTTTCCTCCGCCAATTGGAAGACCTGTAAGTGAATTCTTGAAAATCTGCTCAAATCCAAGGAATTTAATAATACCAAGATTCACTGACGGATGAAGTCTCAGTCCACCCTTATATGGACCTATAGCACTATTAAACTGTACTCTGTAACCGGTATTAACCTGTACATTTCCCTTATCATCTACCCAAGGCACTCTGAACTTAAACTGTCTTTCAGGATTAACCAATCTCTCAAGAACTGCTTCTTTTCTGAACTGCTCCTCATTAGCATCAACAACGGCTCTTAATGATTCAAGAACCTCTTTTACTGCCTGATGAAATTCAGGCTCAGCTGGATTCTGTTTTACTACCAGCTCAATCACTTCGTCGACATATGACATTTTTCTTTCCTCCTTAATGTAACACATAATACAAGTATATGTAAAATATGTCCAATAAATTTAATTTTCACACATTTAATTATATATTTTATAAATTATAATGTCAAGAATACTATTATGTTGTTAATAATTCATGATATTTTATGGCTGTACATCCTGTGGCTGTGTTTCTTCTGTACTATTTTCACCCTCAGCAGGTACCGTATTGTCTGTAGATGGCTGTGATGCTGATATTAATGCATCATAAAAAGCTTTAAGGTCTGCATCATTCTCACACGCTTTATTAAATTTATCATCAACATCTTTATTAAACTGCTTTATATCTTTATCTTCTGATAATTTTGAAATATGCTTTGATATTTCAGTATCACTTATACCATTATGAATCCTATATATACCTTTTTCTTCATCCTTTTTAACATAAAGTATTATGGCTCCCGGTGCCAGAGTTTCTATATTTAGTATTTTATTTTCATAATACACATATACAACATATTCATTTTTAGCTATTCCATTTTTTGTATAACACTCAATATTTTTATACTCTTCTATATATTCACTTTCTTTCTTCAAAGCTTCTGCAGAAATATTCTCAACTGAATCCATTATTTCAGAAAGTTTATCCACATCACATGAAACAATAGAAGAAAAATAGGTATTCACCAGTTTTTCTATCTCATTATTACTGTTTTTTATCAGCTTATTATTGTCTGCTTTCTTTTCACTATTTGCCGGATTGCTATTTTTATTACCTGCATCTACTGCAAGTGCTATTATTAATGCAATAAACAGAACAGATATTATTGAACCCCATATTGCATATTGAGTATTTTGTTTTACTAATTCTACAATCTTTGTAAAATCATATTTTGAATCATTTCTTTTTTTCTTACGTTCATTAAATGGTTTTATATCCTGTTCCTGTTTATCTAATGAAGCGAAAAAATCATCTTTTTCATCTTCTGTACTTTCTTCAGAATTTTTCTCTATATTCCCATCACCATTTTCTTCATTATGCTTATCTTTATTTTCTGAATCTGCTATTATTTTTTCAAGTTCATCTAATTCCTTATCTTCATCATCTATATGTTTCAATCTATCATTTTTTTTATTTATTGCCTTATTTGACGAATTTGTCTGTCTTTTTGATTTATTTTGACTCATTATATGCATACCTCCGTACTGCTGCTATGTACATTTAACTTAATTATTCTACCAAATCGACTATAAAAAAGCAACATAGATTTTCTTTTAGATTTTAACTTGACATTCTGTATGTGATGTGATATAAACATTATATGTCAGACAATCTGATAACTTCTATTTACAATTCGATACCTTATCGGTAATTTTTCATCGTGCATTTCCATTTTATATGGCTGCAAAATATATTAGCAAAGGAGAAAAGGGGTTTATGAATTACTCTGAATTTCTGGATTATATAAAATCCAGCATAACAAAAATATTAGGAAAGGAGAAAAACGTAAATATAACAAAGATTTTAAAAACAAATGATATTGAATATGATGCACTTACTATTTTAGATGCAGATTCTAATATATCTCCAACCATATATCTTAATCAATACTATGTTGATTACATGAATGGAAAATCTCTTGGAAGTATTGTAAATGAGATATTTGGACTATATGAAGAACATCAAAACAGTCTTCAATTTGATATAGAATTATTTAAAGATTTTAACAAAATAAAAACCAGAATCGCTTACCGGATAGTAAATGCCGAAAAGAACCGTAAACTGCTTGAAGATGTACCACATATAAAAAAGCTTGATCTTGCATTTATATTTTATTGCATAATCGACAGCGATTTTCTTGGAAGTGCAACTGCAGTTATACATAACAGTCATTTAGATATGTGGGATATTTCTGTTGAAGATATAGCAAAAGCTGCATTTAAAAATACCCCTAAAATGTTAAAGGCAGAACTTCGTAATATGAATGAAATTATACGGGAAATGTTTATTGATGATATACAGCACCAGCAGATAGAAGGAAAAATCCCATTAGATATTTCCATCGAAGATGAAACAAACAGTATAATTGATAATCTGGATAGCAACAGCAACCATGTCGAGATGTATGTACTTACTAATTGTAACAAAACTTATGGTGCCTCATGTATGTTTTATAAAAACATTTTAAAAGATTTTGCCAAATCAAAAAATTCCAATATATTTATTCTTCCAAGCAGTGTGCACGAGGTCATACTTGTACCGGCTGTTGACGGCATGATGAAGAACGAACTTTCTTTAATGGTACAGGATGTGAATAAAGAAGAAGTTGAAGAAAGTGAAATACTGTCAAATCATGTATATATTTATGACAAAGATTCAGATGAAGTAATAATGTAAATGCATCCGATGAGAGTCGAACTCACGCACCTGGCTCCGGAGGCCAGTGCTCTATCCACTGAGCTACGGATGCATATGATATTCCAACTAATATGTTATATTTAAAGAATTTAAAACCGGTGAAAACATATCTTAAAACTTTATGATTATACTTCGCCGGTTTTATATCCAATCAATTAAACACGAGACAGATATTCACCTGTTCTTGTATCAATTTTAATCTTTTCACCCTGCTCTACAAACAGTGGCACATTAACTTTAGCACCTGTCTCTACTATTGCAGGTTTTGTAGCACCTGTTGCTGTATCCCCCTTAAATCCCGGTTCTGTATCAGTAACCTCTAACTCTACTGATAAAGGCGGCTCTATTGCAAAAACATTTCCATTATGAGAACACATCTTTACCATTTCGTTTTCTTTAACGAACTTAAGTGAATCTCCAATTTCTTCTGCTCCTAACGCAATCTGCTCGTATGTTGTATTATCCATAAAATAGTATAAATCTCCATCATTATACAAATACTGCATTTCATTTCTATCTATTCTCGCCTGTGGACATTTCTCTGTAGGTCTGAACGTCTTCTCTACCACTCCACCATCTTTTATATTTTTTAACTTTGTCCTGACAAATGCAGCACCTTTTCCCGGTTTTACATGCTGAAATTCGATAATCTGATATATATTATTATCTAATTCAATGGTTATTCCATTCCTAAAATCACCTGCTGAAATCATTTAATCTTCCTCCTTAAACATTCATACATTTGAATTTATCAAATCACTTTATACAGTTTATAATAATATTAATTTTTTTTCAACTATTTTTTACTAATTTATCCAATGATTGTACTATTTCATTACAAATATTAACAGGTGTCTTTCCATCTGTAACTATTTTTATATCTGCTACATCAAGATATCTCTGTTTTCTTTTTTCCATAAGTTCCGAAATATATTCAACATTCATATGCCCATTCAAAATAGGTCTTTCTTTACCATTTTTCACACGATTATATACCGTCTCGGGAGTTGCCGTAAGCAATACTATAACTCCGCCATCTTTCATGTATTTTACATTCTCGTCTTTAAGTACGGCACCACCGCCACATGACACTATTCTGCCTTTTTCTTTTTGAATTTCCTTCAGACATTCTGTTTCCACATTTCTAAAATATTCTTCCCCTTTATTATCAAAAATATCATTAATAGACATTCCTTCTCTTTTTACAATGTAACTATCCATATCCACTTCTTTTATATTCATAGATTTTGACAGTTCTCTTGAAACCGTAGTTTTACCTGTTCCCATAAATCCAATCAGCATTATATTGTAATTCATTTCAAACCTCCGTATTTCAGATAAAATATACTTACAATTCAGCTTTTTAATAAATTTCCAAATTTCTATGTAAAACGGATATAATTTGTTTTAAATCCTGAACCGGCATTTGCCCCGGTGCTGATGCTGCAAATCCTGCTCCAAATGTAATGGCAGATTTAAAAATTTCGCCGGATATCCGTGTTATCATACCCAAATTGCCCATTGCCATTGTCACAACCGGAATCTCAATCCTATCCTCAACATCTAAAGTTGCATTTAGCAACGCAAGTACATCTCTTTTGGTCTTAGGCATAACGGCAATTTTTGCAATATCAGCCCCGATATATTCCATATTTTTAAGCCTGTCCACAATTTTCTCTTTAGACGGTGTCTTTGAAAAATCATGATTAGACACTATTACTTTGGCACCAAGTCTGTGAACCTGCATAATAAGATTCTCAACAAACTTGTCACCTAAAAATAATTCTACATCTGTTAAATCCACTACTCCCGTAGCAATAGCAGTATATATCAAATCACTATACTGATCTGCCGGAATCCATTTTTGACCACCTTCTAAAGAAGATCTGAAAGTAAATAAAACAGGCTTATTCACAAGTATTCCATCAATATCTAAAAGTATCTCCTTTACAGCTATCAAATCTGAAATTTCTTCAAAAAAATCAACTCTCCACTCAACAATATCAAAACATAAATCCTTAATCACGTTTAACTGATTAAGAATTTCCAATCTGTTTCTTCCTGTAATTGAGATACATATCTTTGGTTGTCCTATGCCTATTTCTATATCTCTGACAACAACCGCATTCATTTAATCAGCCTCCTCAATACATTTTTTTATATTTTAACATAATAAAATGTTATTAGCAAATTAAATCATATTGACTTATCTATTTTTTTGAATTAGTATCTTTATCAAAGGTAATTATTGCAGCGTACACGATAATAAACTTAGACTTACATATAAATGTACGCAGAAATGAGGAAAATATGGAATACAACATAACAGGTCACACAGGTTTAACCGGACTTCTCGGAAGCCCCGTTGCTCACAGCATCTCACCTATGATGCATAATGAATCATTCAGATATCTTAATCTTGATTATGTATATCTATGTTTTGATGTAAATACTGACCATCTTAAAGAAGCGGTAACCGGTCTTAAAACTCTTGGTGTAAAAGGTTTTAACTGTACTATGCCGGTAAAAAATAAAATGTTTGAATTAATAGACGAAGCCAGTCCCGCTGCTGAAATAATCGGTGCAGTAAATACAGTACTTAATGATAACGGAAAACTAATAGGATATAATACTGATGGAATCGGATATATGAAAGCCGTACAAGATGCCGGTCACAATATTATTGGCAAAAAAATGACTTTACTGGGTGCCGGAGGTGCTGCTACTGCCGTCTGCACCCAAGCTGCTTTAGATGGTGTTTCAGACATAAATGTATTCAGCCTTAAAGACCAGTTTTATCCACGTGCCGAGCAATTAGTAGAAAGAATAAATAAAAATACTAACTGCAAAGTAACATTATATGACTTAGATGATAAAAATGCATTATATGAATCTATCGCATCTTCAGACATATTAACAAACGGAACTCCTGTAGGTATGGCTCCAAATACTGATGCATGCATTATTGAGGATGAAAGTATATTCCGTCCGGAACTTATTGTATCTGATGTAATATACAATCCTGAAGAAACAAAACTTATGAAAATGGCAAAATCGCATAGCTGTCCTGTATTCAACGGATTATTTATGCTCCTGTATCAAGGGGCTGAAGCATTCAAAATATGGACCGGAGAAGATATGCCGATAGAACTTATAAAATCAAAATATTTTGTACGCTAAAATTTTATATAATAAAAAAGGAACTCCACTTATCAGCGGGTTCCTTTTTTATTAGCCTTTTGCAACTTAAGCCTTTACTTTTTTAGATTTTACTGATGAATACGAACTGTAATATAACTTTCCACCAATATTTCTATAAGTTCTAATCTTAAAGTAATATGTACGTTTTGCCTTAAGACCTGTTACATTAGCTGTCAGTCCTGAAACATCACCAAACTTCTTATACTTTCCTTTTTTAGATGTAGCATAATATATAGTATATCCCGTTGCACCTTTAACTGACTTCCATGTTAATTGTACTGACGAACCTGCAGTAGTAAGTTTCTTTATTGCCGGTGTCTTCGTTGCAGTACCTGCCGATACATTAACATACTGTGCACTCTTATAAGTCTTTGAACCAACCTTAACATATGAATATATAGAATATACCTTATCTGTACCTGCTGATAACTTTTTAATTGTAGCTGTATTTTTAGTTACAGTTGCTACTTTTTTAGAAGGTTTTCCTTTACTTGCATTATATTCATATACATAATAACCTGTAGCCCCTGTAGCCTTTGACCATTTTAAAGTAACACTGCTTGATGTATTAGAAGACATCTTAGGATTACTTGGTACTAAAGGTAATATTACAAATGTCTTTGTAGCACTTGAACTGTAATTACCCATACCTGTAATCTTAATAGTTGCTTTACCAGGTTTCTTGTTATTACTATATTTAACTTTATAATCCGTATTTAATGATAATGTTCTGTCTGAAACAGTAACAGAAACATATGGTTCAATAGCTTTGCCTGTATAGTTCTGATTTGGTATAGCTGCGAACTTAGCTTTGCTTAATGACCGTTTATTAATAGTAAATGATGATGTTTTATTACTATTATAATTTCCCCTTCCGGTTATGGTAACTGTAGCTGTTCCCGCATTTACATTATTCGCAAATGATACTACGTAATCCTTATCTTTCTCAAGTACTTTTGTACCATCTTTTACAACAACATCAGGTATCAAAGCACTTCCTGTATATGTCATACTCTTTATAGGTTCAATAGTAATATCTTTGCTTTCATTTATATTTTTTGCAGTTATCTGGAAGCTTACTGTCTTTTCACCCATATAATTACCTTTTCCGGTAAATTTAGCTGTAGCTACTCCTACAGATATATTATTTGTATATTCAATACTGTAATCTTTTCCATTTACAAGTTCTACAGCCGTACCGCTTCCTGAATCAGTAAGCTTTATATCAGGTTTATGCTCTTTACCATTATATTCTTCTGCAGTTACAACTCCATTCTGGACAGATGATATATTCTTTGGTACTATCTCAAATGGAATTTCTTTTGTACCCGCATAATTGCCTATACCTTCAATAACTATAGTTGCCGTACCTGCATTTATGTTATTTTTATATGAAACTGTATAATCTACATCTTTTCTCAAAGATACATTTCCATTCACAACCGCAAATGAAGGTGTTATCTCTCTTCCTGAATACGTCTGTGCCGGAATATCAGCAACTGTTGTAATATCCACATCTTTAGCATTTACTGTTATCTGTATGCTTTGCTTAAGACCATCTACTGTAGTTGCTGTTACATTTACAACACCTGCTTCAATACCCTGTATCTTCACTGCTTTCTTTTCAGATGTAGTATTAGCGGTATCAGGTGTTATGGTCACTATACCTTCCTTGTCTACTGACCATTTTACCACATCAGTTGTATTTGACGGTGATAATGTTGCTACTACATTAATTGCAGGGTCGCCTTTATATACTGACAATTCTGTATTATTAAGCTCAATCTTTTCTGCCGGTACTACGACATTAACATTAAGTGTTGCAGTCTTTCCTGATGGAGCTGTCACCTTAATCTGCTGCATACCCGGAGCCAGTCCTTCAATAACTGCTGACTTACCATCTGCATTAGGTGTAATCCTAAGCAATCCGTTATCCTGAACGCTTCCCCATGTAAATGTTGTATCTGTAGTATCCTCATCCAATACATTTAGAGAAATTGTCTTTTCTCCTTTCCATGTTACATATCCAGTATCAACTTCCTGTCCATCCTGTACAAATTTTATGCTGGTTGCCGGTTTTATGACACGAATCGTAACCTCATCAACCACACCGGAATCTGCCTGTGCTTTTAAATGTACAGTTCCAACTTTTAACGCCGTCATTGCAACTGCTTCATTCTGCAGCGAATTACTTTTAGTTAATTCAACATTATTATCATTATCTGTCACAGACCATGTTATAGAGTCTGTACTGTCAGAAGGCTTAAACACTCCCGTAAGAGTGGATACAGCTCCTACTTCCACAGTATATATATCTGTAATTGAATTATTTATTCTTATATCTATTTCTGTTGCAGGAACATATACATTTATATATGCTTTTACCTGTTTTTCAGTACCATCCCCGCCAACTGCCTTAAGAGTTACGGATATCTTTCCTGCTGCTTTACCTGTAAATGATACTGTATAATCCGCAGACATACTTTTATCACAAACTGTATCCGACCCCGATTCTACAAACCACTGAATCTGGTCATTAGGTGTTGCTCCAGATGAACTCTTAAGATTAGGTTTTAAATACATTGTTTTTCCCTTAGGAAGATTATATACAGTATCTCCATCCGCATCAGTAGTCACGGAAATATCATCATTAATAAGATCCATGGATACTTCATCAGCATGAACTGCTGGTTCAACAGTAACATTTATCCTATTATTTACACCTGTCTGCAGAGTTCTGCCTGTAAGTGTGGTGTCACCTATACTTTTGCCATTCAGTTTTAAGAATCTTTCTCCATTTTCATTAATGTAATCTTCTCCGACAGCTATTGATGCATTACCGCTTATCCATTCTACATCCTCCGTAGCTGTAGCCGGAGAAAGTGAATACGGCACTTCCATAGTCTGTCCTACCGGAACCCTGATGGAAGTAGGTACATCAATCTGGACTGCCGGTGCATATACCTTTAATGCAATTGAGCTGCTTACACCACTCTGTGGTGCCGTTGCAGTAATTGTCACTAATCCGGTATTTATGCCTGATGCTGTAATAACACCATTATTAACTTGTGCAATCTGAGTATTTGATGACGTATATATAACAGGTTCATTTGCCGCAGTTTCATTATCTCCCGGAATATAAATCTCACCGTTGTCGTTACGTGAATCACATATTACCGGTGTCCATGATTCTCCCAATGCCAAATTCTTTGATGTTATAACAGTATCTCTGTTTTCATCTTTGGCAAAAACTATCTTTTTATATTGGACTTTTTGATTAACAGTAAGGTTAACATAAAATTTACCACCGCGCTTTCCGCTTTTGCTATCATTTATTGTGCATGTAAGCTTTGCTGTTCCTGACGAATTTATTTCAAGATTATTTCCGTCAACTATTTTTGCTACGGTATCATTATTTGATGTCCATGTAACCTCATCTGTATGATCCACCGGCAATAAATTAACTTCCAGCTTATATCTTGACTGTGAAAGAACTGAAGGATTCATTTCAAATGTATTTTCATATATATTATTTTCTTTAGGATTAGAAGGTGTGAATGTATAATCTCCTTCTCCTGTTAATGAAATCATTTTAAATGATGCAAGGCAATATGCTTTTTTGCATACTTTAACATTTATAACCCTTGTCAAAGTATTATTCTGACTGCCTAACGTTATAGAATTATCTTCGCCTGCATAGAAGAAAGACCCGATAATCGGATTCCCATCTTTGTCAAGTACCGATTTTACTTTACATGTTCCATTTACTGTTGTATTGTCAAGTTTACATTGGCTTAATAATAAATTAGTATTTCCACTTATATCTATTACATCATTACAGTCGTCATCAGCCAATCCCCTTATGGAATATATCCATGTACTGTCAATATACAACGTATTATTTATAAAATAATCTTTTTGCAATTCTGATTCAGGAACTTCTTCATATACTACATTTATTAATGTTGAATTATCAACAGGATCTTTTTCTCCTGTATCAGTAGCCTCTATTTTTCCACTACCTCTCTCATCAACACTTTCTGATGCTGGTCTGTACAGCTTAATAACAGGTGTTATTGTTGTAGTAGCCTTTTCTATAGTATATACTTTCGTATCTTTTTCGCCGGTTCCGCGGCATGTTGCAGTAATAGTTACCTGTCCGCTCTTACGTACTATGTTATCACATACATATACTTTCACTGTACTTGTATTAGTGCCATTACTATTAGGCGTAATAGTTCCCTGTGATTCAGTAACCTTATTACCATTTTCATCCTGAAACCATGCAAGCTCAATATTACTTGTCTGCCATATTATATCAGCACTTTCTCCCCCATTGCTTCCTGCCTGTATTACCGTAGATATATCGAACGGTTCACAACCTGTAAAATATGTATCATATGAAGAATCAATTTCCAAATCTCTCACATTAAGATATCCTATTGGTAATCCTGCTCTAACAGCATATTCTTCAGCCTTGCTTCCCTTATTACACCATACGGTTACATTTGTATTTGTAGCACCATCATTATATTTTCCGAAAGCATTCTCGCCAATCGTTATATTATCATTAAGTACTGCTACTTCTTTAAGTGCCGGCAGCTTGCTGGAATTCAATGCACCTGCCGCTATTGATGTTGCACTTTCCGGAATGATTATTCTTTTTACAGTCGAAATATCTGAACCGGAATACCCCGTAACCTCACTCCCGCTATAAGTTAACTCTCCAGTTTCCTGAAGTCCTGCCTGAACCTTTATGGAATCTAATGGTATTAACCCAAATACCATTAAAACCGCTAATAAGGCTGACAATAATCTCTTCTTACTCATCTTTTTCCTCCTTTTTTTCTCTTATAAAATACCAACTGTCAAACCTGCTTATACATCATTAATTATACACAATCTGCATTATTAATACAAGAAATTTATTAAAAAAATGTAACAGTTCAGCCATGCCATTCATAATTTGCCGGATTATACACTATGACTGAAAATCTAAGGAAACACTGATTAATTAATCATTTATCGGTTCTATTACCTTGTTTCGGACTTTTTTTACAAAGAATGTTTGATTTGGCTGTATTTCTTAAGTTTTTCTTGGTTTCTGCAGGT
>JAAVHZ010000024.1 GCA_014799465.1 Lachnospiraceae bacterium | reverse complement strand
TGACCTGCAGAAACCAAGAAAAACTTAAGAAATACAGCCAAATCAAACATTCTTTGTAAAAAAAGTCCGAAACAAGGTAATAGAACCGATAAATGATTAATTAATCAGTGTTTCCCTAAGTTGTCAGATGGAATTATTCGCCTAAATGATTGTCAGAAGTATGAAATACAATTGCTTTCTATGAATTTGTCAAAGATTATTTTAAATAAAGATGATAAGTTACTAATAAGTTTTGTCAATTCTAATACGGATGAAGTTATATGGTTTGAGAAAATTATTATTCAAGAATTTTGTAATGAAGTTCTGCTTAACATAGAAAGATTTATTACAGAGGTTCAAAAAGTCAATTCAGTTTTATTGGAATCGCATTTAGTAGAAGAACTTATCAAAATAAAAGATATACTTGATTGTGATGTTGAATAATACATTTGATAAATTAATCACTTTCATAAAATCCTCAAATCTTATAAAAGAAGATAATAATGAGAAGAGAGTATATGAGTTTTAACCAGATGAAAAAACTATAGAAATAATGCCATTTACCATAGTGTTTAATATAGATTATGATAATCGGCAATAATATTTTCCATTGTTATTTTTTGTAAACTGTCATATAAATCATCCCTGATTTTTTGGTAAGAACAATCTAAAACATTATGGATATTTTTTCCTACCGGACATAAAGGGGATGGTAAAGCATGAATACCAATTAGTTTGGAAAGAAAATCCGGCTCTATTGCTTTGCATATACGATATAAGGTTATTTCATTTAATGGGCAGTTAATTGTTGTGCCGCCGGTTCCGAATTTTATGGATAATATACCATCTTTCTTCAATGCACTTAGGATATTTCGTATTGTAACAGGATTGCTCCCTGTAGATAACGATAATAACTCACTTGTTACTTTTTTGCATTCCCCATACTCATAAATAAAAACAAGACAATGAATGGCTACGGAACATTTTGTACTGATATGCATATTATTAATCCTCCTTATTGCATTTTAACATACACAAGTCCACCTGTAAATATTGACGCTACACCTATTTACTGATATAATCAACTTGGTGTAAATTTAAAAATTACAGGAGGCTGGATATGAAAGTAGTAGAGATTGTTTTTAGTCCAACAGGCGGAACACAGAAAGTTGCGGATATAATAGTGGAAGGCTGGGGAAAACCTGTTAACCTAATTGATTTGACAGATGCAAAGACAGATTTTTCTAATGTGAGTCTTGAAAAAGATGATATTGTGTTGATAGCAGTTCCTTCTTATGGTGGACGTGTTCCGAAGCTTGCAGCACAAAGGATTGCAAAAGTCCAAGGCAATCATGCAAGATGTGTTATTGTCTGTACATATGGCAATCGTGCATATGAAGATACTCTTGTCGAGTTAAATGATATTGCAGAACAATGTGGTTTTCAAATTGTTGCTGCTATTTCTGCAATAGCAGAGCATTCTATTATGCACCAGTATGCTACAGGCAGACCAGACTCAAAAGATAGAGGAGAACTTGACAGATTTGCAAAGAAAATTTTAGGAAAAATCAGTAGTAGGAAATTTGATGCATCTTTATTACAAATACCGGGTAATCGTCCATACAAAAAAGCCGGTGGAGCAGGTTTGGTGCCGAAAGCAGATGGAAACTGTATTAGCTGCGGACTTTGTGCAGAAAAATGTCCTTCACAAGCAATAAACAAAGAGAATCCAAAGACAGCAGACAGTAAAAAGTGTATTTCATGTATGCGTTGTATTTCCCAATGTCCAAAATCAGCCCGTAAAGTAAATGGTATAATGGTTTCCATTGTATCATTAGTAATAAAAAAAGCCTGTTCAGAAAGAAAAGAAAATGAATTATTTATTTGATATCCAATTTAACAAATAAAGGTTTCCTTTTTTTAAATATAGTATAGTAATCAAATCCACATTCCTTAAGAACAAGCTCTGCTTTTTCAAAATATCCGCCGATATTTTCAGCCTTATGGGCATCTGAACCAACAGTAATAATTTCACCGCCTAATTCCTTATATCTCCGTATAATATCCGGACATGGATTTGGGCAGTTCAGACCTGCTGCATAACCACCTGTATTCAGTTCAATACCTTTCCCATTATATATCAAATATTTTAAAATCTCATCAATAATATCTGAAAAGTCATTATAACTAAATGGCTGGTCTTTATATGGTGTATAGCGTATTACATAATCAATATGACCATATACATCAAAATTTTTGCAGCTTTTAAGACAATCTTTTATGGATATAAAGTATTCCATATACGCATCATAATTAGACCTGTCTTCAAAAAATTTTTTATAATATGGGTCCATTCCGTTTACAATATGAGAAGAACCTATAATAAAGTCAAAATCATGCTTTTTAATCCTGTTATCAAGTTCAGAGGCAATATGAGGCTGCAATCCTGTTTCCATGCCTGTCATAATATCAATTTTATCTTTATATTTGTTTTTTAGTGATAATATGTAAGAATAGTAAGAATCTGTATCAAGGTCAAAGTCACAGTCATCTTCAGGATAGTCTATATCCAGATGGTCGGTAAAGCAAATATGTTTCATCCCTTTAGAAATGGCATTATTTATAATATCTTCAGGATTTGCCACCGAATCACCTGAAAATTGTGAATGTAAGTGAAAGTCAGATAACATTTAAAAGCACCTCTTTGTTTAAAATTTGAAATAATGTTTATAATAAAACAGTAGTATAAGAATGTCAAATATATTGTTAAATATTTAGCTATAGTTAAAACTAACGAAAAAATAAAATGGCAATTGGAAAAATTTAGTTAAAATGTTCTTGATATTTTTGGAATAATTAGGTAAAATATTGCGTAGGTTGAGTTTGCGTAGAGGAACAAATAACTATGTCAAATATTTAACAATCTTACAAATTATTTATTTTTAGGAGGAATTAAAATCATGGCAGTAAGAGTAGCAATCAATGGTTTTGGCCGTATTGGTCGTCTTGCATTCAGACAGATGTTTGGTGCAGAAGGATATGAAGTAGTAGCAATCAACGATTTAACAAGTCCTAAGATGTTAGCACATTTATTAAAATATGATTCATCACAGGGTAAGTACGAGTTAGCTGACAAAGTAACAGCAGGTGAAGATTCTATTACAGTTGATGGAAAAGAAATCAAGATTTATGCATTTCCTGATGCAAATAACTGCCCATGGGGTGATTTAAAGGTTGATGTTGTATTAGAGTGTTCAGGATTCTATACATCAAAAGAAAAAGCACAGGCACATATCAATGCAGGTGCTAGAAAGGTTGTTATTTCAGCTCCGGCAGGTAATGATCTTCCTACAATCGTATACAACACAAACCATGAGACATTAAAAGCTTCTGATACAATTATTTCAGCAGCTTCTTGTACAACAAACTGTTTAGCACCTATGGCTGATGCACTTAACAAATATGCACCAATTCAGTCAGGTATCATGGTTACAATCCATGCTTACACAGGTGACCAGATGACTCTTGACGGACCACAGAGAAAAGGTGATTTAAGAAGATCAAGAGCAGCAGCAGTAAATATCGTTCCTAACTCAACAGGAGCAGCTAAAGCTATCGGTTTAGTTATACCTGAGTTAAATGGTAAATTAATTGGTTCTGCACAGCGTGTACCAACTCCTACAGGTTCAACAACTATCTTAACAGCAGTAGTTAATAAAGCTGATGTTACAGTAGAAGGAATTAATGCAGCTATGAAAGCAGCAGCAAATGAATCATTTGGATATAATGAAGATGAAATCGTATCAAGCGATATCATTGGAATGAGATTTGGTTCTTTATTTGATGCTACACAGACAATGGTAAGCAAAGTTTCTGATGATCAGTATGAGGTTCAGGTTGTATCTTGGTATGATAACGAGAACAGCTATACAAGCCAGATGGTTAGAACTATCAAATACTTCTCAGAGTTAGCATAATTTTGAAAGATTGATAACGAATCGGAATATGTATTAAATTCAGGTCCGGCCTTGTTTGGGCCGGACTGTTTTGATTTTATGAATGTTATATAAAATATATTGCCGAAAGGCAGAATGGAGGCAGTAATGTTAAACAAGAAATCAGTTGATGACATTAATGTTAAAGGAAAGAAAGTATTAGTACGTTGTGATTTTAATGTACCATTAGATGAAAATCTCAATATTACAGACGAGAACCGTCTTGTAGCAGCACTTCCTACAATAAAGAAGCTTGTAGCAGATGGTGGAAAGGTTATCCTTTGTTCACATTTAGGCAAGCCAAAGGGAGAGCCAAAACCAGAGTTGTCTTTAGCACCTGTTGCCAAAAGACTTACAGAACTGTTAGGACAGGAAGTTAAATTTGCTGCTGACCCTGAAGTTGTGGGTGCTAATGCAAAGGCTGCTGTAGAAGCTATGAATGACGGAGATGTTATTTTACTTGAGAATACACGTTATAGGGCAGAAGAGACTAAGAATGGAGAAGCTTTCAGCAAAGACCTTGCTTCACTTTGTGAGATATTTGTAAATGATGCATTTGGTACAGCACATAGGGCACATTGTTCAAATGTTGGAGTTACACAGTTTGTTGATACTGCAGTTGTAGGATATCTTATGCAGAAAGAGATAGATTTCCTTGGTAACGCAGTAAATAATCCTGTAAGACCTTTCGTAGCCATCTTAGGCGGTGCAAAGGTTTCTTCAAAGATTCCTGTTATTGAAAATCTTCTTGACAAAGTAGATACTTTAATTATTGGTGGAGGTATGGCTTATACATTTATGGCTGCCCATGGTGAAGAAGTAGGTAAATCACTTCTTGAAGAAGATTACAAGCAGTATGCACTTGATATGGAAAAGAAAGCAGCTGAAAAGGGAGTTAAATTATTAATTCCTATCGATACAATCGTGGCAGATGATTTTTCAAATGATGCAAACTTTAAAGAAGTTGGCAGAGGAGAGATTCCTGCTGATATGGAAGGTCTTGATATAGGACCAAAGACAAGAGAATTATTTGCAGAAGCTATCAATGGTGCAAAGACTGTAGTATGGAACGGACCAATGGGATGTTTTGAAATGCCTAACTTTGCAGGAGGTACTATTGCCATTGCTGAAGCATTAGCAAAATTAGAAGATGCCACAACTATTATCGGTGGCGGCGACTCAGCAGCAGCAGTAAATAATCTTGGATTTGGTGACAAGATGACCCATATCTCAACAGGCGGCGGAGCTTCCCTTGAATTCCTTGAAGGAAAAGAGTTACCAGGTGTTGTTGCCGCAAATGATAAATAAAATATAAAAAAAGGAGAATAATCTTATGCGTAAGAAAATAATTGCAGGTAACTGGAAGATGAATAAGACACCAAGTGAAGCAGTTGCTTTAGTTAATGAATTAAAGCCGTTAGTTGCAAATGATGAGGCTGACGTTGTATTTTGTGTACCTGCCATAGATATAATTCCTGTTATGGAGGCTGTTAAGGGCACTAATATTCAGGTTGGTGCAGAGAATATGTATTTTGAAGAAAGCGGAGCATTTACAGGTGAGATATCTCCTTCAATGCTTACAGATGTTGGTGTAAAATACGTTATTATCGGACATTCAGAAAGAAGAGAATACTTTGCAGAGACAGATGAGACTGTTAATAAAAAAGTATTAAAAGCGTTTGAGCATGATTTAACACCTATAGTATGCTGTGGAGAAACATTAACACAGAGAGAACAGGGAATTACAATTGACTGGATTCGTCAGCAGATAAAAGTTGCCTTTTTAAATGTAACTTCAGAACAGGCAAAAAAAGCTGTTATCGCATATGAGCCTATATGGGCAATCGGAACAGGCAAAACTGCCACATCTGACCAGGCTGAAGAAGTATGCAAAGCTATCCGTGATTGTATCCGTGAAATATATGATGATGCTACAGCAGAAGAAATCCGTATTCAGTATGGTGGTTCAGTAAATGCAGGAAATGCAGCAGAATTATTTGCAAAACCTGATATTGACGGAGGATTAGTAGGCGGAGCTTCATTAAAAGCTGATTTTGGTCAAATCGTTAATTACAAATAAAAATCGTTTATATTATATAAATGATAAACTGACCCTAATAAGTGGAATAAAATATCCCATTTATCAGGGTCAGTTTTTAAATTGCGGGTTTGGAAAATCAGATTAATAGTGATGCAATTTTTTTATATTCTGTTTTTATCACCCCACTCGCACATGCCATCCAAAATAGGTATCAGGGATTTTCCACGTTCTGTAAGACTGTACTCTACTTTAGGAGGAATCTGTGGATATTCTTTCCGATGTACTAATTGGTCAGATTCCAGTTCTTTTAATGTGGAACTTAAAGTTTTGTATGAAATGTTTCCAATATATTTTTTCATTTCATTAAAACGGACAATTCCAAACTCCATTAAAGTGTAAAGAATTGTCATTTTATATTTTCCGTTAATTAGTGACAAAGTATAGCTGAAACCTGTTGTTCCAAGACATTCTTTTGATATACAACGCTGACTCATTTGACACTCTCCTTTAGGTAAGTATTATACTTTAATGCAAGTATTGTACTTTAAAGTGCGTACTTGATTTTGGTTATGTTCTGGATATAATTATAATTACAGATATAAAAAAAGTCAATTAGATGAATAGTAACCAATTTCAAAAGGAGGAATGTGAAGAAAGTGATATGTCAGTTATGGATGGCGATTTCAACACATGACAGGGAGGAAAATTTTACTATGCAGGATTACATAAAGATAGAAGATTTAAATATTCCGGTGATATTACAACGGCATAAGCGTAAAACCCTTGCGATTGCGATAACACAGGATGGAAAATTACTTATAAAATCACCTCTTCGAATGAGAGAAAAAGAAATCATATTGTTTATAGAACAAAAGAAATCTTGGATTTACAGTAAGACAAAGCAGGTTCTGAAGGAAAATAAGAATAAGGTATACATGAGTGAGGAAGAGATAAAAGAACTTAAAAAGCAGGCAAGAGAGATACTTACAAAGCGGACAGATTATTATAAAGAGATTCTTAATGTAGACTATGAAAAGATTCGTATTGGTAATCAGAAAACAATATGGGGAAGTTGCAGCAGCAAGAGAACTATTTCATATAACTGCCATTTAGTTTTAATGCCGGAACAGATTATTGACTATGTTGTGGTACATGAACTTTGTCATTTAGTAGAGATGAATCATTCACCAGCTTTTTGGGAAAAGGTTTCAGAGATTCTGCCAGATTATCAGAGTAGAAGAAAATGGCTTAAGGAAAACGGAAACAGTTATTTGTAGTCAAATATCCCACTACAAGCAAATGAATATCAAATTTGTCACAGGGTATTTGACCATTACAACAAGGGGCTGTCACACTTAGAATTAGTGTATAGCTCCTTTTATCTAAATCAAAGCATATCAATTAAAATCAGTGATTTTGCACATGCTTTAAAAATTCGGGTGTTTTTGACCAATAGTTAATTCCCCAATTCTCAAAATTCCATTCTTCCATATAATCATTGCATTCATAATCAATATAAAAAATTTTTTCCGATTTATCACTTATTTGTACTATAAAATTGGTTGGAAAATAGTCTATATTTGTATTAGAATCATATAATATTTTACACATTTCATACATTTGTTCAAGATATTCATGTTTCATCCTATCATTTAGAACCAAATCATATATAGTGTCACCTTCAATATAATCTTTAAGGATTCGTTCATTAGGAATATCAACATCATACATTTCAGGTATATTTATACCTATGTTTTTAAGCTTTTTATAGTCATTTATCTCAGATTCGATTTTATTACCAAACTGATAATAATCACATGGTTCATGGTGTATCTGTTTTAGAACATACTTTTTACCATTATCATCTGCAAGATAAGAATAACCTCCTTTGCCTTTTCCAAGTAACTTAATTATGGTAAAAGTTTTTCCGTTTACATCTAAAGTCTTTGGAATCATTTCTGTTTAGTCCTCCTGTTTGTATATATATAATTTTACAATATTTTAATTATCATGGCAAGTTGTGAGCCATTAAGTTTGATTTTTTATGTAACATATAATAAAATAAATAGTGATTAATATAATTAGAATAAAATAATTTTAATACAGCAGATATTTCATGAAAGGGATAAGACATGGCAAAACGTAAAACACTGGTAAAAAACTTTGAGCAGATTGTAAAATCAGGAGAAACAGAAGAGATTAAGAAAGTATTTGATAAATGTGATATTAATGCTTATGGCGGATATAATAAGGGGAATGCGTTATCATTTCCTGTTTCAGAAGAAATTATGAAGTGGCTGGTTGAACAGGGTGCAGATATTGATTATGTAGATAAGTATGGTTATACACCACTTCTTTATCATGCTGGTCATGCATTTACAGAGGAACAGGCAATTAATCTGGTAAAGCTTGGGGCAAATGTACATGCAACAACTGAGTTATACAAAACGAATGCTTTACATTATGCTGTATCTGCGGGAAGTCTGAATTTGGTTAAATGCCTTTTAGAAGCAGGTACGGATATTTATGCAGTTAATTGGAGTGGTAATACACCGTTAGAAGACGCATTTTATTCTGTAATAGGAAGAGGATTTGAACTGATTAAATTAGAACCCGTTACAAGATATTTATTATCTCAAAAAATCACCGTAACTGAAAAATTGCAAAAATATATGCGTGAAGTGGCTGAGGATATCGAATTCAGAAGAAATGATATGAATCAGGAATCCATTGGTGAGTTGGATGATGCAATGAGTAGTTTATATGATTTACTAAATGTAACTCCGGTTCCAAGAAGAGTTGAATATGATGGTAAATCCCGTATTGTAGTAAAGGAGGGTACATGGCAGAAACAACATGGTGAACTATGGAAACTTCTGGTTCCCGGCTCAGGACATGCCGGTACCGTACAAGGTGAAGTTATTCGCATATCAGGTAAATTAGGATATGAAATACTTGATAATGGCGGAATTAACTGGGACAAGGATTATAGGACACTGGCACTGGCTTTATTAAAGTATGTGCATATGGGCAATTCTTTGCAGGAAAAAGAATATGAAGAATTAGATGACATTATTCATTCTATTAAAGATGCAGATGAAAAAGAGATTGACCGAATGACGGAACTGGCAGTTAAATGGGTAACTCTGAATCTTGAGCCTATTACAGTGGAAAATGCGGATTATAAGAGATAATAATTACAAGGAGAAAACAGTATAACAGTTATGAAAAGAATTTTAATTGTTGAAGATGATTATAAACTTAATCAGGGGATATGTTATGCCTTAGCAAAAGAACAATATGATGTATTATCATCACATTCTATAGAAGAAGCCGAATCTGCATATGATTTAAAAGGAGCCGATATGATTTTACTGGATGTGAATCTGCCGGACGGTGAAGGATTTGATTTTTGCAGCCGTATTAAGGAAAAACGGGAAATTCCTGTTTTATTTATAACGGCAAGGGATTTAGAAGAAGATGCATTGAAAGGATATGAATCAGGAGCAGATGACTATATTACGAAACCTTTTTCAACGAAAGTTTTAATAAAAAAAATAGATGTTATATTCAAAAGAATACTGGATAATAATAGTAATATTTTTGATGACGGATATCTTTTTATTGACTTTGAAAAAGCAAAAGCAACGGTTAATGGTGAAGAATGTATATTCACTCCGACAGAATTCCGCCTGTTACGTCAGTTGATTGAAAATAAGGGGCAGCTTTTAACATACTCAATATTATTGGAACGTTTATGGGACTGTAATGGGCAGTTTACAGATAAACATACATTAGCTGTAAATGTAAACCGTTTAAGGGGAAAGATTGAGGATAGTGAACATAGATATATTTCAAATGTGTATGGGATGGGATATCAATGGCTGGATTAATTTTATGGGCAGTTGTATCTGATATTATATTGATTTTTCTTATATATAAAATGTATAGGACAAAAAAAGATATATTGGATTATACAAGTTCGATAGAAAAATGGCTGGATGATACTATTTTAGGAAGAGAGATTAGGCTTTCAGATGAAAATCAGGATACACTGCCGGATAAAATGAGTCAAAAATTGCTAAGGATTAACCATATCTGGGATGGAAAAGAGAAGGAAAACCAGAATCAAAAAAGCAAATTGAAAGAAATTATATCTGATATTTCCCATCAGACGAAGACACCGATTGCCAATATCAAGATTTATCTGGAGATGTTAGATGATGAGATGTTATCTGGCAGAGAAAGAGAATTTGTTGAAAATATAAAGGAACAAACAGTAAAGCTGGATTTTCTTTTACAGAGCATGATAAAAATGTCAAGGATGGAAACAGGTATCATACAAATACATAGCGAGAAGACTAATCTGTATGAAACTTTGGGAAAATCGATAGCTGCAATAGTTCCGAAGGCAGAGAAAAAAGGGATAAGATTGTATGTGGAATGTGATGAAATAATTAAGATAGTACATGACAAAAAGTGGACTGAAGAAGCAGTTTTTAATATACTTGACAATGCGGTCAAATATACTGCCGGAGGAGGGAAAATACAGATTACTGTATCTGTCGGAGAGATATTTACAAAGATAAGTATAAAAGATTCGGGTAAGGGAATTGATATAGGGCGTCAGGCTGAGATATTTAAACGCTTTTACCGCGAACCAGAGGTGCATGATATAGAAGGAATCGGAATTGGTCTGTATTTATCAAGGAAGATAATAGAAATGCAAAACGGATATATAGAAGTACGTTCAGCGATTGGTAAGGGTTCTGATTTTCAAATTTATCTGCCCAATTAATAATCACAATAATGTGATAATTTGTGATTGAGATTAGTTTGTGATTTTTTTGAGATATTATTATATCATCAAAAAAAGGAGGTACACAAATGGAATCTTATATTGTAAAAACAAATGGATTAAAGAAATACTATAAACTTGGAGAAAATATTGTAAAAGCACTGGATGGTGTGGATTTTGCCGTTAAGGAGCAGGAGTTTGCTGCTATAATAGGAAAGTCAGGCAGCGGAAAAAGCACGTTGCTTCATATGATTGGAGGCTTAGATATTCCAACCGAAGGAGAAGTATATGTGGATGGTAAAAATCTTTCAGAGATGGATAAAGTGCAGTTGGCAGTTTTTAGAAGGCGTAAAGTAGGATTTATATTTCAAAATTATAATCTTGTACCGGATTTGAATGTGTATGAAAATGTGGTACTGCCTATAGAACTTGATGGTGCCTGTATTGACAAAGAATTTGTAGAGCAAATAATTGAACTGTTAAAAATACATGATAAGAAAGAGGCACTGCCGAATACTTTATCAGGAGGACAGCAGCAGAGAGTTGCCATAGCAAGGGCAATAGCTTCAAAGCCTGCGATTATTCTTGCAGATGAACCTACAGGCAATCTTGATACTTCTACAAGCCATGATGTAATGGGATTATTAAAAATGGTTGCAAAGCAATTTAATCAGACAATTATTCTGATTACCCATGACAATGATATTGCACAGATGGCAGACCGTATTATTTGTATTGAGGATGGTAAAATCGTGAAGGGAAGTGATTACCATGCTTAAAAATAATAATAGTGCTGTTATAACAAAAATGGCAATAAAAAACATAACTGCCAATAAAAGAAAAAATATAGTTATGGTTATTGCGGTAATATTATCATCATTTTTAATTTTTACTATTCTGACAGTGGGGCAGACATGGTTTTATATGCAGAAAACCCAGAATATCCGTTGGAGCGGATTAGATGAAGATGCATACCTTTATGGGGGTTTTACGGAAGAACAAAAAAAAGTATGTGAAAATAATCCGGATATTTCAGCAATAGGAATAGAAGGATTGGCGGGATATGCAGTAAAAACAGAATATGATGATACATTAAATTCTGTTTTTGTTTATGCAGATGACTCTTTATGGAATAAATTAAAAAAACCTTCGATAAAATCAGTAAAGGGAGTATATCCTCAAAATGATAATGAAGTTATGACAACTAAAGCAGCATTAAAAGACTGTGGTCTTGAAAGTTTAGATATTGGGGATTCATTTACGATTACATATCTGGATAATATTGGTGAGCATACGAAGGAATTTAAAATATCCGGTATATTTGAGGGATATGGAGATAAAAAGGTATTTTATGTATCTGAATCATTTTTTGAACAGTCAGGATATAGATTAGAAGATTATGGACGGGGATTTATACATATAAAATTTAAGTCACCACTTGTAACAGAAAAAATGATTAATACTTTAGAACAGAATCTTAATCTTAATGACAGACAGCGTTTATTCTTTAACGCCTATACTGAAGGATATACACGACTATTGTTTGGAATGGCAGGATTAATCATTATCACATGTCTGAGTGCATATTTACTAATCTATAATATCATGTATATGTCTGTTTCGGGAAATATAAGATATTATGGTCTACTACAGACTATAGGAATGACAGGAAAGCAGATCTGCAGGTTAGTAAGAAGGCAGATGATGATAGTTGGAGGAATTGGAATAGGTTTCGGCATTGTCGGAGGAATATTTGCATCTTTTGGCCTTATTCCGGCAGTTGTAAAAAATTTTGGAATTCATCAGGATGATATTATCATTAAGTTTAATCCTTTAATTTTTATTTTAAGTATTTTTATTGTATCAGTAACCATATACTTTGCAGGGAGAAAGCCGGCAAAAATAGCTGTTATGGTATCTCCGGTTGAAGCATTGGGACACCGTTTGGCAGAAAGCAGGAAGATATCGAAAAAGTCAGGTAAAGGTAATTTTATATTTAAAATGACATTAGAGCAGTTGAGAAAGGATAAGAAAAAGACAACTGTTGTTATTTTATCCTTAGGAATATGCCTGTCTGTTTTTATATGTATAGTAACATTGGTTCAAAGTAATGGAGCACGTACAATTGCATCAAGTTATATGGACTACGATTTTCTTTTGAAAAATGATACAATGCAGATGGAAGAACAGGATAAGTGGAAACCTTTAATTGATGAAGCATTTTTGAGTCAGTTGAAAGATAATAAGTCAATTCAGCAAGTACATCCCATTACTAATGCAGAGATAGTTATTCCATGGGAACCTGAATTTATGGAAAAGTGGATGGAAAAATTTTATTATATGTGGTGTGCGGAGGACTATGAGGATGTGAAAGATGATTACAAAAGCCACCCTGAAAAATATTATTCCTTTTTAACAGGAATAGATAAGGAGGAGTTCAAATATTTGAATTCCACACTAGAACAGCCGGTAGATGAAGATGAATTTATGGAGGGTAAGACATGTATTTTATACATGAATGGTTTGAAATTTGATTTTGAAATAGAAGGCAGGGATATTTCATATTATTTGTATAATGATAGAAATAAGAATTACACTATGTCAATATCAGGAACTACTGATGACTTGTATTATTCATATTGCCTCGGTACAGCACCGATGTTGATTGTAAGTGAGAATTTTTTAAGAAGTATTGTTAAAGAGCCTTTTATATCCCGAGTGAATATAAGCTATAAAGAGGAGTATGATGAAGATACGGAAAAAAATATTTTGCAGATGATAGAAAATAGCAACTATCATAAGGATTTTTCTTATGATTCTAAAATAGAGGAAATGCACACCATAAAAAAATCACAGGGAAATATGATGGGAATAGGGATTGCAATTACAACCATACTTGCCTTTATCGGAATAATGAATTATATGAATACCTGCATAGGCAATATTCAAAGCAGGCAGACCGAGTTCTCAATTATGGAAAGTATCGGTATGACGCAAAAACAGCTAAGAAAGCTGCTGATTACAGAAGGATTGATGTATATGGCAGGTTCTGTACTTATGGCTATGACAGCAGGACTTTTAGCTACATATTACATTTATCAATCCATGAATTACAGGCAGATTGATTTTACAATTCCTATAATACCTGTAATAGCTGCGATATTTTTAATTGCGGCAGTTTGTGCCATCATACCATTAATAGGGTATTGGAGTCTGGTGCGGAAAAAATCTATTGTGGAGAGAATACGCGAGTTTGAATAAAGGCATAAAACGTATTGAAATAAGATTATGGGTTTGATATAATCAAAAACGGATTGATGCATAAGATATTTTTAAGGAGGAAAATGTATGGGTGCATGGAATTACCAGATATTTTGTAACGACGATACATGCGATGCTATGTGTGATATAATGGAAAGTGAAGATTTATATGGGACTTTGAAGAGCTTTCTTGACGAGGCTATAGAAGCTTCTGATGATTATATTGAAGTAGATGTGGCAGGATTTGGACTGGCAGCAAGTGCGGTTATTGATTCTATTATAAATGAACCTGCATATGATATTCTTTTTGAGGCAGAGAGTTCAGAATATGATGAATTTTTTAAGAAACATGACGATAAGAAAAAAGAATTGGATGCACTAAGAAGTGATGCAGTAAAGGTTTTGGATATTATATTGGGAGAAGAATCCGAAATGAGAGAGCTGTGGGAAGAAAACGAAGAATTGTATCCTTTATGGAAAAATACCATTTTAAAATTAAAGGAGAGGTTAGAGTAATATATTACTGCATACCGACTTTGGTAGAGCGTTGCCAACAAGTTGACATTCAAAAAGCACATTCAAGGACTATGGTGACATAGTCCTTGAAATATTTTATTGGAGAGTATGGTGTATTATGGATGAGAGGTGAAAATATGCTTTTGCAAAATGAAATCTGTAATGTAAACATTTCCATAGATAACACATATAGCGTTGAATCAGCGGATAATCGATATTATGATTTAATACTTAATCCGGATAAGTTTAAGCACAATGATTTTTATAAAACCATGTCAATTCATATTGAATTATTGGCGGAAAAAATCAGCATTGCTTTAGTTGGTGACTATTATTCTTATGATACAGATTGTGCAATCCTTGATGTAGACATTTTGACGGTTCTTCAGAATGATAAAATAACACAGATTAATATATATGATGGCACTATGATTCTTCATAAACAGTTTGAATGCCTAGGATGCAATTTCGGAATATATAAAGTTAAGTATGGCTATATCATTTATGGAGAAATAGAAATTACCATGTTGGATTTAGAGTTTAATAAAGTGTGGAGCTTTTCCGGCAGGGATATTTTTGTTTCCCGTACAAACAGAAAATCATTTGAATTGTGTGACAATTCTATTAAGTTATATGATTTTGAAGAGAATTATTATGAGATAGGATATGATGGAAATATATTAGTTGAGAAGAAAAGTTGTGAAAATGATGTAATGAATATCACAGATTGTGCAAATATGCTGGCTGATTTGACAGTTAATGGAAAGCAGGTATTAGAAGAGCATACGGAAAATTTTCATGAAATCCTGTTACATGTTTTAGCTGGAGAGTTGGTTACTGAACCGTTAATTGACTTGTTGAAATATCATATGGACAAAAGAACTGCGATTTGTGAATATTGTAAGGTGATTGAGGACATGTGGAAAAATGGAGATGATGCAGTTATCAATGTTGTAGATGTCACTATTCTTGAAAGACTTTCGGATGAAAAAGATGTGTGGCAAAGATTTGGTTCTTTCATTTCTGACGAGTTTAAAAACTATATTAATAATGAGGTCTTGAGATTTAACTTGATGATGTCAAATGTAAAATTATTGAAATAAAGTTAAATCTGAAGAAAGTCCAGCTAATAAATGTCAATAAAAAAATGAAAAATATTGGTTTAATTTTTTGGCTAAAAAAGGGCGCACTTACCCCTTGATGAAAATACCATTTTTTAAGATATTGTTGGGTCA
>JAAVHZ010000023.1 GCA_014799465.1 Lachnospiraceae bacterium | reverse complement strand
TGCAGTATTCCATGTCTGTAAATGTCTGTTGTTTCATAGGTATCATCGCCTTTCATGTGATACCTTAATTATACTACAAATATATGAAAAAGTGTTTATTTAATCAGTGTTTCCTTAGAAATTCTCATATATTTATGCCTGATTAACTTATGTTCAGTCGGGTGTTTAGTGATATACTAAATTTGTAACATCTTATTTGAATAATAGATTATAATATTATTTTACAAGGAGGTACATAAATATATGGTTTACTTTATGGAAACCCACTACAAAGAAAAATGATTTATGGAATAAAGGAAAGCTAAAAGAACATTACGATAAGCATGGTATTTCTGAGTTTAGAACAAAATCATCAAAAGAATACTTAAAGATGGCATATGAATATAGATATGAACCATTAACTGATAATATTTTTGTAGGAACTTTGAAAGGAGGAAAAATATAATGTTGAATATATCAAGAGAAAATGCAATTAAGTTAATTAGTGACATTCGAAAGGTTAATGAAAAAGAAATTGATTTGAAGAATTATTTTGGGGATGATTTTTTAGTAAACAGCATGGAGGGAACAGACTTAGACATAGAAGTTCAAGGTGTTAGTAATGGTTTTTTGTCTGAAATACTTTGTATGGTTATAGGTCAAAACATCGAAATTTATGGAGATGTTGAAAAATTATTTCCTTGTCCATGTTGTGGATTAAGAACATTAACAGAAGAATATAATTTGGATGAAGGGACTGGCTATGATATTTGTCCATATTGCAACTGGGAGGACGACGGAACTACAGATATAAATGTTTATAGGTCTGTTAATAGGGGAAGTATAGAGGACTATCGTAATAGAATTAGAGCAAATTATAACAAATATTATATTAATAAGTGGTTTGATAAATAAATCAATCTTCTTACCTTGTGTGCCGAAGGCAATTAATGTAACTCTGGCTATAGCAGACAGGAAACCGGCATAAGGGAAACGGACGGAAGACTTATAAGATTCATATACAGCAGAAAGGATGCGGTATGTGAAGAAAATTGTTATGTTATAATAGAATGTAGTTCCAATACTATTCATAGTCATC
The DNA here is from genome assembly GCA_014799465.1 of Lachnospiraceae bacterium. Taxonomy (GTDB): domain Bacteria; phylum Bacillota; class Clostridia; order Lachnospirales; family Lachnospiraceae; genus UBA2821. The sequence continues at coordinate 25,854 of JAAVHZ010000023.1, read as the reverse complement.
TAATATCTAAAAGTGAATATAAAAAAATTATTAAAGTAGAGGTGTATTTATGGAGAAGACTGATTTACAATCAGGTAAAATTACATATAATGAATTTAATATAGATTTTAGTGTTCCATATTCAGAACAAGTAGAAGAACTTTTGGAGGATTTAATCCAAATTGAATATAAAAATGGATATTTAATAGATTTAGGTTGGTATCCGGAATTTAATCCACAAGGAAAATTTATAGTACAAGTTATAAAAAATTATGATTGGGAAAATCCTATTTTTATGGAACAAAGTAGAGATAAAAAGCAATTGGAGAAAATATTATTGAAAGCAATAAATTTAATTATGGTTTTACTTTAGGATTCCCAATTACATAAATGCTTTTTAAATAAATCTATCTTCTTACCTTATGCGGATGCCATGACAGACCATACCAAAGTTTATGGATATGAAAAATGTTCCTGATAAGATTACAACGCTATTTGAACAGGAGTGAAGAAATACTTGAGTGATTTGGAATATGAAGGTGATTAGAATGAAGAGGATACGTGTAATTCTCCATTTGTTGTAGTCAAGAATGTGGATGGCAATGACAAGAAACTATGGAACGTGTCAGCGATTGTAAGTTAGTGTACAGAGAAACATATGCAATTGGTGATGAGGAAAAAAGGAAAGATTTAGCCACTAAGCAAGGGAACAGAGTATCGTATGCCGGAACCAACAGATTGTGATGAAAACAAGTAGGAAAAAGGGTGAATATATGATAAAATTTTAAGCAGATTTGAGCATCGGCTTGTAAAGGTGTGTCTTTCAAAAGGATATGAAATCAGCTTTGGTATTTATAAGAGTAAAGAGTTACTGTCTAGAGTGGTAGTCAAAGAAGGGAAGGAGTAACTGTTAGAGGAGAAGATTATTTAACTAAAAATATTGGAGGAAATGGTTCATTTAGTGTTGGATGCAGAGGCTTCGCTGGTGGGAAGCAAAGTCAGGAAATTATTGGAAGTTAGTTCAAAATAATACAAAAGAATTAGAAAAATTTAAATCTGGTATGGAACATAGATTAAAGATTGCAAATTAGAATTCTGCTACTTATGAATTGTTTTAGAATAAACCAATACCAGATTCTATAAAATCCTGGTTAGAAAAGAAAGGAATCAAGTATACAGAATTACTTGATTAAAAGGTAGAGTTATGGCAAGAGAGGCAATTTTAGAAATAAATTGTGGCAGATATTCTGAAAGAATAGTGGATTTAATAGAATTATTTAATAGAATTGGGTGGGTATATTTTAATTATAATAATAAAGTCGAATATTTACCATTAGGAGATAATGATGATTATGATTGGCAAAAGGATTCACTTTCAAAAATAGAATTGCAAGATTTAATAAATAAAAAACAAGATAATTTAGAAGTAGTAGGTCTTAATTTATATTATAAAAATACAGGAGAAGGTATGACTTTTTTGGCTAGAAATACTGAAAAAATAGTTATTGGTTTGGATATTAATAGAAGGACAATAGAACATAATAGAGAATCAATAACTGATGTTGGATGGTATGTAGAAAATATAATTCAAAGATTGATAGAGGAAAAATGTCCTATTGACTTTTTTAGATTTGAAGAATATGTAGATTAAATTTATTTTACATTCCGTTAAGGAATGGACTGTTTATGGCGAAATGCTGCCTAAATTCATCTGGAAGCAAATGAATTTGGTATACAAAAGAACAAAACTTGATATTTATTTCCAATAGGCTGATATAAACGCACTATGTGTTACAAAAAAGTTGTTGCGAAAGGTGTGTTTTATTATGCGAATTAAAAAAGTCAGCTCAGATGCAATTACCATATGATAATCCAAAGTCTTGTAAAGGATTTAAGGCATTATGAGGAACAGTTTAAAGAGATTGGTGATGTGAGGAGGTTTTCCGGTGCATCCAAGCCGGCACAGTTTGCAGCAATAGCACCATTGAAACTTTCTTCAGCAAACAACGAAAAAACCAAGAAAAGGAAAGAAGGATTGCAGAGGGAAAGCCAACGAAACAGGTACTGACATGTATTTCAAGACGGTTAATCAATATCATATATGGAATGTATCCGCACATTAATATTAAACGTATGGATGGAAAAATGGTATATACGAGGTGATAATTAATGTTAAATAAGATTGAACAAGGTATGCAGTTAGGGATAGAGAAAAGAATTAAGAAGGAACAGAAGTATTTTTGGTATTCATATGCTGTACAGAAAAAAGGAAATATATATTATGTGTATGAATACGAAATAGCAGAAGAAAATATGGCTGGAGAAATCTGTGAATATGAAAATATATACAAGTATTTATCCTTTGAAGAAGTGAAAAAATTTTTTCCATCTAAATACGGAATTCATTTTGAAGACATTCATGTGCTTAAAGGACAGAAAATATTTAATGTTAATTTCTACATATGATTATAAGATAAGCATAGTTGTGGGGAAAATTTATAACTAAGCTATCAATAATTCAAAGAAATAAAGTTGAGAGTGGTACATCTTCTGGAATTAGATTTTCTGAAAATATTACATGGCTCAAAAAGAATTGTGACATGGTTGATATATTTTTAAACATAAATCCGACTGATATAAGAGCAGTTTTTGGAAATGAAAAAGTAATGAATATGGTAAAATTGAATATTCTAATCCACCTATAGAAATCTCAATACCATTAAATCTTTCAGTGGCAGGCACTATTGAACCGGAAGGAAGGGGAAAGACTGAAAAAATTATCTGCACTAATAGAAAAATAATGCGTTCTAATAAAAGAAAAAATATTCATGCGTTTGTCCTGACTGTAGTGCGGAATACATTGAAAAATTTAGGTTTTTATGCTATGATAAATACGTTTATAAAGAAGGCGAGATGATAGCTTGAGCAATAGAATTATACAGCAGCAGAAGCATGAAGCAATGTTACAGCGTATCAGAGATTTTCGGTTAATGGATGATGATTTTATGACAAAGTGCTTTGAGGAAAATATTGAAGCTACAGAGTTAGTGCTTAGGATTGTACTGGATAAGCCGGACATAAAGGTGGAGAAGATACAGACACAATACAGCATGAAAAATATCAAAGGACGTTCTTTAAGGCTTGATATCTATGCAATGGATTCCACAGGTAAAAAGTACAATATCGAAATCCAAAGAGCAGATAAAGGAGCTGGTGCAAAAAGGGCAAGATACAATAGCAGTCTGATAGACAGTGATATTCTTCCGGCAGGTTTTGAGGTAGAAAACCTTGCAGAAACTAAGGAGGGCATACAGGCTATGTGTAAAATTATGGAAGATATGATAACAGATGAGAAGAAAAATGCGGCAATTCGTATGCTGGAAAGAGGTAAATTGACAAAAGAAGAGATTTCAGAAGATTTGGATTTGCCGTTGTCTGTTGTTGACGGTCTGGCAGACGAATTGCAGCAGTCATAAAAACAAGATAAAATTATGAAACAAATCCTTTTAGTACTGCCGAAAACCTTGAATTTTTCAAGATTTTCGGCATTTTCTATTTTTATAGTCTTTTATTTCCCTAATGTACCATAACATTTATGCCAGAATATTGACGTTTATGCCTGATATCTTGCTTTTTGATATGGGTACTGTATAATAAAAAGATAGGTTTTGATAGAATATATTATAATTTGGAGGATAAGAATTGAGGAATTCTATAATAGCCAAAATACTTATTATTATAGCAGCAGTTCTGATTATTACAGACATGAGCCTGCTGGGACTTGGATTTTACTCAGTTTATACAACAGTACATAGAAATTATATTTCATATGCAAAATCATCTGCAACTATAGCAGCAGATTTATTAGATGATACAGATATGAAAAAACTTCAGACAGATGCTGGTTATGCAGAATATTACAAAACGGTTTTGGGAGATCTTTGCAGAACCAATGACCTTGAATACTTGTATGTATATATTCCGGATATAGAAAATAAGACTATTACATATGTTATGCTGATATATGGTCAACATAGTCAGTCTTCGGCTGTAACAGAACGTGTTCCGGGGACTGTTGTTGAACATGAATTAAATGAATCAGAGATTTGTGTGTGGAATGGTAATGAGACAGATAATGTGGAGGAAACAAATAATAAATATGGGCATGTTATGACATCTTACAGTGCTGTATATGATAAAGATGGGAACGTGGCTGCACTTGTGGGGGCGGACGTGTCTACAGATGAAGCATTTCGAATATTTTTCAGACGATATAGAATTATGGTTGCTGCCGTTATTATTTCATTTGTTTTTGTGCTTGGCGTGATAGCAGCAATTTTAAAGATAAAAGTGCTAAAGCCGGCAGAAATAATTAGCAGACGTATGAAGAGCTTTGTAACAGACAGACAGTTCGGATTTGAAAAACTTGGTGTAAACGGTAATGATGAATTTGCACAGATGTCGGATGCTTTTAATAGCATGGCAGAAGAAATTGACAGTTATATTAAAAATATTAATGAGCTTACGGAGGAAAAGCATCGTCAGGAAGCAGAGATAAATATTGCGAAAAATATTCAGACAGGGTTTCTGCAGGATAAGTTATTTGAAAATAGCAGCATAAGAATATCGGCAACAATGGTTCCGGCAAAATATGTTGGCGGGGATTTTTATGATTATTTCACCCTTAGTAATGATAATGTATGCATAGTTATCGCAGATGTATCAGGTAAAGGAATTTCTGCGGCATTATTTATGGCAAGGGCAATTACGGTAGTAAGGCAATATGCACAGTTAGGGTATTCACCGTCAGAGATTCTGTTCCATACAAATAACTGTCTTTCTCTTAATAATCCTGAGCAAATGTTTCTGACAGTATTTGTAGGTATTTATAATAGCAATTCACATATTTTTACATATGCAAATGGAGGCCATAATACACCATATCTTATTTCAGATACACTTATCAGTCTTGATGAAGTAAGTGGAATGACAGTAGGAATTTTTGAAGATGAAGACTATGACGAAGCATCAGTAGTATTGAAGAATGGTGATACAGTGTTTTTGTATACGGATGGTGTAAATGAAGCTGTAAATGTTAATAAGGAATTTTTCGGAATAAATCGTTTGGAAGATATTCTGAAAAAGAATGGAAATGAAAAATGTGTAGATATTGTTTTGGATGAAGTAAAGAATTTTGCAAAAGACACACAGCAGAGCGACGATATAACCATGCTTGCACTCTGCATTTTGCCTGACACATGCATTAACGTTAAGGCGGACCTTGAAAACCTTAGCATTATCCAGAATCTTATAATCAAGAATGATTCTATTCCAGTCGGTTTAAAAAGCAAGCTATGTCTTGCTGCCGAAGAAATATTTGTAAATATCTGTTCTTATGCATATGGGAAGGATAAAGGAAATGTGGAGTTCTCGGTTGAAGTATCGAATAAAGTAGTTATAAAATTCTGCGACAACGGGAAAAGGTTTAACCCTCTTGAAAATACCATAGATATAGATGACTATGATATAGATACACAGATTGGAGGGCTTGGCAGAATGATTGCTTTTGATATTGCCGACAAGGCAGATTATGAATATAAAGACAATAAAAATATTTTAACAATAATAAAGCATCTTAAGGAGGAACAATAATGACAATTACAAAAAAGATTGAAAACGGCACCACAATACTTTTCGTTGAAGGATGGCTGGATACACAGTCATCACCGGAACTGGGAAAAGAGATAAATTCACTTTCTGATGTTAAAAATCTAATACTTGATTTTGAGAAACTGGAGTATATTTCTTCATCAGGCCTTAGAGAGGTAGTGTCGGCTTATAAAAAAATGAAAGAAAATAATGGAGACTTTTCTATAGTAAACGTAAGCAGTGAAGTAATGGATGTATTTAAACTTACCGGATTTGATAAAAAACTGGACATAAAAGTTAAAGAATAAAAATTTTAGGAGAGGTGTTTCATGAATAAAATAAATGATGATTTTACATATTATAGGGGGATTATCAAAGATTCTGAACTGGATTCCTCACCACTTGCAGATTTTGAAACAGGAGGTTTTGAGGAGGGGGAATATAAGCATGTTATGCAGGATAGTATCCTTTCAGATACTAAAGAATTCTGCCATAAAAAAGAAATGGATGTTTTAGATTTTGTAAAAACAGCATTTTTGATTCTATTGGAAAAATATACAAACAGTACGTCGGTGCTTAGTGCAGTATCTGTTGATGGAAAGCCGGTTATGGTCTTTTGCAGCAGTGAGGAGAATAAAAGTTTTGAAAAATACCTGAACTCATTTTTATCGCAGATTGAACAAAGCAGGATTCACGGCGAAGTAGGATTTGGCGAACTTTGTGCAGAATTTGAATTGAATTCTGTTCCGTTTATTACAAGCGAAAACACATTTTATAATTCATTTTCCCTTTCTGATTACAAGGATATAGATGCAAAAATCTGCGTATTTTTCTCTTTTGAAGACTCTTTTAAAGAGAATAAATTTATCGCGAAAGCAAAATACAACAAAGAGATTTACAGTCAGAATACAATGGAAAGATTTTTTATGTCTTTTGATACTATATTGGGAGAAATAGTATCAGGTATTGAAAATATTTCCGAAATTAATGTACTCTCAAAAGAGCTTCTTAATGAACTGGAATCATTTAATAATAGCGAATTCTCCTATGATGACAGTGTATCAGTTATAGATATGATAAATAATGCCGTATTAAAATATGGAGATAATACTGCTGTAGTATATAAGGATAAAAGAATTACATACAGTCAGTTGGGAGAAATTACAGACAGAATTGCACAGTATGTTCAGTCTCTGGGTATAGGAAAAGAAGATGTTGTATCAATTCTGATTCCAAGATGTGAGTATATGCCGATTGCTGCCATTGGTGTTCTTAAAGCAGGTGCGGCGTATCAGCCACTTGACCCAAGCTACCCAAAAGACCGCCTTAACTTTATGATGAAAGATGCTGATGCAAAGCTTTTAATTGCCGAGACGTCACTTATCCCGCTTGTGTCTGAGTATGAAGGAAGAGTTATTACACTTGATGAAATTGCCGGGTTACCTGAATGTACTGTTACATTAAATTATCCAAAAAAAGATGATTTATTTATTTTACTTTACACTTCAGGTTCAACCGGAGTACCAAAAGGTGTTATGCTGGAGCATAAAAATCTCGTGGCTTTCTGTAATTGGTATCAGGATTATTATAGTATGACGGAGTACAGCCGTGTAGCGGCATATGCATCTTTTGGTTTTGATGCAAATATGATGGATATGTACCCTGCACTTACCTGTGGTGCAGAACTTCATATTATAGGTGAAGATATAAGGCTTGAACTTATTGAATTAAATAAATATTTTGTAGATAATAAAATTACCCAAAGCTTTATGACAACACAGATTGGAAGGCAGTATGCGGACATGTTTCCGGAAAGTGATTATCCAAAATACCTTTCTATAGGAGGAGAAACACTTGTGCCTGTTGAACCTCCAAAATATAATTTTTACAATGCATATGGACCTACCGAGTGTACAATTTTTGTAACACTTTTCCATATTGACAGGTTTTATAATAATGTTCCAATTGGTAAGGCACTTGATAATTTGAAACTGTATGTAGCAGATAAGCATGGCAATCGTATGCCGGTGGGAGTACCGGGAGAACTATGGGTATCAGGAATACAGGTTTCAAGGGGATACCTGAACCGTCCGGAGCAGACAAGAGAGGTTTTTATTAAAAATCCTTTTAGTGATGATGAAAAATACAGCCGTATTTACCGTACAGGAGATATTGTCCGTTTCCTTCCTGATGGCAACATAGAGTTTATAGGCAGACGTGATTCACAGGTTAAGATACGAGGATTTAGAATAGAACTTTCCGAGGTAGAAAAAGTTATCAGGGAATTTGAAGGTATAAAAGATGCTACGGTTGCAGCTTTTGATGAAGCAGGAGGAGGAAAGTTTATTGCTGCCTATATTGTTTCTGATAATGAGGTGAATATAGATGAATTAAATGCATTTATATTAAAGACTAAACCGCCGTATATGGTTCCTGCCGTAACAATGCAGATTGATGAAATTCCTTTAAATCAGAACCAGAAGGTAAATAAGCGCGCACTGCCTGAACCACAGCGTAAACGTATAGAGATTGAAGAGCCTGAAAATGAAGTGCAGAGCAGAATATGTGATTGTCTTGCAGAAGTAATAGGTCATAGGGAATTTGGAATTAGTACTGACTTTTACAGTGCAGGACTTACATCAATAGCTTCAATTAAATTTACAGTTCTTCTTTCAAGGAAATTTGGAGTGTCAGTAAGTATTAAGAATCTTAAAGAGAACAATACGGCAAAGAAATTGGAACAATATATATCAGGGGCAGAAAGCAGCACAGAGAAAGAAAAGCGTGACAGATATCCTTTGACCCAGACACAGCTTGGAATATATGTGGAATGTATGATGAATACGGATTCGGTATTTTATAATCTTCCGGGAAATTTTGCCCTAGAACCTGATACAGATGTGGAAAAGTTGTGTGAAAGTGTAAAAAAAGTAATTGATGCCCATTCGGCAATAAAGTGCAGTATCAGAACAGATGAAAGCGGAGATACGTTTATGTATCCTGATGATGACAGAGAGGTTCAGATTGAGTGTGTTAAAGGAACTGAAGAAGAGTATGAGTCTTTCTTTAAGAATTTTGCAAAACCATTTGACCTGCAGCACGGTCCTCTTTACAGAATAGCTGTATTTTCTACTGACAGCCATGTGTACCTTGTTGTGGATTTTCATCATATTATAAGTGATGGTACGTCTGTTGCCGTATTCGCAGAGGAACTTGACAGGGTGATGAATGGCGAAGAACCTGTAGGTGAAGATTATACACAGTTTGACCTTTCAGTAAGCGAAGAAAAGGCTATGCAGGGTGAGGAGTTTGCAAAGGCAAAGCAGTATTATGATTCTGTATTTTCAAGTGTATCACATTGTGATGTTCCTGACAGAGATGTCCATGGTGAAAGTGAAAAATGCGGATTTTATAAGCAGTACAGTGAAAAGCTTTCTTATGATAGGATAAATGAATTCTGCCTTAAAAATAAGATTACCCAGAATGTATTTTTCAATGCCGTTATGGGATATGTTTTAGGCAAATATGTAAATGGCGAAGAAGCCTGTTTTACAACGGTCTATAACGGAAGAGGTGATGGACGTACCGGAAATATGATGGGTATGCTTGTAAAGACTCTGCCTGTACTTTGCGTTTTAGATGATGAAACAGAAATTCCGGCATACTTAAATGCAGTTCAGGAGCAGCTTCTCTCTTCAATGAGTAATGATATTTATTCCTTTGCACAGATAAGCAGGGCATATAACATAAGGTCAGATTTTATGTTTGTTTATCAGGGTGATGATTTTGTGGAATTCGAAATCGGCGGTCAGAAAACAGTATTCCGCGAAGGTGTTTCTGATAAGGCAAAATCAAACATTTCTATTGATGTTTTTGTGGAGGACAAAACCTACAGATATGAATTTGAATACCGCAGTGACATGTACAGTGAAGGTTTTATATCAAGAATGTTCGATATTATGGTGGAAGCGGCAAACAGCTTTATTACTGCAAAGACACTTGGGGACGTGAATATTACATCTAAGGAGCAGGCAGATATTATCGACAGCTTTAACCAAACTGATTATCCGGTGGAAATGGTAAGCGTAAACAGGCTTTTTGAAAATGTGGTGATTAAAAATCCTGACAAGACAGCCATAATTGCTAATGACGAAATACTTACATACAATGAACTTAACAGTCTTGCAAACCGTATGGCACATTCACTTTTAGATTTAGACTCAAAAGAAAGTACAGGTCTGGAGCCTGATACAATAGTGGGTGTACTCCTTGAGCGTAATAAATATGTGTATATTACAGAGCATGGAATACTGAAGGCAGGAGGTGCGTTTCTTCCGCTGGTTCCTGAATATCCTGATGACAGAATTGATTATTGCCTTACTGATGCGGGATGCTCATATGTTATTACAACGGAAAAGATAAAAAAAGAGCGTGAATCTTTGTGGAAGGATAAGCCTTATAAAGCCCTGACGGTAGAGGAACTGCTAAAATGTGAAAATGAGGAAAATCCTAATATAGATATTTCTGCAGATTCGCTTGCCTATTGCATTTATACATCAGGCTCTACGGGAAAACCAAAAGGTGTTATGATTGAGCACCACAATCTTTGCAACTATGTAAATGCAAATGACATTAATAATGAGACTTTGAGCTATATAAAGGGTATAGATACGGCACTGGCACTTGCTTCAATTTCCTTTGACGTTTCTATTCTTGAACATTTTGTACCGATATGTAACGGCAGAACAGTATGCATGGCAAACGAAGAACATATATATAATCCACTGTCATTGGCAGAGCTTATGAAAAAGTATAATGTGGAGACAATAGCTGCTACACCGTCTTATATTACAAATATTATTGAGATACCGGAGATAAGAGAAGTATTTGCCGATGTCAAGGTATTTGATTTAGGGGCAGAGGCTTTTCCGACTGCACTTTATGATAAAATTACAGAGATTAATCCTGATGCCGTAATAATAAACGGCTATGGACCTACAGAGTGTACGGTAAGCTGTACATCCGTAAACTTAGAAAGCAGTGATAGAATTACCATCGGAAAGCCGGCTTCAAATGTAAAAACTTATATAGTAAACAGAAAAAATAAGGTTCTGCCTGTAGGCATAAGCGGCGAGCTTATTATATGCGGAGACGGAGTAGGAAGGGGATATATGAACCTTCCGGAAAAGACGAAAGAATCATTCTTTAATTTTAAAGGTATGAAAGCTTATCACAGCGGTGACCTTGCAAGATGGACAGATGACGGCGATATAGAGTTCTTTGGAAGACTGGATAATCAGGTAAAACTAAGAGGACTGCGTGTAGAGCTTGATGAAATTGAAAATGTTATTAATGGATTTGAAAGTGTAAAAATGAGCAAGGTTATCGTCTGCAATAACGGTAATGAGGATTATCTGGCAGGCTATTTTACCGCTGATTCAGAAGTTGATATAAGCAGGCTTACAGAACATCTTAAATTAAAACTTACAGAATATATGGTGCCTAACGCACTTATGCAGCTTGATGAGATGCCTCTTACCGTCAATGGTAAAATTGATAAGAAAAAGCTTCCTGCAATAGAAGTTACTGCTAAAAAAAGAGAATATGTGGCTCCGTCAACAGAGCTTGAAAAAGAATTTTGTGACAAATTTGCCGAAATCTTAAAGCTTGAAAGAGTAGGAGCAACAGATAATTTCTTTGAAATAGGCGGAACATCCCTTAGTGCCACAAAAATAGCCATGTTTGCAATTACAAAAGGATATTCCATTGTATATAAAGATGTTTTTGCAAACCCTACACCTTCAAAGCTGGCAGAGTTTGTAACACAAAGCAGCAAAAAGTCAGTTGATAAATATAATATCATTGATTATGATTATTCAGCAATTAATTCACTGCTTGCAAAAAACAGTATTGATAATATAGATGCTGTAAGAAAAGGAGAATTGGGAAATATCCTTCTTACAGGTGCAACAGGATTTTTGGGTATCCATGTATTGCGTGAATATTTGACAAATTGTACCGGAAAAATTTACTGCCTTGTACGGAAAGGTAAATATGCGTCCTGTGAAAAGCGTCTTATGAATATGTTAATGTATTATTTTGATAATACATTTGCTGAAGAATTTGAAGACAGGATTGTGTGTGTTGACGGTGATATAACCGATAAGGATATGATAATGGGACTATGCAGCTATGACTTTAAGACAGTTATTAACTGTGCAGCCTGTGTAAAGCATTTTGTCAATGATGATACACTTGACAGGATTAATGTTGAAGGTGTAAGGAACATTATTGAAATGTGCAAAAAATCGGGAAAACGTCTTGTACAGATTTCAACTACATCTGTTGCAGGTGAAGGAAATGATATTACAGTTCCTATAACGAGGCTGCTGCATGAAAATGATTTGTATTTTGGACAGATTATAGAAAATGACTATATCAGGACTAAGTTTCTGGCAGAACGCTTTATTCTTGAAGCATGTGCAAAGGAAGGTCTTGATGCAAGAATAATAAGGGTTGGAAATCTTATGAGCAGAAAGTCTGACGGTGAGTTCCAGATTAATTTTGTGACTAACGGTTTTATGCGTACTTTAAATGCCTATAATACTCTGGGACAATTTCCTATGGGTGCAATGCATGAGCCGGCAGAATTTTCACCAATTGATTCTACAGCGGCTGCTATTATTACTATTGCTTCAGGCGAAAATGATTTTACTGTATTCCATGCATATAACAGTCATAAAATCTATATGTCAGATGTAATATATGCGATGAATGCTTATGGGTTTGATATAAAAATCGTATCTGATGAAGAATTTGAGAATACACTTAAATCTGCCGCAGAGCAGGACAATAAGAGTGATGCGGTACTCGGTCTTATAGCATATGCATCAGATGATGAAAACAAGCGTTATGAGATTATGTCAGATAACAGATTTACCGTGGAAGGTCTTTACCGTCTTGGCTATAAATGGCCGATAACGGATGATGCATATCTTGAGAATGCAATTAAAGCCCTTGATACACTTGGATTTTTTGAATAGGTTATTGAAAGGCAAGACATTATGAAAAGAAATGAGAAGCTGATTAAGACAAAGCTGTGGCAGTATCTTCTGCCCAGCATAATGATGACGGCAGCTCTGCAGATGGGAAACATTGTGGACACCATGCTTGTTGGTAATATTCTGGGTGCAGATGCAATGTCAGCCGTTAAAATAGGAATGACCATTGACAATATAATGGAAATTCCAGGATATGTTCTTGGAGTGGGTGGCAGTGTTGCCGTCGGCATATTACTTGGAAAGCGTGAGCGTGAAAAGGCAGACAGAGTATATTCGGTGACGCTTACAATAAGTCTGATATGCGGGTTTATATTTGCACTATTGTCTGTGGCATCGCCCGCACTGGCGGATATGCTGACCGGCGGTAATTCGCTGACAGATGATGTAAGCGGATTTGTGTTTGTGACCCTGCTGGGTGCACCTGTATTAAGTCTTGCACTTCAGTTTATGAATTATGTTGCTGTTGACAATAATCCGTCAGCAGCTTCTGCCTATGTAATTGTGTCTAATGTTATTAACCTTGTACTTGATTACTTTATTCTAAAATATACAACATTAGGCACTGCAGGGGCTGCATTGTCAACAATTCTAGGATATGGACTGGCGATGGTGGTACTAATTGCTTACTTTAGGTCACCAAAGAGGATGTTAAGATTTGTAAATCCGCTTAAAAATACTAAAGGTGAATTTATACTGGCAGTTTCAACAGGTATTCCGACACTGCTGTATATGATTTTTGAAACTATTAAGGATTTGGGGCTTAACACAATTATAGTGAGGGTAATCGGTAATGATGCAATGGCAGTTTATACTATATGTATTAATGTGGTATTGATGGTGGAACTGATTGTAGGAGGGATTATTGGTACTATTGCATCCATAGGAGGGGTAATTTATGGTGAAAAAGACTATTTTGGCATAAAAAGTCTTGTTAAAAATGTTCTGAAATACAGTTATTCTGTTCTGGCAATAGTTCTAATTATACTCTTTTGTTTTACGGACTATGTTGTGGCATTATTTGGAATTTCGGGCGGAGAACTTTTAGATATATGTATTAAATCTTTAAGGATTTTTATAGGCTGCCTGCCAATTTATCTGTTAAACAAATTTATGACAACTTATTACCAGAGTACGGAAAAGACTAAGCTTTCGGGAATCGTAACTTCACTGCAAAACTGTATTGTCATTCTTCCGGTGGCGGCTGCGTTTATATTTGTGGCAAAGATAGCAGGATTTGATATGCTGAATGCCCTTATGATTTCATTTATTGTAAGTGAATTATTAACTGCGGTTATTGTGTTTATTTATCGCAAAATTAAGTATAAACATCAGGGTATTTTACTTCTGCCTGACATGGAAGATGAGAATATTCTGGATATTTCCATTGATGGAAATGTTGAAGATGCAGAAAAAATTCCACGCAAAATTATTGATTTCTGCAACGAAAAAGGTGTTGATGGAAGTAAGGCAAATCTACTGGCTGTTGCCGCTGAGGAAATGATAGTTAATATTATTAAATATGGCGGAAAAAGGGTGAATACAATTGATGTAAATTTATGTATAACAAAAGATTCAATTATTTTCCGTATTCGGGATAACGGTATCCCTTTTGACCCGACGGATTATTCGGTTGATTCCGGTGACTTTGAAATACATGGAATTGAAGTGGTAAAAAGTATTACAGACAGAATCCAATATATGAGGGTTCTGGATTTGAATAATTCTGTGGTGGAGATAGGTATGAAAAGTTCTATGTAAAGGTAAAATTCAGTAAGGAAATGTTTTAACAGAAGATATATGTTGGATTATTTTCTATATCCCTGTTATAATATACAAATTATAATGAAAGAGATGATTAAAATGAAGATGATATTCAATCGTTCGGTTAGCGTGATTCTTTCTGCCGTTATGCTGTTTGCGAGTGCCCTTTCCTTGAATGGCTGCGGCGGCAAGGATAATTCGCAGACAACGGAAGCGGCTACAACAATTGCGGAAACCACTCAAGCGTTCGACGAACCACAGCAAAAGCGGAAAATCATTATTGATACCGACACTGCGGGCGACGACGCATCCGCACTGATTATTGCGGCAAAGGCTAAAAACATTGACATTCTCGGCGTGACGGTTTCCGCAGGAAACGTCAGTCTCGATCAGGCGGTCAAAAACGCGTTGATGACGCTGGAAATGGCGGGCAGCGACGCCCCTGTTTACGCAGGCGCTTCTGCTACATATACCGGCAAGGAACGTGAGGCCTTCAGCGTTTACGGCAAGGACGGTATGGGCGATCAAGACTTGATTCACCCCATGCGCAAGGCTGAGGATAAGGGCGCTGTTGATTTTATCGTTGAAACGGTAAAGGCGAATCCCGACGAGGTGGAAATTGTCGCTCTCGGTCCCGTCACCAATCTTGCGCTCGCCTTTGACAAGGATCCCGAAACGATGAAGCACGTCAAGAAATACTGGTCGATGGGAACTGCGGGCTTTGGACTTGGCAACGCAACGCCTGTTGCGGAGTTCAATGTTTATCATGACGCCGAGGCGTACAAGGTGCTGGTTGATTCGGGTGTGGAGATTACGGCGATCGGCTTCGATATGCTCCCTGAAGAAACTAACTTTTCCAAGGAAGAGCTTGACGAGCTGGAGAAAAAAGGTGGGCTGTCGGAATTCTTCGCCAAAGCCTTCAACAGACTGATAGAATTTAATACAGAAGCAAGAGGCTTACCGATTGCCGACGATCCCGACGGAGTTGCTATGGCTTGCGTACTGTGGGACGGTTATCTTAAAAAGACTCAACCCTGCCACGCGAGCGTTATGACGGACGATAACGAAGCGTACGGGCAGGTAATTCTGTACAAGGAAGGTTACGACTACGACTCTCAGGTAACCTTTGATAATTACAACTTCTATGTTGCTACCGAAACAGACAGTAAGATCTTTAAAGAAAAGCTTATTGCTCTTTTAGATGAATAATAGTTTATGAAAAGAGGATAATTATGATCTATCAGTTGTATATGAATAAAATTTTGAAATACATGGAATTAAAGTGGTAAAAACTATTATCATTTAAACATTATATGCAAAAGGAGAAAGTAGCCATGGATGAAAAAATATTTAAAGAATTGAAGGAAAAGTATGATAATATGCAGACAGTTTGTCAATTACAGATTGATTTGCATAAAAAAAAATCAGTAAGAAAATGTTTTAACAGAGGATATATGTTGGATATTCTGCCTTTTGAAAATGAATTGCGTGGTTACAAATTACGTAAAAAGGAACTTAAAAGAATGGTAATGGAAAATAATTGCTGTATTTACCATTTTGATGCCAAAGACAGGGTCTGTTTAATTGAAGAAGCAAATACATTTTTAAGCAGTATTGATGATTATACATTTTATGATTACTATGATAATTGTTTGTACAGATATATATGTCAAAGTGATGGTATAATAAATATTAGCAAATATTTTCTTGAAAATGGTAAGATTACAGAGGGATACGTTTATGCCAGGTTCGGTCATAGTTATGAACAATATGTATATGATGGGGAGCGGTTGGAAAAAATTGTATTTAAACATTTCAATCATCAGCAGGAATCGGAAAGCAGTTGGGAAAGCCGCTTTTGCTATGATAAAAAAGATAAATTAAAGCTGATTCAGCAAGTTTATGATAATGGGTATATGACAAACTGTTATGCAGATGTAAAACTTAATTATAAAAAGTTGGAAATCAGTTTATATGAAATCTGTAAAGAAAAAATAGAATTGTTTTTTAAAGAACATGAAGCAGAAGAAATAGAAGCTATGGCATTAAGGTTATGGATTGATGATTTAGAGCCTATGCTGGATATTAACTTTCGTGTTTTGGGAGATGATGAATATTCAGTTGCCGAGTGGCTGTATTCTTCTTTTGCTGATATAAATATTGCAGATGTACCTTTAGATAGTGTACAGCAAGACAAGATTGTGTCAATAGTTTATGCGGTCTTAATTAAATTAGTTGATGAAGGTGTAATAAATAAGGATATAAAACTGAAGGTGTTTCATGGCGGTGAAATGGAAATCGGATTAGATAAAAAATCAGTTCAGAAAATGATAAAAGGCAGAGAAAATTTTCTATGATATTAGGTTATATATAGGATGTCAGTTAGTGAGTTCATAACTTAAATCAATTAAATTATATATTTCATTATCTGATATGGTTCCGTCTAAGATTATGGTAAGCCAGTGCTTTTTATTCATATGATAAGCTTTATAAAATCCTTTTTGTTCACATAACGACAACACCATATCAGGTTCGCATTTTACATTTAAAATATCAATAATGTCATCTCCGTCTAAACCTACTTTATATTTTGGCACATCCATAATTATTGCGTACCATTTTTGATTATGCTTATGCCTGAGTATTTCATTGTTTGGACTTTTAGCCCATAAATGTTCTGATACGGTATTATAATTTTCCTCTGCATATTTTAAAATATCTTTTCTTGAAATCATTATTGACACCTTTCAATCAACTACCTCGCATGTGGGAATAGATTGTAATTATTTTTTTGTCTTACAGGAATTGTATAAATTTCCAAAAGCGAGGGATATTGCCATACAACAAATGGACAAACCTGCATTTTCCAACTTGCCTATAATTACTAAAATACCACATATAAAAGTTAAAATCATAAAAATAATTTGCAATATAAAAAATAATTTTATCATAATCTGATTTCACCACCAAATTGTATTCTATTTAACTGAAATTTTATTACAGTCGCATTTTAATAATTCATATAAGTTAATTTCTTCAAAGACCAGATCAAAATTTTTTTCTTTTAAGTTTTTGCTGCATACATTAATCATGTAGCCTGATATATATTTTGAAACAAAGTTTTTTCTAAGTTCTTTGTCTGTAACATCAAATGATGAAAGCGGTGTCATAAGCCCTGTTCCCAGCATTTTGGTATATGCTTCTTTTTTAGTCCATATATCATAAAAAGCAATATCTTTATTTTCGCTTTCCTGAAGATAATTTAATTCACCGTTAGTAAAAAATTTTTCAGCAACATCAAAGTCATGTTCTGATACTTTCTCAACATCAATTCCAATGGGACAGTTACTGTGGGTAAAAGTTATACATTGTTCGGAATGGGAAATAGAAAAGTAGTATTCAGGGTAATTACTCAGGTATGGCTTTCCGAATTCGTTGTATGAAAAAGAAATCTTATTATCTGAAATGCCGAGAGTTCTGCAGGCTTCTTTTCTTATAAGGAGTTCTGCCGTTAATGAGGTGATTTTATCTTTGTCAAATAAATATTTTTTAATACGCTCCTGTCTTTCGGCTGATACAAGGTAGAGATATTTTCTTAAATCAATGTATTTAATTTTTTCGTCTATTAATATGTATTTAACAATAGTTTCCATTCTTTTTCCTTTTAATAAAGATATTGCTTTACATATAGTTCACTGCAAGTATGGCAATCCCAAGAACAGCAAGAACAACACCTGTTGCCCTGTTTAGAGTTACTGCACTGGCTTTATTTGCGAATTTTGCAGCAATCCTTGCCCAAAGAAGTGTAGATGCCACACAAAAAACCAGACACCACAAATCAGGCATGCCGCCAATGGCAAAATGGCTGACTGCTCCTGTAAATGCCGTAAATGCCATAATAAACACACTTGTCCCAACAGCTGTCTTTAATTCATACCCTAATACACCGGTTAAAATCAGCAACATCATCATTCCGCCTCCGGCACCGATAAAGCCGCAGATAAATCCGACAATGATACCACAGATAATGGATTGAATGAATCTTTTACTGTCACTTACCGCTTTCATTGAATCTTTTGTTGTCATAACAGGTTTTACAATAAATTTGATTCCAAGCAGTAATGTCATAAATACTGAGAAACTACCCATTGTGGTATTTGGAACTTTGCTTGCAGCAAAACTTCCGACTAATGTAAACAATAAAACGGAAACCATCATAACCACTCCATTGCGGATATCAAGGTTCTTGTTTTTTCCATAGGTATATGCACTTATGGCACTTGCCAGAACATCACTTGCCAATGCAATGCCGACAGCTTCATATGCCGGAAGTCCTAAAAAAGTAATCAGCATAGGACTTATAACGGCAGCAGCACTCATGCCTGCAAATCCTGTTCCAAGACCAGCCCCTATACCGGCGATAAAGCAGATAAAAAATCTAAACATTATTCTGCGACCTCCTTCAAATAAGACTTTGATAAATACCTTATCTCAAAAAATCATTTTGTCAAGTAAAATTCAAATAATTTTACATATTATTATATATTTTTAAATCAATACTTCCGATGTCCGGAATAATGAATGGAATGTATGGCATTGATGATGTAGTATTGAGTATGCCTGCTATAGTTGGAAAAGACGGAATAGAGACACGTGTACCTATATCACTTAATGAAAATATATAATGTATCTGTTAAATTTTAATTATATTTTCACATAGTTCTGCACATATTAATCAGTATGAAGGACATGGTTTTGAAAGGAGCACTATTAAAATGAATTTGTTAAATGATGATGAAATTCCAATAGGATTAGGTATGGCACTTGCGGAAAATGTGTATGCAATGGAGAGGTTTGGCAACATGGATAAGGCAGAAAGAACAGACTTTGTCAACCGTTCACGCAATGTAAATTCCAAGCAGGAAATGCGGGAGCTTGTTTCATCGCTTGATGACAAAGATGAGCCCGGAAATATTTTTAGAAGTGAGAAATATATGTAGATAGAGTTGGCAGACGGAATGACATGTGTTACATGTGTATCGGCTGCCATATTTTTATCTGGTATATAAGTGTATTAACTATTGACAAATGATATCAGCCTATATATAATACATTTAACAATTAAGTTAAATGTTAAATGAAAGGAGAGTTTATTTTGGGCATGCAGCAAACCCTTCGGGCATTAGCAGATCCTGTTCGAAGGGAAATACTAAATATGTTAAAGAAAGGCAGAATGTCTGCCGGAGAGATTACAGAGCACTTTTCCATAACAGGTGCGGCTGTATCAAGGCATTTGTCAGTACTTAAAGAAGCAGACCTTATTACAGATTGCAGGGAGGGTAAATTTATATTCTATGAATTAAATGCTTCCGTACTTGAAGAAATAATGTTATGGCTTTCGGAGTTGAAAGGAGAGGATTAAGATGTTAAAACAATATAAATTAAAGATACTGATTACTTCATTTATAACTCTTGTACCTATGTTTGTGGGTTGTATCCTGTGGAATAAACTTCCTGATACTATTGCTACACATTTTGATTCAGATAATGTGCCAAATGGCTGGAGTAGTAAACCGGTTGCCGTATTTGTGATTCCCATAGTAATGGTTGCACTACATCTGATTTGTCTGGCAGTAACTTCAGCCGACCCCAAATATAAAAACATCGGTAAAAAACCTCTTGGAATCGTATTTTGGATTGTACCCGGCGTATCACTTTTAGGCTGTGGAGCTATCTATACCAATGCTCTTGATATAAAAATAGATTCATTATTTATAGCTCAGATTTTTATCGGTGTACTTATTATGGTTCTTGGTAATATACTGCCAAAAGTGAAACAAAATTATAGTTTTGGAATTAAACTTCCATGGACACTGAATGATGAGGATAATTGGAACCGCACTAACCGTCTGGCAGGATGGTGTATGGTGATTGCAGGAATAATAATTATTGTAACGTCATTTTGTAAAATTGTGTGGATATTAATTCCTATAGTTATAATAACTGTTGGTATTCCAACAGTATATTCATATCTGTTGTTTCATAAAAAAGCAAAGGAGACAGGAAAATGAATGTGATTAAAACTTATGCACTTACGAAAAATTACGGAAAATCAAGAGGTATTATTGATATAGATTTGACGGTTGAAGAAGGAGATTTTTTCGGTTTTATCGGACCGAATGGTGCAGGAAAAAGTACAACAATCCGGACACTTCTGGGATTAATTTCACCTACAGGCGGAAGGGCAGAGTTATTTGGTAAGGATATCTTTAAGCAAAAAGAAGAGATTCTTAAATTTATTGGATACATGCCTTCAGAGGCTGCATTCTATCACAATATGAAGGTAAAGGATGTAATAAAACTTTCAGCAGAAATCAGATGCATGGATTGCCGGGATGAAGCAAAGTTACTGTGCGACAGGTTGGAAATTGATACAGAAAAGAAGATAAGGGAATTATCTCTTGGAAACAGGAAAAAAGTATCTGTTGTCTGTGCTTTACAGCATAAGCCAAAGTTATGCATTCTGGATGAGCCTACAAGTGGACTTGACCCGTTAATGCAGAGGGAGTTCTATTCTATTTTAGAGGAACTTAATAAAGCGGGAACCACCATATTTCTATCTTCTCATGTATTATCAGAAATTCAAAGATATTGTAAACATGCTGCTGTTATACGTGAAGGCAGGCTTCTTATTTCAGACAGCATTGAGAATCTTGGGCATACTAAAGCGAAAAGAGTACAATTAAGAGGAACTGATAATCTGCCGTCACTTGAAAATGTAAGGGATTTGAAAATAAATGGAGATACTATAAGTTTCTTATATAGTGGCAAACCGGATATTCTGCTAAAAATGCTTGCTTCACTGCATCTTAGCGATGTAAATATTTCCGAACCGGATTTGGAGGAAGTATTTATGCATTACTATGAAAAGGAGGAAAAATAATATGACACTTTTTAAGCATGAATTGAAACAAGGCAGAAATGCACTTATCATTTGGACCGCTGTTATTGCCTTTATGCTGGGCACCTGTATTATTATTTATCCTGAAATGAAAAGCCAGATGAGTGAAGTAAGCGAAATGTTCTCTGAAATGGGAAGTTTTTCAGCAGCATTTGGCATGGACAAAATTAATTTTGGAGAATTTTTAGGATATTTTTCTACTGAATGTGGAAATGTTCTTGGTCTTGGAGGTGCGTTTTTTGCAGCTTTGCTTGGAATAACATCACTTGCAAAAGAGGAAAAGGAGCATACGGCTGAATTTCTTTTGACCAATCCTATAAGTCGTAGTAAAGTCGTATTGCAAAAATTAATTTCTGTATTTATGCAGATTGTCATTCTAAATGCATTTGTTGTGGGTATTACAGCATTGTCCGTACTTATTGTTGGAGAAAAACCAGATGCCAAATTGCTCGCTTTGATATTTTTAGCATATTTTATTCTGCAGGTTGAAATTGCTGCAATATGCTTTGGAATTTCAGCGTTTATAGGAAGGGGCGGACTTGGAGTAGGACTTGGTATGGCAGCACTGTTCTATTTTCTTAACATCATATCAAATCTGACAGAACAGGCAGAATTTCTTAAATATATTACCCCATTTGCATTTGCGGAGGGAGCTGATATTATAACAAATAAAAGTATTGACATTAAGTATTTGTCTGTAGGTCTGGTATTTACGGTTATAGGAATAATTGCAGCATTTTACAAATATGGTAAAAAAGACATTTTATAAGAAAAAAATATTTACAAGGAGAAAGTCAGATGAATACATTTAGAATCGGAGATACGGAATTTGGCATTGGGGAAGTAGGATTTTCTATAGAAGATGGTATTTTGGATCTGGAAATTGCAGGAGATGAAGAAATATTTGAGCAACTGGCACAGGATGATGACAGCGGATGGTCGTGGGCATTGTATGAACCACAGATATATTTTAGGGGGATTCCGTTTGAAGGAAAAGATATTATTATAGATGAAGTAATGCTTGATAGTTATGAAATTGCTTTATATATGATGGAACATAATGATTTTACAGGTAAGGTGAGTATCAGTGACAATATCATTAAAGTAAACGGGAAAGCTGATATAATGGGTGAGATTTATCCTGTAAGTATAGTATGCCGTTTGGAATAGTTGTACTTTATTTACTAACTTCAATCTGTTATAATGAAAACATATTATACACAGGAGGATTTAATTATGAATCAGAAACAAATTGAAGTGGCAAAGCAGTCTATGATTGAATGGCTTGCCCATCCGCAGGAATTAGGAAAGAAACCTTCAAAAATCGAATGTGCAGGGGAATTTGATTTGCATGATTTACACTATTATATCTTTAAATACAAGAAGAGCATGTTAGGAAAATGGCTGATAGGTGTATGTGGAGGATTTGAAGGGGATGAATTGGAGCATTGTGGTCATGTATTCAGCGATATGCAGGAATATAATGAGGCTTCGGCAGAAGAAGATGCTGCGGCTATGGTGGAAATGATTCGTTCATATTGGATGGAACGGGCAGAAGAAGCAGAAAAGCAAAAAGAAAATGCCGGAACATTTGTAAATTTTGTGCTGTTAAAAGAACCTGTGTGGGATAAGGAAGCTTTTCTAAAACAGTTAAAGGATGACTGGCAGATTGAAGATGAGGGCTTAGAAGATGATGGTTCTGAAGATAAAGAAGATTATGAGGACATAGTGATTATATCATGCAATGATACAATAATCTCGGTGGCATTAGTGGCTGCACCTGTTCCTGAAGAGGAGGCAGAGTTCCATGCAAAATCTAATTATACATGGAAGGAAGCAGTGGAAAATGTAAAGAAACATAAGGCACATCTTATGGTGGCAGTGATGGGTAAGGATGTATCGGCAATGGAATCCGGAGAAATGCTTGTAAAGACCAATGTTTCTTTATGCAGGCAGGGAGGAGTTATTGGAATCTATGCAAATCAAACGGTATATCAGCCGGAATTATATTTGGATTTTGCAAAGATTTTTGAAGAGGATGGTTTCCCTATATTTAATCTGGTGTGGTTTGGATTGTACAAAGGAAATAAAGGAATGTGTGCCTACACTTGCGGAATGAGGGATTTTGGATATGATGAGATGGAGGTTATAGACAGCAGTGTGGATTCACAGGAGCTGTTTGAGTTCATATCGGATATTGCAAATTATGTTATTTTTGATGATGTTATATTAAGGGATGGAGAGACAATAGGATTTTCAGAAGAGCAGAAGCTTCCTATACGTAAAAGTGCAGGTGTTGCAGTAGAAGGGGAATCACTCAAAATAGGATATCCGTAATATTGGCAAATTAAGGAGAAAACAATGCATTATAATTGTTTGATTATAGATGATGAAACGGATTTGGCAAGGGCGACTTGTGAATATTTTGAAATGTTTGATGTCTCCTGCACATATGCAGACAAGACGAAAACATGTCTTGATTTTTTGAATGAAAATACGGTGGATATAATATTACTTGATATTAATCTTTCGGAAGAAAGCGGATTTGACTTATGTAAAAAGATTCGCATGAAATCAGATATTCCAATTTTGTTTATCAGTGCAAGGCAGAGTGATGATGATATACTTATAGCATTAAATATCGGTGGAGACGATTATATCAAGAAACCTTATACCTTAAGTGTTCTGCTTGCAAAAGTCAAGGTGATGTTAAAGAGGATGTCGGCAGTTAAGGAGGAAGGCTTGTCAAAAACAGATGAAGTTGGAAAACTACGGTTGGATGAATCAACTTTATGTGTATATGTTGAAGGAAAAGAAGTCCGGCTTAAAGCTAAAGAGTTCTCGTTATTAAAATGTTTGTTTGAACATAAAAACACGATTGTAACAAAAGAAAAATTGTTTGATGTGGTGTGGGGTGATGCTTATTACAGTGACGGAACGCTGAATGTGCATATTCGGAAGCTGCGTGAAAAAATCGAAGAAAATCCAAATGAACCTAAGTTAATAAAGACAATCTGGGGAACCGGATATATGTTGGAGACCGATTGATATGAAAGTAAGATACTTAGCAGCTTTTTATACAGTAATTATGGTTCTGATACTTGTATTAGTAATAAACCTTTTTTCTGATTCAAAGCTGATAAATAGAGATATGATTTATTACAATGAGCAGATGCACATGGTTACTCAGGAGCTGGAAATGAATGAAAAGAGGGATAGGGTAGAAGAAAAATATGGGTGTGATATTATTTTCTTAAATGATAATGATTATAAGATTCGTTTGAACAGATTGATTCAGGACGGAGCAGTTATTATAGATTATTATGAAGATGGAAATATATCAGGGAAGATAGCATGGAATGACCAAAATAATTATTATCTAAGTATGAAGAATGATTTATATAAAAAAGCAGTACTCGTCTGGGGTTTAATACTATTAAGCGGTTATCTTCTTTTGTTTTTTATATACATCTATGTTATATTTCCTTTTAAGAAGCTTCAGACATTTTCATCCCAGATTGCAAAAGGAAATTTTGATTTCAGGCTGCCCATACAAAAGAACAATTTTTTCGGAGCTTTTACGGAAAGTTTTGATATAATGCGTGAGGAGTTAAAACGTGCCAAGGAAGGGGAGTATCAGGCAAACCGCAGTAAAAAAGAATTGGTTGCAGAATTGTCACATGACATTAAAACGCCTATATCTACCATTAAAGCCACATGTGAAGTGATGCAGTTAAAAGAGGAAAACAAAGATACTTTGGATAAGATAAGTGTTATTATGTCTAAGGCAGATATGGTTGACAAACTTATTGGAAATATGTTCCATGCGACTTTGGAGGAGTTGGAAGTCCTGACGGTAGAACCTGCAGAGGAAAGTTCACTATGCATTTCGGAAATGCTTCAGGAAATACAATATTATGGAGAAATAGTTTTTCAAAATTCTGTTCCTGAATGTCTTGTATATATTGATAGAATACGGCTTCAGCAGGTAGTTGATAATATTATAAATAACACATACAAATATGCCCAAACAGCAACAACAGTAATATTCCATGAAACAGAAGACGGAATAATCATTAAGCTGCGTGACGAGGGAGCAGGAGTTCCGGAGGAGGAAGCAGCACTTATTACTGACAAATTCTATCGTGGAAGTAATACGAATGGAAAAGCTGGGTCGGGGCTTGGATTATATTTGTCTAAGGTATTTATGGAACGGATGAAGGGCGGAATGGAATGCTATAATGATAAAGGATTTGTAGTGGAACTGTTTGTAAGGAAAGTATAGGCATTGTAGAGAATCTATCCGGCTGCATGTGGAGCAGATTTTATTCCTGCGAGCAACGAGCCAAGTGGCTGCTTGCAGACATTTGGCGACTGCCGCGAGGGTCAAATACCCCGCAGCTTGCTGCGTTGCAAATTTGATGCCCCGTCAGCTTGCTGCGG
>JAAVHZ010000022.1 GCA_014799465.1 Lachnospiraceae bacterium | reverse complement strand
CCGCAGCAAGCTGACGGGGCATCAAATTTGCAACGCAGCAAGCTGCGGGGTATTTGACCCTCGCGGCAGTCGCCAAATGTCTGCAAGCAGCCACTTGGCTCGTTGCTCGCAGGAATAAAGCTGTTACCATGGTCTTTTAAATATTGAATAACTCCTTTTATTAATTCTATTTTGTAATCTTAACCTTACTTCCCTGACCTTTACCCTTTAAAAGTTTAGTATAAGCCTTTAGCTTAGATGAAGGTACTTTTATTACTGCATTTTTATTTATTCCCTTAAATGCATTATTACCGACTTTAGAAATCTTAGTTGATTTTATGGTTATTTTCTTTAACGCACTGTCACCATAAAACGCACTTGAACCTATTGCAGTTACATTACTTCCAATTGTAACTGTTTTAAGCTTTTTACAGCTCTTAAAAGCATTTCCTCCTAATGATGTTACCTTAAAACTCACCCCGCCGATTTTAACAGCAGACGGTATACTCACATTTGAAATACTCTTGCTTAATGGTGCAGATACCGCAACCGTTCCGGTGCCTGTGGCAGATGCTTTTGTTATACTATACTTTAAACTGCCTGATTTGTAAGATGCTCCCTTTTTAACGGTAATAGCAAATGTCATAGTTACACTTCCGGTGTATTTTCCAATACCCTCTACTATTACAGATGCTTTTCCGATATTTTTATTATTTTTATAAGATACCGCATAATCAGTGCCTTCAACAAGATTTTCAACCGTTACTTCGGGAGTCTTGAATTTTCCGTCATAGTAATATGTTTTCTTGCTCAATGAGACTTTCATATCATTTATAGGTAATAATTCAGTCGAATACTTTATCACACCTGATACTGACGGATAACCTGATGAAGTAACTTCTATAGTATATTCTTTTCCAGCTTCAGGGAACACTTTTGTTTTACTGCCATGAAAACTTATTTCCGCATCAAAATTAACACTTCCGTCTGGATTAAATACTGTAGTTCCAAGATTATTTCCACGTAATCCGCTTCCATTTATCTTAATACTGTCAACTGCTGCAAGATAATCTTCCAAAGTCACTTCCTTGTTGCTTATCTGAATAAAATTATCAGTAATCTTAATTTCATCCGCAGTCATGGAAGATGTATATTGAACTGTTGTCTTGATATCCTCATACTTGCTGTCCGAATATGTTAAAGTATATGTACCTATACCTGTATTTTCAGTATTTTTAACAATTAGTACATTATTTTGATATGTATAATCCACATCTTCTTTCAACACATTTCCGCCAAATTCCACTTTTGACAAAATATAACTGCTATCCTTTGGCGTTACACCATTCATTACAATTTCTGCACCATCTTTATATATTGTGTTTTCTCCTGAATAATTATATCCTCCGTCTTTGTCAAGAAGCGTCTTACAGAACAGATTTGTATTGAATACCACATCTGCACCGCCTCTTACGATATATGTAATCTTAGAAATAGTTTTTCCCTGCAAATCCATATATCTTTTAGATGTAAGCGTATTACCCTGCGGTACTTTAAAATCATCTGTAACCGCAAATGCTATCTCTCCCGTCTTAAACCAAAGATTTTCCAGATGCTTCATTCCATACTTTGTACCGTCTGTTGTTTCAATAATCACCGCTTCCATATCATCTCTTTCAGGAAGTTCATCTGATACAACTGATATTTGATACTGACCCCACGTTGTACTGTTTGCCACGGAAATCTGTGCATCCCCAACATTTACAGCTTCTTGTGAATCCTTCATTGCAGTAAGGGTTCCATCACCGTTTAATACTTTATATTCTGACGGTATTGTCTCTGTAACCGTCATATTTTCTATAATTTCAAGCAGTCGGTTACTGCACTCTGCTTTGCTGCTTACAGCTTCCCTTGCTTCATTATACAGATTCTCCGGTACTGCGATATACACTTCCTTTATTCCTTCAATAATTCCTCCCGTATCTGAATCTTCATTTTCCGAATAGTATGTTGCACCAAAATTCTTGTATTTAGAGGTTGTAGCACTGCTTACACTATCATACATGCCATATTCTCTTAATGATGCTGCCTTATCCTTTACGGTTAAGTCCATAACCGCTGATTCCGGTACTTGATTCAGTTCTCCATAATAATAATCTGCATACGGAAGATTAACCGTTCCATATATATATCTGTCACCAGTTCTGGTATTCTCACCTGATGCAGATACTGTAACAGGGCAGGTTGTAAACGGCATAACACACGCCAGTGCAAGTGCCAGTGTCCTTCCTGCCAAAGCAGTCGCAGAAGATTTCAGATTCAGACCTCTTCGACTTATGCCCGCTGTCTTCAAAGATAATAGTTTCTTATTTCTCACTTTTTTCTACCTCCATATTGATAAAATTTATCAAAAGTTAGTTTTAACTAACTCTCAACCATAAAATTAACATGCCCTTTTATTCCTGCAAGAATTCGTGCTGACAAAATCCCTATAAAAAGACCTGTAACAACTCCGGCAACTGTTAATACCGGAAAATAATAAAATATACTTTTATTTCCAATTACTATTGCAGCCGCAATAATCTGTCCTGCATTATGACTTACGGCTCCGGCAATGCTTATTCCTGATATGCCAAAACTTTTTATCCTCTTTGCGGCAGCCATAACAGTAAAGCTTAATAATCCACCGGACAAACTGTATAATAATGATATTCCATTTCCAAAAAGACAGCTCATAAGTATAATTCTTAAGAGCGATATTATCAGTACATCCTTTTCTCTCATCATATATAATCCGACCACAATCACCAGATTAGCTATACCAAGTTTAACGCCCGGTATCCCAAAATTGATTGGTATTAGCATTTCCACATAACTGAATATCATGGCAAGTGCCGTCAACATTCCAATATTTGCTATACGTCTGCTCATTTTTTCTCCTTTTCCTTTACTAAAACTACTCTACAACTGCATCTATGTCATTTTCTTTATCTGATACACTTACTTCCACTGATAATTTATGCGGCAGGCAGATAAGTGTCTGACCATTTTTATTAATTTCACCCTGATTAACACAATACTTATCAGGGCAGTCTGCATCTTTCATATGGACTTTGCCATTTGAAATAATTACAGTATTGTAACCATTTTCATTTTCAACATTAATTTCCTTATTTTCACTCAAAGGATATCTTCCGTATTCATGACCGTTTACGGTTATTATAACTTGATTTCCTTCAGTATGACCCATTATCTGAATAAGAAGATAAAATATTCCTGCTGCCAACAGAAGGCATATGGTAAGTATTACATCTTTTCTCTTCATTCGGTTTCTCCTTTATATTCCTGCATATATAAGCAATACTGCCAATAGTACAGCTCTAAATAGTATAAACCAAATTTCATTACCTTTCCACAAAAAGCCTTTTCCTTTTTTTATATTTTCCTTTGGGCATATATCCATACACTTCTGGCACATAAAACAGTCCCCTGTATAAACATCTTCCGATAAAGTACCATCTGCATCAGGAAGTCCTATACCTGAAGGACATTTGTTCCCACATGCATTACATCCATTTATGCACTCATTTCTTTTTCTGTGCAATGCAAATACTGGAAGTACGGGAAGTATCGAAAATACCGCTCCCATAGGACATAGGAATAAACAAAAAAACCTTTCACACACTGCCATACCGATTATAATAATTATAAGTATAACTACTCCTAATATATATGAATCAAAGTTGGTGTTTCCTGACCTTATCATTGAGAACACCACCCATGGATTCCATCCTGACATTTTCCCATATATTTGTTCAAAACATAGCACTATGATTACCGATAAAACTATATATTTAATCCATGAAAGACGCTTTTTCCATTTTACATCTATCTGAACAGGTTTTTTCTTTATTTTTTTACATATGACAATATATAAGCCATGAATCCAGTCTCCAAAACTGCCGAATGCACATGCAAACCCGCAGAAAAACCTGCCGAATATTACAGTATACAGACACAGAACTGTAAGCACTGATAAAAATGATGTAAACTCCAGATATTCTCTGGCACCCATATGGGTAAATATGTATTTTATTCCCGAAAATGCTGTAGTAAAAGCTGACGGCATCAATATGAAAAATACTGCCTGTATGACGAGCCGCATCACTGTATGTAATTTTAATGTTTTTTTCTTCATGCTACATTTCCGCCTTTTTTAAAGCCTGCCCTACTGCTGTTTTTATACCGGCAGAACTAAAAGTAGCTCCGCTTACAGAATCCACATCAGCAGACTGTTCTGAAATAATCTTTTCCACTATTCCTTTTGCTGCATCAAGATATGCCCCATCTTCATTATCAGCTGATACTATATCAATTCCTGCAATCATACCCTCTTGTATGGTTACATTTACTTTTATACTTCCTCCAAACCCTTTTCCTTCCCCCTCATATGTACCATTAGTATAAAGTGGAACTTCCTGCTTATTTTCCTCATGGCTGGCAGATAAACTCTTAGATTTTACAAGCTCTGCATCTAACCTGTCTATATTTTCTTTCTGCTCTCTGTACTTAATCACATGATTATATTCACACAGCAGAAATACTATCAGTATTACATTTATCAGTTTAATCCAAAATATTTTCATAGACCTTTGTGTCCTCCATGTCTTATTGTCAATATTTTCCCTTTTCCACTGCTGCTTTAACTGCCTGAATTATCGCCTTCGACGAGCAGGTCGCACCTGACACTGCGTCAATTCCTGATAAATCTCCTTTTTCCAAAATACTGCTCACAACTCCCTTATACTTTGAAGTACCTTCTGCTGCCCTCTTAATGTACCAGTCATTATAAGAATCATATCCCTTACCCACTCCCTTAATATCTGATATTGATGTAATAACATCATTTTTAAGTGTCACTGTTACAGATATTGTATATGGTTCAAAGTCCCAGTCATCATCAGGATTACATAATATTTCCGCAGTATATGTACCATCTTTATATTTTCTTTTTGAAGTTTCCTGCTGTTTTGTTGTCTCGTTATTATCTTCTGTTGTGCTGTCAGTAGTCTTCTGCGTAGTTGTTGTGTCACTTTCCTCTGTTATGCCGTTTGTAATCCGCTTAGCTTCGGCTAATGCATTTTTGATAGCTTCCAGAATACCTTTAGAACTATATGTTGCACCTGACACCACATCCACATTTACACTCTGTTTAGACATTACTTTACTAATAACGGCTTTTGCCTTTGACAGAAATGTATCATCATCATCTGATTCGGTTACAATTACATATTTTATTGATTTCTCTTCAATAATTATTGCTGCTGTAATTTCACCACGATACCCGTTTCCTGTCCCAAAATATACTCCATCCTTATAAGGAAATTTACCTTCTGATGTAGTTTCCTGATTTTTTGTAGTTTCATCAGTGGTATTCGTTTTTTCCACAGTAGTGTCGCTAACAGAAGATTCTTCATTTGTAACAGCATTTTTCAATGCATCTTTTACAGCCTGTATCAGTCCTGTTGAACTATATGTAGCACCTGACACTGTATCAACATCCGTAGTCTGTTTTTTAATAATCTGCTTCAATAATGCAGTAGCAGACTCCATATATTCCTTTCCATCTGATGATTCTAATATTTCAATACTATTAATCTTTTTGTTTTTTACTGTAACCTTTACTTTTATAATTCCTGCAAAACCTTCTCCTGTTCCATAATATGTTCCGTCTTTGTATATGGCTTTATCTTTTGGCGCAGACACCTTTTCCGTCACCGAACCTCTGTCATCATAATCTTCTTTTTTAGTAACGTCAGGCAGATTACCATTTAATTCATCTGTGTTTACCATATCAACTACAGCCTGCTTTAATGCATCTCTAACGGCTTCTATTATTCCTCTTGAACTATATGTAGCCCCCGATACTGCATCTACATTTGTGCTCTGCGTAGCAATTATTGATGATATAATTGCTGATGCTTTTTTAATAAAATTATCATCATCATTTGTCTCTTTTATGGAAATGGAGCTTATCTTACCTGCCTCTATAACCACAGCAACAGTAATATTTCCTGCAAACCCTTTTCCCCTGCCATAATATGTTCCATCTCTATATACCGCATTTTCCTTAACAGACATTATTGAAGGAGCGGTCACATGGTCTTCTGTCACTGATTCAGTCTCTTCCGCTCTGCTTTCTTCTGTCGATTCATAATCTGTGATAATTTCTTCTGCTGCATCCGCCGAAAAAACAGGCGGAATATATCCACTTAAAGCCCACACAACACATATCGCTACCGCCATTACCGGCAGAAAAGCTGCTGCAGGCAATAATTTCTTCAATTCTTTCATACGATTAGTCTTCCTTTTCTATAATTGTCATATCCATGTCTGAATCAAAAGAATCAGTTATCCCTTCAGTCACATACAATTTTTCTTCATCAGTAAGCAATATGGCATCAAATTTATCTGAATTATCACTCCAGAATAATTTTGCCTTATCAAACCCCATTACAAATAGTGATGTTGACAGCCCATCTGCCAGTGTGCCATCATCACTGACTATAGTAACTGACTTTAAGCCGCTTTCGGCAGGATAGCCCGTATCAGGATTAATTATATGATGATATGTCTTTCCATCTTCTATAAAATATCTCTCATAGCTGCCTGACGTTATAACTGCCTTATCTTTTATCTCAAGTATACCAATATAGCTGTCATCATCATTTGGATTCTGTATTGCCACACGCCAAGGACTTCCGTCTGTCTTACTTCCTAATACCTGAACATTTCCTCCAAGACTTACTATTCCACTCGTTATTCCATTTTCTTCAAATATGTGCATTATCTCTGACGAAGTATAACCTTTGGCAATCCCTCCAAAATCTACCTTCATCCCATCTATTTCAAATTCTGTCCTGCCGCTGTTCTCATCGAACTTAATCTTTGAAGCATCTGAAAGCTGAACCTTTTGACGTAATATATCATTATCAGGTATCTTGTACTCCTTGGTTGTAAATCCCCATTCCTCCATTACCGGATATATTGCAGGATTGAAAGCTCCATCAGTCTTCTTCCACAATTCCAGAGAACACTTCATCAGATATGCAGCATCCTTTGTCAACTCTGCACTGCCTTTTTTGTTAAGCACCGCTATCAGACTGTCTTCTATACCTGTAGATAACTCTGCATCCAGTTCATGAATTCTATTTTCAGCCTGCTCTGCTGCTTTATCTGCATTTTCACCATATGCTGTTACGGTCATATATGTATCCATGGCAAATATTTCTTTTGTAGAAGATTTTAATTCAACATCTGTATCTTTGCTTTTTGGGTTTTCTCTACAGCCACAGCAAAATGTAATACCAGCTATAATAATTACCGTAATTAATCTATTCAAAAAATCACCGTTCCTCCTTAATATGCTTAATTATCTTCCATATTGTATGTATTTTGAGTTAGTCTTAACTTACTCGTTTGCATTCTATCACCCGTAAAAATATATGTCAAGGAACAACTTGATTAATGAAATTTTTTATCATTGCGGCAGTTGTTGCTCGCAGAAAAAATGCCTGCTTTCGCAGACATTTTTTTCTATAACAATTATTCAGTTATATATTACTTAAAAATCTTCCTCTTTCAATAATCCCATCTCATAATGGGTTCTTTTAATCTTACCGATAAGCTTGCTAATCTTAAACCTTTCCGAATGCACAATCGCCTCATCTATTATCTCGTATATTTCAGTACGGCTTATTCCCTGATTCTTTCCGCTTATATCATTTATCTTCGCATATAATGCCAATGTGCCCATCTCATCCACAATATACTGTTTTGATTCTGCATAATCCTTGGCCATTTTCACAAGCTCATCTATTTCAAACTCTTTTATGGATATCTGGTTATTAAATATATCTTCCAGTACAGGATTTGCTGTTACCAGACGTTCCAGTGCTGCTTTGTCATCCTCCAGAACTATTATCATCTCTTCTGTATATGCTTTCATTGCAGCTATAAGGTCTACTGCCGTACCTGGCATAAGATTGCCCGCCTGCTCTATTATAAGGTCTGTCCCAAGTATCTGTGACATTGCAGCTGATATTCCGTTTTTATTAAGTGCTGTGGCTTTAACTTTTGCAACCTTTCTTCCGTTACGTCCTCTGCCCTTATTAGCAGCTTTTATCAGAGTTAAGGCAAGTGTTGTCTTACCACTCTTTGCATCACCCATTATCATAACATTATTAGTTCTTGAAGTTCCGTCTTGAACAAATTTATTAACAAGATTGTCCAATGCTGCTGCTATCTGTTCCTCAAGTCCCATTATGTCAAGAAAATCCACAAACATCTTTTTATATTCATCTGAAAGACCTGTTCCGTCATCAGTATTTTCTTCCTTTGATAATCCATCTTCGGTTATCTCATCATTATCCAAATCCGGTTCTGTATATTCCTCATTTACATCCTGTGGTTCATCATCAGTCTGGTCTTCTGATTCATCATTTACATCCTGTAGTTCATCATCAGTCTGGTCTTCTAATTCATCATTGCTGTCCATTAAGCTGTCAGTAAAATTGTCTGACTGGATTTCTTCCTGAATATCCTGAAATGCTTCTTCATTTTCTTCAGATTCCTGTGTAATTCCAGCTTCATTTAAAACAGACTGTATATCATCAGGCAGCATACCTCCTGACAATAATGCTTCCTGTGTCTTTGACGCCTTTTCTAATGCTGCTCTTGCCGCCGCCTCTTCTTCCATTGCCCTTTCTACTGCTGCCCTTGCTGCGGCTGCCTGTTCTGCTGCATGTCTTGCCACTTCTCTCGCTTCTTCTTCTCTTCTTGCTGCCTCTTCCAGTGCTTCTCTTTTACGCTTTTCAAGCTCCAGAAGAACATCTTCAATATCCATCTGGCCTGCAACCTGTTCTTCTACTTCAACAGGCTGTGACAGCTTAATCTGTCCATCCTCTTCTTTATCATATATCGGCTGAAGCGGAACAGTCTCATACACCGGCTTCTTATGCTCTGGCTTTTCCTGTACATCTTCTTTATCTATCCTCTTTGTAGGCTCATCCATAGCCCCTGATTCCAAAAATGCATTTCTGGCAGCCTTTTCGTTTTCAGCCTGAAGGATAATCTCCATACTCTTTGCAAGTGCTTCCTGAATATTTGATGTATCATATGCTGATCCATCTGACGGCTTTACCTGAAGATTAATCTCATCTATATCTATCTCCGCCGTCTTCATAAGCTCTTCTCCGATATTTTTCATTTTGCCTGATTTACTCTCATCAAATTCAAATATCTCTATCTTATTGTCAGATGGAATACCTGATTCCTCTGACGAAACTTTTTCTGTCTTTTGTTCTATATCTGATTCATTGTCTGAATAGGAATCTTCCTGACTATTATACTCTTCATGTTCTTCTAAATTCTCAATTTCATCTTCCGAAGTATATGCTTTAGCTACTAACTCAGTATCACCCATATCTTCTATATCTTCCTTTTCATCTTTTAAAAGAGAATCATCTTCAACATTTTCCCCTATTTCCGAATCCTCCCTATTCATTTCACTTCTTACTGATACCATGGACTGTTCCACTATCTGTGCAAGACGCTTTTCCACTTCCATGGCCGTCTCCTCATCAAGCTCCGGTTCTTTCGGCTCATGAATAAGCTTTTCATCTTCCGTATAATCGTTAAGATAATCAAGTGCGGTAGTGTCATTCAATATATCCCGTTGCTGCCACTCATCTTCTGCCACTTCATTTTCTACAGGTTTATCAGTTTCTTTGTCCGTTTCTTCCTGATTTTCGTCTTCTTCTTTCTGTTCCTCTTCCAGCGGCTCTTCTTCCTCTTTACTTTTCTCCTCAGACTTTATCTTTTCATTATAGTAATCCCATTTACCATCATATTTTGCCTGCTGCTCGTCTGTAAGCGGTTCATGCTTCATCTTAAGCTCCATTGCCTTAGTTACATACTTACCCTGACTGAACCACAAAATAATCTTATCACACATTTCCACGCATTTATCTGTTTCTCCGGCTTCATGGTACAGTTTGGCAAGTTCATACTGCCATCTTTCGTCCATTTCTACATCTGCATATGCTTCGAGGATGTTAATAAGTGCACTTAAATCTTCACCTTTAGCCCTTGCTATCCTGTACTTAAGAATATACTGCGCCACATCCATAGGTGCCAGTTCAATAAAATCCTGATAAAACTCATCTGCTGCCACAAAGTCTCTCATACGCAGCGATATAATTGTGAGTCTGTATGCAAGCTGACGTCCCATTGGAGAACGCTCATATGCTATCTCAAGAATATCTCTCGCTTTCTCATACTGTTTTGTTCCCTCATATGCATCTGCAACCATTGCAAGCATTCCATTATTCTTAACTCGGCTCCAGTCAATGGTATCAGCTATTACTGCCACTGTAGCATAGTCCTTCTTACCGTATAATTTTTTTATTTGATCAGATTTTAAATTGTATTCATATCTATCCAAAATATTTCACCTCGAAATTCCGCTTTACATTGACATAAGTGTACCATACCATATTACTCTTGTCAAAGTCAAAGACAAGACATCCTATACCCTGTTTTTGCCATCACGAGAATAATGATGTCTGCTCGTATGACATTTTTGTATACTCTATTTCCTCATTTTCCACATTACTGAAATAATCAGTTACTACTGTCTGCTGGCGTTTTCCTGTCATTTTCTGTCCCAATACATAATTCACATCAAATCTTCCGGTAATTGCAGGTGTTGCCCCACGTGCCGGTACAATAAGCTGTACATTGTTAGTTTTTAACAGTTTAAATATAGGTTCCCATATATATACATCCTTCGCTGCCCCAAAAGGATTATCCAGAAATACTACTTTTCTAAGGCTTGAAGCATCTGAATTTTGGGAATTAATGCTGGAAATGTAGTTAATAATTGATATAAGGAACTGTATATATATACCCTGTGACTGTCCTGTACTTCCTACAGCTTCCTCGTATGGAAGATATCTGCTCTGCTCTTTTATTCTTTCCCGTTTATACAGATTAAGCTTTATACCGTTCATATCTGTTACTATAACAGAAAACAATTTTTTCCAGCTAAGTTGATTCTTTATATATTTCATTCTCTCGTCCATAGTCTTCAATTCATCAGCATTATGTGCGATTTCATCTATGTATTGTTCCATCTTGCCAATATATTCATCTTCACTTTTATACGGAATCTTAAGGCTTATAATAGGTATGGTTTCCCCATCCATAATTATTCTGGAAAGTTTAGGAAATCTCTCAAGCTCCGTCTTAATATTCAGGCAGTTCTGAATGCACTGGCTCTCAAAATTTTCCTTTATCTTTTCCATATCCTCAATGCCTCTGCCAACCATATCCCTTTCAAGTTTAAGACACTCAACCGTCTCTGCAAACATATCCATAAGGCTGTCAGTCTCTGCATAATCGGAAGGCATACCCACGTTTATACGTATCTCTTCTGCTAATGCCTCTCCGCCTATATTTTTCATCGTATCTATAAGCATCTGCTTTTCATGTATAAAATCTTCACGCCTGCTTATTACATCATTTCGGAATCTTTCATGTTTTTTGAGAATTTCACTGCACTTATCTTCAATATCAATTCCCCTGTCAAAATATTCCGTTACATCTCTTGCAGATATTCCCTCAATCTTCATTCTGTTTTCAATGTCATGCCTTACCATAATATACCTGTTTATATCTTTATCAAGAATATTAAGTTTTTCATCTGAACTTTTTATCTGGGATTCATATTCTGCCAATAACTGTACATTTTCTGATATGAATATATCCATATCTTCTGCATTTATACCTTCTTCCTCATAATATCCGTATTTCTCAGATATAACCTGAATGGCATTAGAAATATTTCCTTCCTGCTTATCACACTTTGACAATAATTCTTTTTCCCTGATAATCATCTGTTCAAGCCGGCTGTTTACTTCATTCCTGTCAGCTTTAATGCTGTTAAGTGTTTTGGAAGATGTCTTTACAAGAGAATTATTATCATATAGCTCTCTTAACTCTTCCAGACCATATCCCTGATACTTTATCCTCTGAACAGTTTTATCCATGGATTCTAAGTAGTTCTGCAACAGCTTCTGTCTGTCCGAAAGCCCTGAATCTTCTTTTTCCATGGCCTCCAGTACACCGTCAAGTCTTGCCTTAAGTTCTTCACCCGTAAGTATAGTATATGGTGCAGACCCCTCTTTGTAGTATGGCAAATACCTTTCAATCCATATCTTATCAAGAGCCGTTCTTTCCTCTTCAAGTCCATCTATCTTCTGTGCTCTTGCCTTCATCTGCCGGTCAAGTGCTTCCATCCTTACTTTTAACGTATTAATATCATGTTTTAAATTGTCTGATTCAGATAATAATTTCTCTATATTTCCATCAACCGACTGAAGTTCATTATAGTGTGTCTGTATATCTTTAAGAATTTCCTGCTGCTTACTATCATCTGCGATTTCCTTTTTTACAGTCTCCAGACTTTCACTTATCTTGCTGACTGACATTTCCCATTCCTGTGCATCCTCTTTCAAACGGCTGAGGGAGGATTCATTTTTCTTTAATTCAAGCTTTAATTCCTCCAAATCACTGTATGTCTGACTCCACTTCTCAGATTCTATATTGTATCTGCATATAAGCTGATAATCTTCTTCCATAACAAGAAGTGTCTCGCTCTGCCTTTCAATATTATGCGTTTCATCAGATATGTCCTTCTCAAGCTGTTTTATATTCTTTTCCCTTGACTCAGGCGTTTCCATAAATCTTTGTGTTCCGGAAATATAGAAAATATCGTCAGTATCCGTCTGAAAATCTTCTTTTTCCAATATATCTTCTTTAATAACAACTATCGGATATGATGATGAACCAAGTTGTGATATCCTATCATCTGATACAATCTCATCAAAATCTTTCAATACTACCACACCGTATGAAAGCAGTGGGAATTTCGATATAAGCCTGTCCTGCACCTCCTTATCCTTATTTTTCAGATATTCAAGTCCGCTTACCGCCTTTTCACCATGATATCTTTCTATATAATCAAGAAGTACTTTAACTGCCTTTGGTTCTTCAAACGGTTTACCTGATTTTTTTGCATTAAGACTTATCTTCATATCTTCAAGATTATTCTTTAAGTCATTAATCTTTATAGTCTTTTCATGTATAGATGAACGTATTGTATTCTGTAATTTTTTTACATCATTCTGATTATATACACGGCATATGGAATCCGCTTTTTCTTTTAGTATCTCATACTTTTCTATTCCTGACTTATACCATTCTATCTGTGATTCTATCTGTTTTCCATTCTGTACAATCTGCTGTCTTTCATAGAAATATTCCTGCTGCTTTTTTGTAATCTCTAAAAGCTGTTCTTCTAATTCAGCCTTCTTCTTTTCATTTTCGTTCTGTCTTAAAGTGATTTTTTTTAACTCCTCACCTGCTGAAGCCGGTATAAGTATTCCCGCATTGTTTTTTACATCAGATATTAATTCCGAAAGCTTTTCCCTCTTTACCCTGTCTTCATCCAGCTTAAATTCCAGAACCGCAAGTTCATTTGACTGTTCTTCTGCCTTGTCCGCATATTCTTTGTATGCATTCTTCTCCTGGTTCAGTATTTCTTCTTCATTTGACACTGTCTTTTCAATAACAGACACTCTTGCTTCTGACTGCTGTTTCCATGCCGCTGTGAGTATGCTTAATTCACTAATAAGGCTGTCCTTATCCTTCATCGCAAAATCAAGCATTTCCTTAATCTTATCGTACTCTGCCTTATAAGATATATAATCCAGATAATCATTACCACATTCTCTTTGCACAAGTTCATCATTAAGCCTGTCCAGTTCTTTTCTTTGGCTGTCTATCATTTCATCATATTTCTTAAGCTCACTCTGATATTCTTCCAGTTCTTTTGACTTTTTCATGACCTTTGCCGTTTCAACCATTCGGCTCAGCTCATTTTTTTTATTTATGGCAGCGAGCCTTTTGTCCGCTTCGGATACCCTCTCATTCTTTCGTTCCTCTTCTTCTCTGATAATGGTATTATATGCTTTAGACAGCTCCAGCTCCAAATCCTCCATACCTATGTATATCTGGCGTATGCCTTTCACTCTTTCTGAAAAACTGTTTAGAATCTCCATCTGGTGGTCATAGTTCTGCAGTTCTTCTTTCTTCTTTGACAATTCCAGCAGTTTATCCTTTATATCAAGCAGTGTCCTCGCCATACCATCCTGTTCATCACCGGAATTATATCTGTTCTGAAATGATTTCTGTATAATTTCCTCTATCAGAAGGTCTTCCACCACTTTTCTTGTGGTTCTGTAATTAGTCTCAAAATATGTCCTTACATGACCTTCCGTCTTATTTATTCCCCGTATTATCTCCCAATGACTTCCATACAGTCCATACCTGCTGATAAATCTCTGATAGTCACCTTTTCTTTCAAATATATGGACTTCCAGATTATAGTCTCTCCTGTCCAGTTCCTTCAGGTAATTTTTAAGTCCGCTATATGTAATCCTTTCACCATTACTACTGAGTGGAAGATTTTTTATATCATTGTCATTATATTTTCTATAAAATATGCAGTAATTAAAATATTCTATTTCTGCCGTATTTTTCTGCTTTTCTTCTCCTGTATCTCTTGCCTTTCTGGCACAAAAACCTGTAAGCATATACTTAAATTCATTATTTATATGGGCATCACTTAAAATCCATTCTATCATTGAATGGATAGTTGTACTTCCCTCATTTGTTCTGAATAATTTCTCTAATGGCTGCTTTTCATCTAATGTACAATTTGGGAGCAGATTCTGCATAAGGAGCAGCATAAGTACACTTTTTCCTCCGCCGTTTGCCAAATCATAAATGGTATTTTTTCCTGAAAATCTCATCATAAAATCATCATAGAACTGCGTACCAAAATTGTATTTTACATTATTCACCCTGATTCTGTTGATATGTGGCATCTTCTGCAGCTCCTTTCATGATATCATATAATCTTCCCTTGTACTGTTCAAAATAATTCTCCGTAAGTGCCCTTAATCTGTCAGTAGGATAATATCTTCCCTCATTCTCAACCAGAAGTTTCTGTTTCTCCATAAAGTTGAATACCATCTTTACAAATCCTGTCTTTGTGCCTCTTGCCGCCTTTACCGTAGCATTTTCCTCGCTTATAACTAATGGCAGTTCCTCCCATAATGCAGCTATTGCCTGAAAGCTGTTTTCCTCCACCTCATCAAGTGACATAAGATTTATCTTGTTTATGGACGATGCCAGCATACTGTCTACTGCATTTATAATATCTTCATTCCGCACATATTCGGTAAATGTACCTGTTGATGTATCAGTATAAAATCTGGTAATCACTCCATACATTATGAAATAGCATAAATACAGCTCCCTGTTCACTCTTATCCCAATCTCTTTTTTAAGTTCTTCATTTGTATATCCGAATACTCTGTTGCCGCTGCCGGGTGACAGATATATTGTATCTTTATATTCATATAATGAAAGGTTCATCTTTTTGCACATCATTGTAACCATATCATATACCTGTGAATTATCACTGTACTCTTCATACAATGATGCCGTATCCTTATTCTTTCTTCCTATTTCTTCTCCTGTAATCAGGCTTGAAAATATCTCCAGTGCCTTTTCAAGATTCCTGTTATCCATCGTAATCCTCCAATATTAAAGTTTACGGCTGAACCTTAAGTTTCCTGTCACCGCAACTCCTTCTGTCTCTATTTTGTCCGCAGCACTCTCTATACAAAATGCAATGTCTCCATACTTTTCGTTGCCATTAAAATGTCCTTTTAAAATTTCCTCTAAAAATGTATCCGGCTTTTTTACTATTTCACTTACATTGTAACTCT
Source organism: Lachnospiraceae bacterium (assembly GCA_014799465.1). Classification (GTDB taxonomy): domain Bacteria; phylum Bacillota; class Clostridia; order Lachnospirales; family Lachnospiraceae; genus UBA2821. The sequence continues at coordinate 127,432 of JAAVHZ010000022.1, read as the reverse complement.
TTTTCTGGCATAAATGTACAAGAAACGAATACCAGTCTCCATTTTTAAGCACATTACCACCAAGTATCCCTGTAATTCTGTCTTCCAACTCCTTTAGGGTGAAACTGTCTTTTTCTACAATCATATCAAACAAAATATCAATAAACAGTCTGTAGTTCCACTCTATTCTCTGCTCTTCAATCTGATCCTCATATATATATTCTTCTGCCTGTTCTTCAATTAACTTCTCACCTGATTCTGCTTTTTCAGAACCATATGTCAGCATTTCATCAATGCTCTTCACATCAAATTCTTTCTTTATATTCAACCCAAGCATCGGAAGTATAATATTTCCCAGCAAATCTGCCCTGTCTGCTTCCATAAGCCCCTTCATATAATCTCCAAAATCAAATGATGCCTTGAGTTTACCAAACTTTGCCTTTGTTATTATATCATCTGCTTTCATCTGTAGGTCGGTACATTCCCTTAACAGCCTTCCATGCCTTGTAATCGCTCTGTTAAGTTCGGATTCCAACAGATATATTTCTTCCATTGCGGAATAATATTTGTTTTCTGATTCTCCCTGCCTTAATGCCTGCTCAATCAATTCTTTATTTTTCATAAAGAGTTTCTGCTCTTCTTCAAACCACCGTACCACTGTATTATTGAATTCCTCATATGCATTTACTCCCTGAAATACATCACGGCTTAATATATTAAGTACCTCATTTTTTCTGGTAAGAAGCCTTCCGACTTCGTTATTTATACGCCTTACAACCTTTGTACCTCCCTTAAAATTCTTGGAAGATATAAGCTTGCCTAACAATACCTGCTCAATCGTAATATTACTCTCATCCTTTATCTCTTTGGTATCCAGATAAAATTCTACAGCATCTGACGTTATGGAATAGTATACCTTTCCGTCAATTATCCTGCTGTCAATAACTCTTACCCTCAGAGACTGTCTTTTCTTGTCAACCGGATTGAAATACTCGTATATAAAAGGTCTTCCATCATTTCTTATCTTATCAAAAATAAACAGGGCAAGCTCTTTTTCTTCCTGTTCTCCTGCCCTTATATCAAAATCTCTTCTTAATAATTCTAAAATAAAGTTCTCATAATCTTCATATGCGACCTGCTGCTCATCAAAATTGTTTTTTTCAATAAAAAAACGCAGTACTGCCATCAGAATATATCCCATTTCCAGATTATCAAACTGACCATCTTTGTATTGTCTGAATGACATTTCAGACAATCTGAAATATGGATAATATTTTCTGATATTCAGCATACGCTCATTATGGTCATATATTATATCCCTTGTTAGTATGTATTCTTCAGACATGCTCTGCCTTCGTTCCTTTCCATCACATATCAGTTCTGCCTTCCAATGCCCTGAGAAGTGTAATCTCATCTATGTATTCCAAATCTCCGCCCACAGGCACACCACTGGCTATCCTGCTGACTTTGACACCCGACGGCTTTATAAGCTTGCTTATATACAGAGCAGTCGCTTCTCCCTCTACGCTTGAATTGGTAGATATGATGACTTCTTTCACATCTCCCCTGAGTCTTTCTATAAGTTCTTTAAGCCGGATATCATTAGGTCCTATTCCCAGTGCAGGCGATATGGCTCCATGCAGTACATGATATACTCCTTCATACTTTCCGGTTTTTTCATATGCCGCCAAATCTCTTGTATTTTCCACTACCATTATTAATGAGTGGTCTCGTTTGTCACTTCTGCATATAGGACATATCTCTTCATCTGTAAGCGTATAACAAGACTTACAATATCTGACATTACTCTTTGCTTTAATAATACTGTCGGTAAATGCTTTTACCTGTTCGTCAGGCATATTCAGCATATGAAATGCAAGCCTCTGGGCAGATTTTGTTCCCACTCCCGGAAGCTTTGCAAATTCTTCTATCAGTTTGTTAATATATTTACTGTAGTAATCCATTTTTATTTATCAGAACGGAAATCCTCCGCCTAATCCTCCTGTAATCTTAGCCATCTGACTCTGGGAAATCTCTTCCATCTTTCTTAATGCCTCATTAGTTGCAGCAACTATAAGGTCTTCCAGCATCTCTATATCGTCAGGGTCTACCACCTCTTCTGATATCTTAATCTTTACTACTTCTTTTTTACCAGATACAGTCACTTCTACAGCTCCGCCGCCTGCTGCTGCAGTAACTTCTTTTTCTTCAAGCTCTTTTGTAGTCTCTTCCATCTGCCTCTGCATTTTCTGGGCCTGCTTCATAAGATTATTCATGTTTCCCGGCATTCCGCCCGGAAAGCCTCCTCTTTTTGCCATTTTAAAAATCCTCCTCTTCTATATCCATATTGATTGCATTTTTCACTTCAGTGAATTGGTCATGATAATGCTCTTCCTGTTTCAGCAGTTTTATCTCTACCTCTATAGCTTTTCCGGTAGCTTCGCCTAACATTTCCTCTATCTGCTCTTCCCTTTCCTGAGCCTTATCACGATTAATAAACCTAGTATAATTGATTTCATTTTGAAATACAAGATAAAGCTTATTATCATTTCCGGCACTCACCTTGCAGTCACGAAGGTAAGCTCTGTCTGCCGATGACATTCTGCCCATCAGTCTGCCCCAGTTAGCAGCTGCTTCCTTTACTTCTTCCGGTATTGCAGGCTGTCTTTTGGGATTCTGCTGTACTGGCTGTACATCGCTTTTTTCCTGTTTGACCTGATTTTTATCAGGAAGATTTATATTTATTTCTCCTGATTCTATTTTCCGCTCCAATTCATCCAATCTCTGAATTATGGAATCATAACTTTTTTCCATTGCCGGTCTTGTAAGCTTAATAAGTGCCACTTCTATTAATACACGCTTTTGTGATGCATATTTCAACTGACTGATTAACTCTGAAAATATTCTTATATATCTCATAAGAGTATCTATACTTATCATTGCTGCTTCTTTTTTCATTGCTTCAAGCCGCTCAGCAGAAGCATCAACTATCTCTTCAGCATTTTCAGAAGTCGATATCAGCATCAGGTTTCTCAAATACCATACAAAATCCGATACAAATTGTGATAAATCCCTTCCTACCATAACTATCTCGTCAAGCTGGTGAATACAACTGACTGTATCTCCTGCCATCACACTGTTAAGTATCCGGCTGAATACTTCCATATCAACCGCACCAAGTACTTCCAGAACATTTTCATATGTAAGTTCCTTATCCATATAAAATGCACTGCACTGGTCTAAAAGGCTTAATGCATCCCTCATTGAACCGTCTGCCGCTTTTGCTATATATTTCAGTGCTTTATCCTGTGCAGCCATATTTTCTATATCGCAGAGTTCCCGCATTCTAGCCGCAATGGTTTCAACATTTATTCTTTTAAAATCATATCTCTGACACCTTGACAATATTGTTATCGGAATCTTGTGCACCTCTGTAGTGGCAAGTATAAATATAACATATGAAGGTGGTTCTTCCAACGTTTTTAAAAGTGCATTAAATGCCCCTATAGAAAGCATATGCACCTCATCTATAATGTATACTTTGTACTTTCCTTCTGTAGGCGAATATTTCACCTCATCTACTATCTGCCTGATATTTTCCACTCCATTATTGGATGCGGCATCTATCTCTATCACATTCATGGATACCCCTGCATTTATTGACCTGCACACTTCACATTCATTGCATGGGTTTCCATTCACCGGATTCATACAATTTACGGCTCTGGCAAATATCTTAGCAACACTTGTCTTTCCTGTTCCCCTTGTCCCACAGAACAGATATGCATGACCTATCCTTTGTGCATTTATCTGATTCTTTAGTGTAGAAGTTATATGCTCCTGCCCCTTCACTCCTTCAAAATCATTCGGTCTGAACTTTCTATATAAAGCCGTATAAGACATATCAATCCTCCGCAACACTTTATAGGTATTTCCGTTCCCTCCGGCGGCTTTGCAATGAAACCAATCCAGTCCCACTGCAACGCTTCATAGGTATTTCTGTTCCCGCAAGCGGTCTTTGCAGCATAGCCAATCTGGTCCCACCACATCACTTCATGGGGATTTCTGTTCCCGCAAGCGGTCTTTGCAATAAAACCAATCCAGTCCCACCGCAACGCTTAATAGGGATTTCTGTTCCCGCAAGCGGTCTTTGCAATAAAACCAATCCAGTCCCACCGCAACGCTTAATAGGTATTTCTGTTCCCGCAAGCGGTCTTTGCAATAAAACCAATCCAGTCCCACCGCAACGCTTAATAGGTATTTCTGTTCCCGCAGGCGGCCTTTGCAGCGTAGCGAAACCAGCCGCCGGAGGGAACAGAAATACCACTACACTCCAAAACTTATCCCCAATGCCTTTATCTCTTCTATAAATGACGATTCAGGGTCAACCATTTTAAGTTTTCCTGCCACTTCTTCAAGTGGAACCTTTACTATCTCACCATTCTGCATTCCAACCATATTTCCATACTCTTTCTTAAGTATAAGCTGTGCTGCTGCCGAACCAAATCTGGTAGATAATACTCTGTCATAAGGACACGGACTTCCGCCTCTTTGTGTATGTCCCGGAATAGTTACTCTTATTTCCTGTCCTGTCTTTTCCTCTATCTGTGCTCCAAGCTCATATGATATAGACGGATATGGGCTCTTTGCTCTCTTTTCTTTTAACTTTTTCTTTGACAATGCAGCATCTTTCTTTGATATTGCACCCTCTGCCACTGCAAGTATAGAGAATTTCTTTCCTTCTTCTGTACGTTTTTGAATTCCCTTTACTACCACATCAATATCATATGGTATCTCCGGAAGAAGTATAATATCGGCACCGCCTGCCACTCCTGCATGAAGTGTAAGCCATCCTACTTTATGTCCCATTACTTCAACTATAAATACCCTTCCATGAGATGCAGCCGTAGTATGAATGCAGTCAATAGCATTTGTAGCTATATTTACCGCACTTTGAAAACCAAATGTAATATCTGTTCCCCATATATCGTTATCTATTGTTTTAGGAAGTGATACCACATTAAGCCCTTCTTTTGACAAAAGATTTGCAGTCTTATGTGTACCGTTTCCTCCAAGTACCACAAGACACTCAAGACCCAGCTTCTTATAAGTCTTTTTCATTGCCTCCACCTTGTCCATCCCGTTTTCATCAGGTGTTCGCATCAGTTTAAATGGCTGTCTGGATGTACCTATAATTGTACCACCCTCTGTCAGAATTCCCGAAAAATCTTTTGATTTCATCGTATGGTAATCTCCATACATAAGTCCCTTGTATCCCTCATGGAATCCTATAATCTCCACATCTTTGAGATTATTATATAATGTTTTTGCAACACCCCTCATAGATGCATTCAGACTTTGACAGTCTCCACCGCTCGTAAGCATTCCTATCTTCATAAAAATCTCCACCTTTCTTCAATAATATATTTGTAACTGTAAAACAGTAATATACCTCTTTTACTTCAATGAACATGTATATTTTGAAATTCCCATTCCTGCCCAATATCCTACATAATTATATCCTTCCTGCGTATAGTGCTGGGCATTCATCATACCCTTTTCCTGTAATTTAACCGCTGCTCTGGTTGCCATTCGTGCATATTTATAGTTCTTACATAATTTATCCTGTGCTGCACGGACTCCACTATAATCACGCAATTCATACGTACCAGTCTGTACAACAAAGCACTTTTCTATTCCCCCCAATAATCTCATCTTCGCAATAATCTCTTTCACACAATTTACATACTTATCTATTGAAAGATTACCAGATCCATCAGCTTCTCCCTGACACCATACCATATATATATGCCTTATATTATATCCGTTCTTATTCAAATATCTCTTAGCTTTATTAAGCCTGTTAACTGCATCATTAAATAATTCACCACCCGGGCTGAACAAGTTTGCTCTGACTCCCCCAATACTTGCAGACACGCCTACTACCGGAACGCCTGTCTCTTCAAAATATGTTTTACACAGCATAGATACCATCCCACCGCTTTTTATTCCATCACCCCTTGACACATCATTTATCCCCCCTATAAGATTCTCGTTCTTGCCAAAAGGTTCCTTCATTGTATACAGCCTGTCCGGATTAGTTATTGCCCTAAACTCATATGCTGTATTTTTCTCAATTTCAGGTGCCAACTTCAGATTATCTCCCCTTCCTGCCATATTAGACTGACCCATGAATATCATCAGATCAACCGTTTTATCATTTATGGCAACATTTGACCTTTCCCCTTCTATCTCTTTCTGCCCTAATCCAATCTTATATGGAACTACTTTGTAGTAGTACCTACTTTTACTGTCACTTTTTGAAAGGGCATATCTGTTCTTCTTGGTATCCGCTATGCACTTATATTTCCCCTTATAACTGCTGGCCCTTAAAACTTTGTACCTGTATGGAGAACCATAATCATTCCATTTCAAATATCCATATGTTTTATCAGAATGATAATTCAGTGTCAGCGGTAATAGCATTCCAGATATTTTTACCGGCTTAGATATTTCACCATATCGTAGCACACCATTCACCTTTTTCGTCACTCTTACTTTATACCAATACTCTTTTTTTAATGAAATATCTGTGTCTTTACAATAATTCTTCTTAATATCTTTTGCTATGCACTTGTATTTGCCGTCTTTGCTTGTGGCTCTGTATACCCTGTATGTATATCCTTTTTGTTCAGACCATCTTATCATGGGATAATTTACAGCTTCTATATATGGCTTCACCACAGGATATTTCATATTGACAGCCATTACCGACTCATTATGTATTATAACAATAAATATTGTACATAATACAAATAGAAAAAATTTTTTTATGATTTTAATAGTATAACTATGCTGATTATCCCTCATAAAGTTTCTCCTTACTCACATTAAATGTGTAACAATTTTAGCATTTTTATCCATAATTTTCAACACTTGTTATAATTTTTAAATTACGACTGAAAATTTTAAAACCCCATTTCCCTAAGCCTGCTCACCAGTTCCACATAAAATTCCCTTACATCAAAACCATCTATGTTTTCTCTATTCAAATCTATTACATCTCCATGCGAAATTCCTCTTTTACCCTTTACGGTTAAAAATTGATAATCCTCTCCCCACTGAAATGATTCTTCCCCCACCAATCCATCATTAAACCCATCAAAACATTTAACAAGCTTATAAGTCAGATTAAGTGGAAATCTTCCACATGAGGCAACATTTAATTTGCTCCCAATACTCTGATAATATACATCCGGCATATCCTTTACCTCTTCATTTATTTTTTTACACGCACTTGCAGTCAAATCAGTTACCGCAGCAATAAAATCCGGACTTTCATCTCCTAATTTCTGAAATGCGGAATTGTATGTGTTTGCAACTGCATTTTGCTGTGATTCAGGTATTTTAGACAATAGGTAATCTGCAAATTCACATCCCCTGTGAGGTGTATTAACAGTAGTAAGAGAAGCTACATACTTATCTGTACCTAACATTGATAATGCATATCTTGTATCCAGCCCTCCCTTTGAATGTGCAATAACATTCAGTTTACCACAGCCGGTCTCCTCTACAATCTGTCGAATTCTCGAATCCAGTTCCTTTGCACTTTCCGATACCATTGCTGCCGACTGGTGATTGCCATAATAGATAGTTGCACCATTCTGCTCAAGTTCTTTAGGAATCCTTCCCCAGTAATTTAAATACCTGAAATCTCTGAAAAATACTCCATGTACCATTAAAATCGGATATTTAGTCTTACAGATTGCATCAGCTTGTCTGCCTTTATTAGTCAGAATTTTTTTATTTTCTAACTCAACTTCTTTAGAAGCAATCCTAATCAGCTTTGCCAGCACAATTATATGCACAATCGGAATACATCCACAAATAATTCCTATAACTCTCCATTTCATTCCCAACTGTGCTGATGACAAATAAATTCTAATGATTCCGTTCCAAAACAAAAATCCTTCCACAAGAATAGCAATAACGCAATGAATTATCCACATTTTAGGATTTTCCATAAACGATTCCATTGATAACATTCCGATTAAGCCTGCTATTGAATAACAAATTGATGCTGCTGAAGAAACTAAAAATATTTTCAACTGTTCACAGCCATTCCTGCACCGGTTTAATTGCTTTGTTTGTAGTTTATTATAAAATAAGAACGGTACAATACTGATTACAACGCTTAATATCCATCCAATCCACAACCATGAGGAAATCATTTTATACTTTCCCAATGTATAGCTATTTGCTGCTGCAAAAAAAGACACTGTGCCTATTAAACCAATTAAAAAATTTCTTACCTTTATCATTTGCAGTATACCTCACTATAATTATGTTTTTTCTGTTACATGCATTCTCTTAAGACAGCAACCACGTCATCATGGGTAAATACCTTATAGCCGCCTTCCATAATAAAAGTACCATTTGCGATTCCTTCAATCATATCCTCGGTCACACCGATTTCAGAGATTTTCATGGCAAGACCAAGCTCCCGCATCCAGTTCTCCATTGCAGACAAACCTTCCTCCGCAATCTGCTCATCTGTTTTTCCATTCCCATTTATTCCCCACACTTCCTTAGCAAATCGCACAAACTTCTGCAGACCATATGGCATAATGTAGCGATAATATGGCAGCGATACAGCAGAAAGCGTCATACCGTGTGTCGCATCAGTATATGCACCAACAGACTGACCTAGCATATGCACCATCCAATCAGTACTCTTTCCTCTGGATACCAAAGTGTTCAATGCCCATGTTGCTGTCCACATAATGTTGGAACGTGCTTCATAATCTTCCGGATTCTTTACTGCAATACGGGAGCTGTGAACTACCGATTTCATCAGTGCCTCACTGATATAATCACTGGTATTGTCATCCTCACCGGAAAAATACTGTTCACAGATATGGTTAAATATATCATAAATACCTGCCACCATCTGATACTTTGGAAGCGTAAAGGTGAACTTTGGATTTAAAATAGAGAATTTCGGCATCACACTCTCACCATATACATGACCGATTTTCAACTTGCTCTCATGGTTGGTAATAACTGACCCTGCATTCATCTCAGAACCGGTTCCTGCCATCGTAAGCACACAGCCTACCGGTATAATCTCACATGTAGGTTCTTCGAAACGGATATAATACTTTTCCCATGGTTCTTCCTCACAATTTACAGAAACTGAAACTGCCTTTGCATAATCACAGCATGAACCACCCCCTACAGCCAGCAGTAAGTCCACATGATTTTCTCTGGCAATCTGAATGCCTTCATGCAGCTTCTCTACAGTTGGATTCGGCATAACTCCGCCGTCCTCAAAAATCTCTTTGCCATTCGCTCTCAGAATTTCTACAATCTGATCGTAAATGCCATTTTTCTTAATAGAACCGCTGCCATAAATAAGTTGTACATTCTTACCATACTTTGGCAGTTCCTCATTAAGATACTGAAGTGAATCCTCCCCGAAATACAATTTTGTCGGGTTACAAAAACTAAAATTTCCTAACATAATATTATCCATTCTCCTTTTCAATAAATTTTTCATGCATTTGCTGTGTACACATTACTTCAGCTATTCTGCCACCTTACATGGCTTCCGTTCTCATCCCTCCTGACAATCAACTGATCCTCAATTTCCTGTTTTAACTCTGTCACATGGGAAATAATACCTATCAGCTTAGAACCGCCCGCCATTTGCTGCAATACCTTAACTGCCTGATTTCTGGAATGATTATCAAGTGAACCAAATCCCTCGTCAATAAACATGACATCCAGATTAATTGCAGCAGAGTTTTCCTGAATCTGGTCTGCCATTCCAAGAGCCAGTGCCAAAGCTGCCATAAATGACTCTCCACCGGAAAGTGTCCGCACTTCCCTCTCCTTTCCGGTTACAGTGGAATAAACCATTAAATCAAGCCCACGGTTTCTTCCCTCTCCGGCTTTTTCAATATCGTACATGCGAAGTTCAAACTGTCCGGCTGACATATCCAGAAAACGGCTGTTTGCAGCATATAAAATCTTCTCCAGGTAATAACGCTGTACAAACGCTTCAATGTCCATGCGTGCACCTGTGACTTTTCCGGCAAGAAGGCTGTATAATGTGTCCATTCTCCGGTATTCTTCCATAATCCGGCTGCGCTCTTCCATTTTGGGAGCCAGTGCCTGGTAAGCAGTGTAATTAACTTTATACTCTTCTTTATACTGTTCCAAAATACCCTGCACATATACAAGTTCCTGTTCTGATTTGTTCTTTGCCTTTTCAAGCTCTTCAAGATGCGGACGTTCCTGCTCCCCAATGGCTTCCTTTGCAGAAACACGGACACTTTCCGCTGCCGCTTTTTTCTTATTATGTGCATCTATTTTGGTTTGAATGTCTGCCATCTCTGTCTTGTGATGCATTTCTGTCAAATCTTTCCATTCAGATTCTGAAATATCCTTTTCTGCCATAATCTTCTGATAAGCATCCTTACGCAGTATCTGTTCCTTTGTCTGTTCTCCGATATCATTCCTATATTTTTCAAGCAATGTTTCTGCCCGTTCTTTTTCCTGCTTCGCTTTCATTGCAGTTTTATTTGCTTTCTGGTATTCTTTATCTTTTTCCTTTTTAGCTTTCTCTGCTGACTCAAATGCCGCATTTGCTTCTTCTGCTGTTGAATAATCCTTTTCCTTCTCCAAATTTGTCAGATTTGTCTTGCTGACAGTAAGTGCTTCTCTTGCTTCATCTGCTCCCTTTGCTGCCTTATCTGCTGCTTCTTTTAATTCACTCTTTCTTTCATCTACGCCACTCAAAGATTTCTTCACAGATGCCAGCGTTTCTGCATCTTTTTTAAGCTTTTCTCCCTCTGACCGGATTTCTTCTTTCCATCTGTCTAATAATTCATCTGCCAGCTTCACATTAAAATCATCCGGTACATCAGGAATATTCTTCGACATATGTCCATGAAGCTTGTCCATGACTTCTTTAAAATTCGTTTCTTTCTCGTTAAGCAGTTCTAAACTTGTGCCTGCTTCCCTTGATTTATCTTCCTGCTTTTTCTGTAATTTTCCAACCTCTTCACTCAGTTCCTCAATTATTTCACGCGTCAAAGCCTGATGCTCTTCTGATAATTCGCAGGGGTTCGGATGTTCTGTAGAACCACAGACAGGACATGGTTTTCCCGGTTTTAACTTTTCTTTTGCAAGAAATCCCGCCTGTGCATCCAAAAAAGAGGTTCTTCCCGCAATATACACTTCATTTTTCTTTTCAAATGCATCTCTTGCTTTCTCATATTCTCTCTGTGCTTTTTCTGCTTTTTTACGCTGATTTTCTACATCTTGTTCCGCCTCTTTGACAGAATTAACCTCTGTTGCCATATTATCTGCTTCCTCACTCCTGACTTTCCAGAGTGCCAGCAATGTATCAGCTTCCGCTAATTTATCAGACTGCTCCCTCCACTTTTGTTCCTGTGCTTCCAAGTCCTTCAGTTTCTTCGTCACAGCAACAGATGTCGCATCACTTTGCCTATATGCTTCTTCTTTGACCTTTAAATCAGCATTTGCATTCTCTATTTTCTTTAAGTTTTCTAAAGCTGCATTTACACGTTCCGATACTTTTGTAAATGTTTCCAGTTCTGTTTCCTGCTGTATTTTTGCCTCTGCTTCCCGTTTTGACGATTCTTCAAATAACGTTTCCAACTCAGGAAGCTTTTGCTTTAAATCAGTAATCTTTTTCTCGGTATCTTCAGCCTTTTTCCTTATGTAATCATATCTCTGGAATACTGCCTGAATTTCATACGCAGCATCAATCTGTCTTATCAGTTTAGCTGCTTCCTGTATGTCTTTTTCCGCAGATGAACACTCTGCCAGATCTTTTTCTGCTTTTTCCAACTGTTCAAAGAATTTCAACAGATTCCCCGCATTAACATATTCATCTCTTTTAGCGTCACGGATTTCACTTACAGTTTCAAAATTTTCCTGTGCCGCCTCTTTCTTTTCGCTTAACGATTCACAGAGAATCTTTAATTCTTCTAACAGTTTTTCCATATCCGTAACAGACAGTTTATCCGAACCGAGAATCTTTCTCTTTTGTTCTGACAATAATTCCGCTCTGTCATAATCTTCCGGAGCTACAATATGCCCTGCTTCTGTCTGGCATGAGGTGCGGATTTGTGCAATTTCCGTCTTCTTTTCCTTGCATCGTCTGTCTAATTCATATACAATTTTCTGAAAAAGTTCTGTGTTAAACAGCTTTCTGAAAATTACTTTTTTGTCATCGGTTCTTGCCCGGAGTATCTCCATAAATTCCCCTTGAGCAATCATCGCAACCTGCATGAATTGTTCCTTCGTCAGACCAACAATCTGTTCCAATTTTTTATCGGTTTCCTTCTGCGGATACTCGCTTCCATCCGGCATAGTCAGTGATACCACTTCACTTTCATCTGTATACCCGCTTCCCCTTTTTAAGGGACGCATATGTTTTGGAACACGGCGAACTGTATAAATTCCACATTCTTCGCCTCTCTTTTCGGAGAATTCCAATTCCACATATGGTTTCGTATCATATCCCACAAACTGACTCTGCAATTCCAGTCCGTCTTTCTTATTATTCGTAGAACTTGCTTCCCCATAAAGAGCAAACACAATCGCATCAAAAATCGTTGTTTTTCCCGCACCGGTGTCGCCTGAAATCAAAAACAGATTCTGGCTTGTTTTGGTAAAATCTATCGTTGTCTCTTTTCCATAAGAACCAAATGACTGCATTGTTAATTTTATCGGCCGCATCTTACTGCACCTCCTGTACGGTATTAATAACATCTCTAAGCAGTTCCTTCTCCGAATCATCCATTTCTTTTAAAAAGGAACAGCAAAGCTCAAACGGATCTAAATTTTTTTCTGCTGCAAATTTTTTACTGTAATCCGTTTTCCGCAGCGTCTCCCTGCGGATTTCAAGCAAATTTGGAAATGCATTGCGGATCCTGTCCTGCATATCAATCACATTGAGATCTACTTTATCCGTCAAAATTACCGTCACATAATCATTGCAGGACTGCTTTAACACTTCTTCCAGTTCTCCCTTAACGACACGAACCTGATGCAGCGGCTCAAGCGGAATGACATCTGTCAAAATGCTGCCCTTTTCCTGCATTTCCACCACAACAATACCTTTCTGCTGTCCTGCCTCACTGACAGAACACGCCAAAGGCGTTCCGCAATAGCGGTAATATTCACTTCCGACTTTCATAGGCTTATGAATATGACCAAGTGCTGCATAGTCAAATTTATGTAAAATATCTGCTGAAACCTCATCAATATTCCCAACTGTGCGTATCTCTGAATCCATACGCTCTATGCTGTCTGAGTCTGTGCCTTTTGGAAGGTAAAATTGATGACTCACCAGCACATTTCTCTCACTGCTGTCAATTGATTCCCTTTCGATCAGCTTATGTACCGTTTCGTGATATGAAAAATTGTTACCATTTTCATCTGTGCCGACAACTGATTTTACCATCGAAGGCTTCACAAATGGAAGCAGATAAAAATTGACAGTTCCGTAAGCATCCTGCATTGTAACTTTTTCGATGTGCTCGTCCGGCTGCTGTGGTGCAATTCCAATCATATAAATATTCTGTTTCGACAACACACTTCGGAAGACATTGACACGTGGTGCACTGTCATGATTCCCACTAATCATCATAATCACTGTATCCGGAACAGCAGTTGTCAAATTTGCAATAAATTCATCAAACACTGCAACAGCTTCTGCTGATGGAACTGCTTTATCATAAATATCACCTGCAATTACAATTGCATCCGGCTGTTCCTCTATAGCAATTTCAACAATTTGCTTTAAAATATATTGTTGGTCTTCCAACAAATCCCTATTAAATAATTTCAACCCGATGTGCAAATCGGACAAATGAAAAAATTTCATTAATATTCCTCCCAAATTTTTCATAGGTACTATTCCAGAAATTCAACACTACCATCCTTAATATCATACTTAGCACCAATAATTTTGACATTACCTTCAGATTCCAAATGACTGAGAATTGTACTTGTGTGCAGCTTCCGTATTGTATTTTGGATATTAAGATTCTCTGCCAGTGCAGAAATAGCACTTTCATCTGTTTCTATCTTTTTAGCCTCTTCAACAGATGGGGTAATCTCATCTAAGATATTCTGTATAAAGCCTTCTGCTTCACCGCTGACTGCGGCACTTACTGCACCACAATTTGAATGCCCCATAACCACAATCAATGGTGCACCCAAATGCTCTGCACCATATTCAACGCTGCCAATTTCAAATTCATCCACTACATTTCCGGCTGTACGAATCGTAAAAAGCTCGCCCATAGTTGTATTAAACAAAACCTCCGGAGCGACACGGGAGTCAGAGCAGGTAATCACAACTGCATATGGAGTCTGCCCATTTTCTGCCAAATCAGCACGAAGTCCCTCAGTATTTCCGGAAATAAATTCCTCATTCCCCTCCTTTAATTCTTTTAATGCTTCCTCTGCGGAATCAACTGTGATGCGTTTTGGTTCTGAAGCCTTGTCAAAGTTTGACTGATAGGCATCAATTCGTGTCTGAACATTTTTCTGTAAATTGCGATAAAAGAACTGATAGTCATACAGATGATAAATACCATCCTCAAATATCTCAAGTCCGGCCGGATATTCCTCAGGCGTTACATCTGTTACCTTTAATGTGCCTCGGACATCATCAATGTACGCACCTGTAAGATTGCCTACTTCCTTTGTAATATTGCCGTCATAATCGGTAAAGCAGGCACCGAGATTAAGACTTTTGTCTGCAATAGTTGAGTCTGTCTTCCAGTTAAGAGGATTGATTGCAAGGGTTTTTGTTCCCTTCGGAACAGAAAGCGAATTGTCAATGCTTTCTGCCTCACTGTTGAAGGATATAATCACTCCTGTATCGCTTTCGCCCTCGGCAAATTTCAACTGAGGATACTCTTTGGTTTCTTCTTCGGTAATACTCCAACCGATTGCGTAGCAGGCTATTAGCTGATTTTGTCTTTTCTCATCCTTGAAACACTCCTTCATAAGCCTGATACACATATCTGCTCCCTGCGAAAATCCTACAAGAATAATCGGTCTGCCGTCATTACAGTTTTCATAATAATACTCAAAAGCATTCTTAACATCATTAAATGCAAGTTCAAGATACTTCTCACGGTTACTGGTTTTCATTGAGTAAACATTTAACCCGACCTGCCGATAATATGGTGCAAAAAAGCGGCTGTCATGGTCATATATTTCTTTTTCCATATTAATTGCACCAAGGAAGTTTGCTTTTGTATCCTCATCTGTAAGCTCCATATTGTATGAGTCATCTGATCCAAAATAAACAGTCGGACATACAAAAAATGCGTCCGCCATCTTGTCTGTTGTATCTGTTTCAAAATATGCCCAGTTAGAATTATCTGAATAGTCGGTTGCATTTGTCTGATTTGAGCAGCCTGAAAGACTGATTGAAACTATCAGTATAAAAGCAATGGGAAATGTCAATATTTTTTTCATTTTTATGACCATACCTTTCCGCTTTGCTACAAGGCACAAAATGAAAGAGACTTGTAGGAAAGCAAAGTTCAATTTATATAAAATATTCTATCACGAATAATTTCTAATGTACATCCACTTTTTTGCACTAAAAACACTCTATTTACCCTATTGATAATTATAAAGTGTTTTGCTATAATACCTAACCATGTTAGCAAATTAGAGGTGAATACCATGAGTATATCAGGAGATGCCAGAGAGTATTTGGAGAAGCTATATTCCTGCATGCCGAAACTTTTTTATAGTGAAATAGAAGCTACGCAGAGGGGTTTTGGCTTTGTCCTCAGCTATTTGGAACAAGCAGACGAAGAAGTGTATGCGGGTGACCTGTCTAAAAAGCTGAATGTCAGTACCGCACGAATTGCTGCCTTGCTTAAAAAGATGGAACAAAATGGATTGATCACGCGTTGCACTTCACCGGAAGACGCCCGGCGGACTGTAGTAGGGATTACTCCTGCCGGCATTGCTTCAGTGGACGAAATGAGGGAACAGGCACTTCATAGAATTGAATTATTGCTCGCTCAGGTCAGCAAAGAAGATTTGGAAACGTATATACGAATTTCCCAGAAAATAAAAGAAGTTATGAACCAGTAACTTACACACTTTATTTTACACTCTCTTTAATTCGTAGAACTCTCTGTTGTCAATGAAATATGAACTTTCCCCCTGTTATGGAATGGCTTTTGGAAGGGCAAAGGACTTTTTTATTACTGCTCTGCCACTCTTTGCTGTGCTGTTATGACAATCCCCTGCTCAGATAATAAGCAAGACACGGCTTCCGGAAACGTCTGATTGCCATATCTCTGGACAAATCCGATGGCATCTCTGCCCTCTCTTTCATATTGGTGAAACCAGAGGTTGCCACGGATGGTAACTTTTCCAATATCAGATTTCCATTCGTATTCAGAACCAGAGCGTTTCAGTGCTTCTCCCTGTATCTTAAGAATGAGACAAGGTTCGTATTCCTTGCCTGCTCCTTTTCTTCCTCTGTGAAATTAGTATAGGATGACATAATAAAATTCCCCTTTTTTGATTACATTTTTACATAGAAAAAGCAGCAATCCTGCGATAGAGATTACTGCCTTTATGCTTCTTTATTAATTTTGTAACAGATTTATACCGGCTGCAGTTCTTCATCTGCCAGTTTTTTTACTTCTTCTAATGACAGATCGGAATATTCTGCAATTTCTTCCAGCGGCAACTTGCCTTTTTCAATCATCCTTAATGCAATTTCCCTTTTTTCGTCTGTTATCATATCTTCTATTGCTTTGCACATTGTGGATATCCCCTCCTTATCTTCTTTATAGTATCGTGCGGTATCCGCAAGCACCGGATAATTCATATCCGCCGGATTGGTACACGAAAAATCGTGCATCAGTTTTCCTAACTCTGAGTCATCTTTGTAAGATGCATTCACATATATTATATGGGAACCATCGTCAAAAAATTCTCCAGTTTCCCGAATATACCGATCAACATGGTAAATCGGCTTATTTTTTCCAATTACATCGGTTTCTGTTATAAAAATAACATATGTTTCTGCCAGATTCTCTACTTCCACACCAGAGGGCAGAATATCACAATCAATGAGGCTACTGTTATATCTTGCCCGCTTTGCTCCGGTACCTCTCTCCGCACGCTGTATCTCGATATTGTACTTTTTCCCATGAAAATCGGTGGCATAAATATCGAGCCTGACTGACCTGCCCTTTATATTTTTCATACTGTACTGCGTGATAACTTTATTAACCTGAATATCCATCTTCTCCAGCACAATACGAAGCACCAGTTCAGTCGCTTCCTTATTTTCTTCAAAACACTTCGTCATGAAATCGTCATCCAGCAGACGGAAGTCCCGAATACGCTGTAACATTTCTTCATGCTTTTGTTCTACTGTTTTTCTCTTTCCCAAATGATTCTTCTACCTGCTTTCCCTCAGCTTTTTATAGTACAATCGTACCACAGTCCACCTTGTTTTTCAACTATTTCATCACTGAGGATGATGACCTTTACGACGAATTTGAATAAGGCTTTTATATCTTCTAAAAGTATTCGTCTTGTTTTGGTGCCCATTTTATGGCGGACTTTTTATTGTTCCTTTGTAGTCATTGGAGCAATTTCCTATTAAATAAAAAACCCCTTCACTTATGCAAAGGAAAAAAGTGAGGGGTCTACAACCATAAATATGAAATTTTTCATTTTTGTTTCATCAAATATTCTGTATCTGCTCTATATTTTCTTGAAAATTCTGCTACATTTCTCAACATAGATTAAAAATTTTCTCTATCTAATATGGTCTCTATTTCATCAGAAAACAAACGCTATGTAATATCCAACTCCTTATCCAGTTTTTCTATTACTGAATACTTTTTTGAACGATAACTTTTAGAAATGACCGCATATACCTTTTGTACCGGAGATGCTATTACATCTCTGATATCTTTTTCAAAAGCGTATTGGGTACATTCAGCTTTGTGTTTCGGTCTTTTACAAAACCTATACAACCACATACATTACCTGCAGCTTTCTCTGTAAATAATTTAGATCCTCTGTCAGTAAAATCCCCTATCATTGTCACGTTCCGTTTCACTCTCATCATATTTTCCAATATGTCCAATTTCTGTCCCGTTGAACCGTCTTTAGCAAAACTGAAATCTTTCTCCGTCAGACGATTATCCAGACACTTTTCATAAAAATGGATAGCCGACGCAACATTAGAATTATTCAAATGAACTCCTGTCAAATGCAGAAAATTGTACCGATGGAATGCCACCTCATAACTTTCTATAGACAACAGTTTTGTATTTTTTCCCTGAAGCTGCTTCCTAACCACAGAAGGAACACCATAAAGGAAAAGAATCTTCTGATCCTCAAGGTTTGTATGATATAAATCTGCCGCTTTTGTTATAATCTGAATTGCCTTTCTTTTGTCCATAACCATATCCTTTAATCATGTTATTTAGAAAAGGGAATGCCTATGCCGCAGCACCAAACATTCCCTTTTCATGGTTGATTTTTCCGTTGTCTGCCAACCTCCGGCACCTTCGTCCGGAAAATAACAGGTTTTTCCGTTGCCTGCCAACCTCCGACACCTTCGTTCGGAAAACGTATCAGATTTTAGGTGTCAACCCACCGCTGATTCACAGCTTCTATAATTACATTTTACAACAAAACTTCACAAAATGCAATTATATCCTTATCTTATGCCGATTTGTTTTTATTATTCTTTTATTTTTTTCTTTTCGAACTTTATACTTCATGTCATATTTTTCGTAATACATTTCCCTCTTTTTATGCCTTAATACTTTTCAGCCATTTATCAATTTTCTTCTTCAGGCTGTTGTTCAATATTTCATCATCATAGGCAGATAATGTCTTTGTCCTTTTTGCCCCTTTGCACAGTCTTCCTATTTCTGCTGCACTGTCACCTGCCCCACTGCTGTTGCTGGTACAATATGTTATGAGTGTCTTTCCATTCCAGTTATACCCCTCTACAAAAGTACAGACTGCCCTTGGTGCCATGCCCCACCAAATCGGATATCCAATCACAACCTCATCATACTGGTCAAAATTTTTAACTTTTGTTGTAATCTCCGGTCGGATATCATCTTCCAGCTCTTTTTCTGCCTGTGACACACACTTATCATAATTGGACGGATATGCCTTTTTCGTCTTAATCTGCACCATGTCCCCACCAATTTGCTTCTGTATGTACTGTGCCACTTTTTTGCAGTTTCCTGTCCTGGAAAAATAAGCAATCAGCACCTTTTTGCCGGATACTTTTACTTTGCATTGCAGCTTGGTTTTTCCTATCTTTGCTGTGATTGTAGCATTCCCTTTCTTTTTTGCCGTAATCGTGGCTTTATTTCCATTTTTCTTAATTGATACAATTTTTGTATTACTGGTGCTCCACTTTACACTTCCTGAAGCCCCACTTACTGACAGTGTCCGAACCGCTCCCGGATTGAGGCTAAAGCTCTTTGTGCTGATTTTTGTCTTGTCTGCCGCATATACCTTAGTTGTTGGTATTGTAAAAATTGTACCTATTGCTAAAACAAATGCTAAAAATCCCATAATTATACGTTTTAATTTCATATTTTTGACCCTTTCTATTCTGCAATAATGTCAAGTCCCAGTTCATTTACCCAATTTACCATATCACTACGTGATGCACTGTTTCCAAAACGTCTTCCTGACAACCACTTGGCTCCGTCTGTCAGGCTATGCAGATTTGTAGCTGAAGAACCAATGCCACTGCTACCCGAAGTACAGAATGGTATAATAGTTTTACCGGAAAAATCATAACTTTCCAAAAATGTGCTGATAATTTTAGGTGCCTGCCCCCACCAGATAGGATAGCCGATAAACACAATATCGTATTGCCTTATATCTGTTACTAAACCGGAAATTTCAGGTCGTGCATTTTCATCATTCATTTCAATGCTCGTTCGACTGGATGAATCTCCGTAATTCAAATCTGCAGATGTATAAGGAACTGCCGGAACAATCTCATGCAAATCTGCATTTAACCCATCTGCCAGATATTCTGCAAGTTTTTCCGTTGTATTAGTTGCAGAAAAGTAGGCTACTAACACTTTATTCTTATTCATATCTTTATCATCTGCCAAAGAAAACGTAATGTCTTCCATGCTGTTAAGACTTTCAAAAACTGTCAGATCCGAAGTTACTTTTCCAATAGAAACAACCTCCATCGTCAAGTTTGGCTGTTTTGTCTTATCATAAAAGATTGCCATTGTATTATTGGTCCTGCAATATGTGATATCACCATTTTCAAAATTCAGTTTTCCACTTTCTATGGTCTTTGGCGTAAAATTAAGTCCACCATAATATTCCCTGCCTCCATAACCGCTCATAGAAACTGTCAATGGAAATTGTTCTTTGAACTCCTCAGCTAAAGCGGTATCATAAATTACCCCGTCTAAAACATTACTCCCAACTGTTATTTTGATAGCCGTTTCTTTGACGGATGGCTTTACAACACCAATGGATGTAAGCCAGTTTGATACTACATCCTCAGCCATATGCACATCCTTCGCCTGAATCGCAAGACCCTCCAATACGGTTGCCTGTGGGCAGGCATTGCTTATGGTACGGTAACTGCTGCCGGCACCATACCCGTCATGTGTACAAAAAGGTATGACTTTCTTGCCGGATAAATCATATTCCTTTAGAAATGAGAGAATTGCCTGTGGGGCATTTGTCGCCCAAACAGGATAGCCGATAAAAACGGTGTCATATTGGGAAATGTTCAAATTACTTTCTACAAGCTCCGGAAACGTTCCATTCTCCATTTCCTGATGATTTTTGTCTACTACCATATCAAAATCGTTTGGATAAGTTTCTTTCGTCTGTATTTTATGTAAATCGCCTCCTACATTCTGCTGTATCATACGTGCAATATACTCTGTTGTCCCATATTTCCCCGAATTGTCTGCGACAATACTGGCAGATGTGCTTGCATCCACCTCATCGGAATCTGCCATATTGTCTGCAAGAGAAAAATAAGCAATTAAAATATTTGATGTCCCGGGATTCGGTGTTGGAACCGGTTCAGGATTACTTTCTGTAACTTTTATATCCACCCATGCAGATTTCTTCCTGTTATCCTTATTTACAGCTATAACCATTATCTTAGCCGTTCCTGCACGTTTGGCTGTTACTTTTCCTTCCTTGCTAACGGTTGCGATTTTTGTATTATTTGATTTATAAGTAATTGTTTTTACTGCATTTTCAGGCATAACCGAAACTTTAAGTTTCTTGCTTTTTCCACTTTTCATTGAATATGTTTTGCCGCTGACTGTTTTTGTGTCTATCTTGATAGAAACAGATTTTATCTCCGGATAAACTGTTTTTATCTTTACCCAGGTGGATTTTTTCTTGTTATTTTTTCCGGTAACCGTAACTTCAATTTTAGATGTACCCTTTTTCTTTGCAGTAATCTTTCCCTTTTTGTTTACAGTTACAATTTTTGTATTTTTTGACTTATAGCTAACGCTTTTCAATGCCTGTTTTGGCGATGCAGAAACCTTTAGTGACTTGCTCTTTCCTATCTCCAGCATATATGTCTTTTTTGAGAATTTTTTATTGTCTATGCGAACATCAACTGATTTTACCGCTTTTGAGTTTGCAGCTTCGACTGTCTGACTATTTGCAAAAACAGTAATTGACATTATGAATATTAATGCCCATATAAATGTAAATAACCATTTTCTCATTACCACCACTCCTTTTTTGTGTATCTTTTCTTCTTTGTTACCAATTCCATCATTTTGCAAAAAAAGTAAGTACTGTCCGGATATTATCTTTTTCCTGACTGCACTTACATTATAAAATGAAATTCGTGTTATATCAAATACTTGATTTTTATGACGTTTCCATGCTTAAAAAGCATTTTAAATGTTCTATAAATTTTGTAGCTGCCAAACTAAAGGGCTGCCCTCGTTTCCATGCCAGCACGCTTGTTGCCGTCAACGATGGCATAAGCGGTCTGTATGTAACTTTTGACGGATCCCAGAATGGCACTGACCCTTCAATTACTAATGAATAAGCCATCCCATTGAGCACCATAATCGCACTATTTGTGCTCAAATTACTGGTAAAAGCAACATTCAACTTATCGTAGTAGTTCCCAAACCAACTCGCCAGTTCACTCTGAACACTCATACGGCGTGGGAGAATCAACGGCAATACAGACAAATCTTTCGCCGTTACAGCCTCTTTGTCAGCTAAAGGAGAATCCGGATGCATTAACACCACCCATTTTTCTTTCATATCCAGACGGATAAAATCGTATTTCTCCATGTCTATTGGTTCAAGCAGCAAACCAATATCCAAAAGCCCTTTATCCATTTGTTCCTTTACCATATCTGCAGTAGCCGTAAAAATATCAAAGCTGACATGGGAATATTTTTTACGGAAGGAATCAATCAGTTCTGAAAGTATCTGAACAGATGCAATTTCTCCACAACCAATAGAAATTTTTCCTTCTACCTGTTCCTCTTGCTCAACCAGTTCCTTTTCCGTTTTATCCACAAGCTGCAAAATTTCCTCTGCCCTTCTTCGCAACAAAATTCCTTCATTTGTCAAGGTGATTTTCCGTGTACCTCTATGAAATAATTTCACACCGACTTCTTCCTCCATCTGCGAGAGTTGTCGAGAAAGGGTAGGTTGTGTAATATGTAAAACTTCCGCTGCTCTTGTGATACTTTCCTCTCTCACTACCGTTAAAAAATAGCGAAGAACCCTGATTTCCATATTAAAACTCCTTCCAACCATATTCATGCCTACTTATACCTATCATATAACTCTTATGCCTTTTTAGCAATATTCAACTCATCATTCTGCTTTAGATTGAATATCTGAGCGGTATAGTGACCGTGATTTCATTGCAAAGCCTACACAAATCAGCAACGCAGCAATTGGTATCAGCCACCCAATCCCTCTCATCAATGCAAAAGGTGTCTCAAACAAAAATGCCCACCAAAAGCTAATTCCTTTAAGCTCCCATAATCCTGGTGTAAGATACCATTCCCTTGGTGCAGACAGTGTATCAAGATTTATCCAACCGTCAGGTTGCCATACCATAATAAGCGGTATTAAAACGATTGCAGAAGACAGCCATATATCAGAAAGTCTTTTGTATCTTCCGGCACGGGAAAGTGTATCCGAAAATATATCCTCTGTACCATCACCATTTATTTTTAGGAAATATTGTGTTCCTGAGGATTTTGTACCTGCAATATGCTTCCATCCGCTATCCTCAAATAAAGTACAGTAATCTAAAAAATCATTTGCAGAGTTAATTTCCCGATAATCGATTCGGATTGTTTTAGTTTCCGGAACAACTTTCTGAAAATAATAAAACAGTGATTTTCGGGATAGCAGCCAACCTTGTTCTGCCATATGTTCAAGCCATTTTTCTTCCTTATCAAACCGAAGAAAGATTTTGAATTTCTTCATCACCAAGCACCTCCTTAACTGTACGTTCTGTTACAGCAATCATATTAAGCATTCTCCTGTAATCAGCATATAATACTCTTTTACCCAAATCAGAAATTACATATGTCTTTCTTCTGGGATCATCACTGGGCAAAGACGTAATTAATTTCTTCTTCAAAAGATTCTCGATTGCTCCATACATTGTTCCCGCTGCCAGTCTGACCTGACCGTAACTTAACTCTTCCACTTTCTGCATAATTGCATACCCATGAGACGGCTCTGCCAAAGCTAATAGAACATAATAGACAGTTTCAGTCAACGGTAAATTTTTATCTCTATTCAAAAAACACACCTCCTATATACAGTTCAACTGTATATAGTCATTATATATAGTCTAACTGTATATGTCAATCGTTTTTTAAATATTTTTATAAAAAATGGCAAGGATTTCTCCCTGCCACTATTGCTCTTATGCATAACTCTTTAACATTCTGTGATACTTATAAGTCTGTCCAGACATTCGTTATACAATTTTTCGGTCTGAATCAAGACATTCTCTGGTACTTTGTCATATTGAAATACACCGTTTAATTTATTATTCAACAGCCAGTCACGCAAAAATTGTTTGTCAAATGAATTTGGTGATACACCAACTTTGTAACTGCCGGCATCCCAATATCTGCTTGAATCCGGTGTAAATATTTCATCAGCCAGAACCAATTCCCCTTGTCTATTCTGACCAAATTCAAATTTAGCATCAGCAATTATCAATCCTTTAGAAATGGCATATTCGCTGCACATTTTATAAAGCCTAAAACAAGTTTCCGTAATTTGTTTTGTCATTTCAGTACCTAATTCGGATTCAACCTCATCCATGCTCACATATTCATCATGCCCAATATCATGTTTTATTGCAGGTGTAAGTATGGGTTGTTCCAACTTTTGAGCCAGCCCATAGTGATTCGGCAGCCTAATCCCGCAGAAACTCTCTCCATTATCGTAAGCTTTCCACATACTTCCAAACATATAACCGCGTACTACGAATTCAAAAGGAAGCATCCTTAGTTTTTCAACCATTACTGTACGTTCCCTGAAATATTCGTTTTGAAAAAACAGAGGCATATTTTCAACCCTGTCATCAATAATATGATTCATTACAATACTTTGGGTTTTATTAAACCAAAAGTTGGATAACTTATTCAAAACTATCCCTTTACCTTTTATCGGCATAGGTAATATGTTATCAAAAGCAGAAATCCTGTCTGTTGTTACAATTACTAAATATTTGTCTGAAATATCATAAATCTCTCTTACTTTTCCGCTATATATCGGTTCCATATGCTTCACTGCCTCCTTCTATTTTTTGTGCAATAAGCGTATCCATACAATGCTTATGAGGTTGTCCCCCACTATTACAGTCAAATATTTCTTCCCTGCAGGTATGGAACAGCCAGTCATGATAATATCCAAATAACTCTCCTGAATGCCATGGATGTCTTTTTTCCTCATCTCTCGTACTGTCCGGCAAACGGCTTATAAAAGGTTTTTGGACAAATACATTCAGTGCATTTATACCCATATTAGTGGTATGTGCTTTCATGCTGTCACAAAGCTCTTTCCGTTCAGCCTGTGGAATAAAGTGAAGCACACCACTGCTAAATATAATGTCATACTCCATATCAGGGCGATAGTCAAAAAGGTCAGCCTTAAAAAGTCTAACCTCAACTTTATTGTACTCAGCAAGCCTTCTTGCTTTTTCAATTCCCTGTTCAGATATATCAAATGCAGTTACAGCATAGCCGCATTTTGCAAAGAAAACCGCATCCTTTCCTTCACCGCAGCCAATATCCAGCACACGGTAGGGTTTGATTGGTGGTAGAATTTTCATAATATCATAGCAGATACGATTAGGCATAAGTCCCCAATAATATTCTTCAGTACTGTACCGCTTGTCGTAATCCGTTATCACGCTTCCATAACCAAGCAGTGCATCAACTGTTGTATTAAGGGTTGCTGCCAATTTCGGAAGCATTTCTATATCCGGGTATGCAGTGTTGTTTTCCCATTTTGAGACTGCCTGAAATGATATATTCAGAGACTTGGCAAGCTGATTTTGTGTTAATCCCAGTTCCTTACGCCTTTTACAGATTACTTCCCCTGTTTTCAGATTATCCATTTTTATTATCCGTCTCCTTCGCTGATAAATTAAATACTGCACTGTATTGTCCTTATTTTAGTATAAGCGAACAATTATCTCAATAACGTAACAGGAGAATATGATACAATGATTCACCTAATAGTTGAGTTGGTATGGCTAATCTGCAAACTGTTTTGTCGCATAACCAAACATCCTGTCTTATTAAATTCAGAATAAACCTGATAATATCAATAAGACAGGATGCTTAACATCAAAATATATTTACTTTTTCCTTACTTCACTTTCCCACTCTGCTTTACTGCACTCCAATCACCATACAATTTCTTTGTCTTTCCGTTTACCTTAACATTCTGATACGTCCTTACACGGATATAATATTTCTTACCTTTTGTCAGCTTCCGTATCTTATATGATGTGGTTTTGTTTTTACTTATATTTACAGTTTTTGTATTTTTCTTTAAAAATTGTTTTGTTAAAGAATATTGAAGTTCATATCCTGCACCTTTTGTATCTTTTTTCCATGTAACATTCAATGCTCTGCTGCCTGATAATTTTACCTTTGATACTGTATTTTTCTTTGGTTTTACAGTTATTGTTATCTTTGCCGAAGCACTTTCATAAGTATCGGTAGCTGCTGCTTTTACTATTATTGTACAAATTCCTGTTCCTTTTATTGTAACCTTGCCATTTTTGTCTACAGTTGCTACTTTTTTATTTGATGTGGTATATTTTAACGCACCATGTACAGATGTACCTTCTCCTTCTGTAAGCTTTGCATTTAGTTTAAATGCTTTTGCTCCATATGTTTTTGTATAGGATTTGGTGACTTTTAATGTCTGAAGTTTCTTTGCAGGTGGTGTATCTATAATATTCACTGTTCCATCACTGC
Source organism: Lachnospiraceae bacterium (assembly GCA_014799465.1). Classification (GTDB taxonomy): domain Bacteria; phylum Bacillota; class Clostridia; order Lachnospirales; family Lachnospiraceae; genus UBA2821. The sequence goes on along the minus strand of JAAVHZ010000022.1, from coordinate 100,874 downwards.
ATATCGTTCCTGAATAGATATAGAAATTGGAAAATGAAAGATTCAGATTCAAAGCCACCCGCACACCAGTATGAGCGTTGTTGACATCCCAGCCCGCATTCCAAACGTAGCCATCACAGAACACATTTACCGCCCAATCTTGAACACAGCCCGGTGAACGAAGCCACCAGTAAGAATTTCCTTTATAAGCTCCTGATGTATCTGTATGCACTCCCATTGCCTTTGCGTAATCACTGCTCTTACATCTTCTTGCTTCATCATATTTGGAACCATTTGATACAAAACCATAAGTCACCGCATTATCCGTATATACTTCTGACTCTGACAACAGAAACAGTTTATCCATGGTGTTATTTCCACCTTCAGCACCAGAAGGCAGACTATTATCATCATTTACTACATCAGTATCTGCTATTGCTGACTGTTCTGCATCCGTAAATGCACTGTCTATGAAGTTACTTTCACTGTAACTTATCCCCTCCTGATTCATATCCGAATTATATCCGTTCAGCCAACTCCTTATTGTACTCATCTCCCATGTTGTGCTTTTATTTTCAACATTATATTTTCTATTATCCAGTACAACATCTGATAACAGCATTGCAATATTACCATCAGTTTTTAACACTCTCCATCTAACAGGGTCATACCTAAAATAATGATATGTTGTATCATCTTCCCAGTCATAATAATATTCATCTCCGCTTGTGGCATAGGTTGCATCACCTTTCAGCATCCTGCGGTACTTTATGCCGTTAACAACAATATCTCCATTACTATCCCAGCCTCCCGCACTCTTCAATAATTCATATTCACTATCGGTTTCTTTTACCTCTGTCTGTGGGTAACTGCCAAACCAAACATAGTCCCATGTCACCTTCTGACCTGCTTCCATGGTACTGTCTTCCACTATTAAAGGATTATGCAGCACTGATTCTTCTGCTGCATCTGCTTTCTGTGTGAAATAATGTCCTGTCATCAATGATACTGCCATTACCAATGACATTATCCGTCTACAAATTTTTTTAGCCATTTGATTTCCCTCCTTATTGTCTTAGGTTCACATATAATTTAACCTTGAACTTACATAATCTCTAACATTCCATAATATGCCATCCATATTCCTGTTCCAAAAAAATATAATGCAACTAATGAATATGATACCAGCTCCCAAATATCCTTATAATCATTTTTTATTACTATTCTTTTTTCAATAAGTGCCGGATCTTTATTATAACAGATTATGACTTTTTGATTTAATTTGTACTTGTTTACTACTCTGGCATTTCCTGCTGCCGCTATTTCCTGTTTACCTCCACCGTTGTATGAAAATAATATGACCGGACAAGTCAGATATCCGGTAAGCCTGGCATTGGGAACTTTAGCAAAATCAACAACTTCACCCTCCAGTTCTACCACATCCTTTCTAAGTCTTGTATCTATTACCTCTTTCATACAACCTAATGCTATATATGACACGAATATTCCCATTACTAATAGTACTATTGCATATAATATCATAAAACTTCTCCTTCAATTATAATTGCAGAAGGCTTCGTCTTTCCGTTTGCCTTAACATTCTGATACGTCCTTACAAGGATATAATTCTTCTGTACTCAGTTCTTCTATTGTACTAACTGTTCTTCACTACATACTGTTCCTGCATAAGTATATTGATTAGAGTCGTATGGATTCAGATTCAAAGCCACTCGCACACCATAACTGGTATAATCGCTATAGACAACATCGCCTCGATAATTAATGTCACCGCTGCTGCCAACACATACTGCACAGTCACTGTCGCAGCCCGGCGAACGAAGCCACCAGCTACAGTTCCCATTATAATGTAATTTGTTACTACATGCTCCCATTGCCTTTGCATAATCACTGCTCTTACACATTCTTGCTTCATCTGATATAAAGCTGTCTATAAAACCATAATTATATGTATATATTTCCGATTCAGACAAAAGGAACAGCTTATCTATAGTATCATTTCCACCTTCAATGTCATAACGCAGACTATTACTATTTACTACAACAGTATCTGATATTGCTGACTTCTCTTCATCAGTAAATGCACTGTCTATGAAGTTACCGCTGTTGTAGTCTATACCTTCCTGATTCATATCTCCACTATATCCATTCAGCCAACTCCTTACAGTACAAGTCTCCCATGTCGTACTCTCACACTTCGAACTATATTTTCTGGTATCCAATATAATATCTGACAACAGCATAACTTTACTCCTGCCTGTTTTTAATACTCTCCATTTAATGGGTTCATATCTGAAATAATGGTATGTAGTATCGTCTTCCCAGTTATAAAAATCATAATATTCGCTTTCAATAAAAAAAACATAAGCTGCATCATCTTTCAACATCCTGCGGTACTTTGTGCCGTTAATTATAGCATCTCCATTACTATCCCAGTCTTTTGTACTCTTCAATAATTCATATTCACTATCCGTTTCTTTTACCTCTGTCTGCGGATAACTGCCAAACCAAATGCAATCCCAAGTCACCTTCTGAAATGAGTTCATGGTACTGTCTTTCACTATTAAAGGATCATGCAGTACCACTTCCTCTGCAGCTTTCTTCGCCACATTTACTTTCTGTGTGAAATAATACCATGCCATCAACGATGCTGCCATTACTAATAACATAATACATAAAAATATACGTCTGTCAAATTTTTTAACCATCTTATTTTCCTCCTCTTTATCATTCTAATATGTAAATACTGTGAATCAGATAATAACTTCACTTCTATTAAAGTTTTATACTACCCCCCTAATTATTTTAGGGTCTACAGATTCCCTGCCTTCATCAGGTTCACAACTCAGAACCAATTCTTCTTTTCAATACCCTGCCTATATTCCTGCATCTTCGGCAAAAATTTCACTACATATCATTTCCACATCATACTGAGGTGCATACTTTTCTACAAACTTATACAATCTTTCTATCTCTTCCGCAGGTTCTTCAAGGTCATCTGCTATCTTTTGAATTGAATAGTGCTTTTTCAGCTTTTTGCAAATCTGGGTTATAATGATACGCTTTTCGCCTCTTTTCTCTCCTCTCTTTTCTCCCTGTTTCTCACCATACCTGCGTTCAGATGCCCTTAATTTCTTTAATTCCACTTCTTCTTCATACTCAAATATCGACATTGATACCACCTCTGCTCTCTGGTTTTTCAAAAATTCTGCCAGTATGTTTTCTTTTATGCATTCCTTAACCGCACGCTCCACTGCATCTCTTATAGGCATAACTGCAGAATATGTCCTTACACGTTCCACATAACGGCAATATCCGTCCAATGTACGGCATGTTTCCATCAGTTTGCTGTTATATCCCGGATTGATGTTTACCATCCTGACCTTAAGCTCCAAATCAGGGTTATCCGTCTTTATCTCATATGAATCCGAAAGACTGAGTGTCATCTCTTCCGGCCTGTCTTTAAGCCCATTATAAAATACTACAAACTTAGGTGTAGGGATAGTAACTATTTGGGATGAATATATACTCTCGTCCACTATATACTTCTCATACTGCCTTGAAATATAAATCAAATCCCTAAGCGGCATATTCGGTGAAAATGTGCTCTGATGCTCATAAAGCGTCATGAATGACTGAAAGATAAATGAAATGTCATTCTTAATGTTCATGTACACCGCATTCTCAAGAGTAGTTACCTTAAGCTCCTCCGGATTATCATGCCTTGTCCCATTAAGTGCATTATACAACTCCAAAAGCCTTTCACTGTCATTAAACAGCATTCTGAATATTGTATCCTTATAATTGCGTACAACCTTCCTTTCTTCTTTCAAATATTAATACCTCCTCATGTATACTGCAGGAGCATATTATAATAATTTCAGTACTCCTGCTTTTTCTTTTTGGAATAAAAGCATAGAGCTCCTGAAACGGATTGAAAGACGGCATTTGCCGGGTTCGGGAATACAAGATATATTCCTTATTAGAAGTTCATGAAAATATGCTTTGTTCTATAGTAACACATTATTGGAATTAATGCAACACAAAGTTTCATTGTAAAATCTTTTATACATTCCAAACTTAATGAAAAAATGCACCCTGTTCCATCATGCTTACAATAAGCCATTAATGGAACAGGATGCTATGCTTAACAGACTATAATTTCTATCAGTACTTCACATGCAGTAATTCATGTGCTCTGTCTTTTAATACTCCATAATTATACAATTCATGCACTACAGGGTTCTCATCAGAGCGTTTAATAAGTGCCGACTTATCTGCCTTATACATTCCTGATGCCCTCTTTGCCTTATCTGCCTTGTGGCTGAATGGCTGACCAGCTCCTGCTATACATCCGTATGGACATGCCATAACCTCAACAAAGTCAAAATGTTCTTCGCCGCTTTCTATCTTCTTAATAAGCTCGTCCGCATTTCCAAGTCCGTTTACCACGCCTATCCGCAAAGTCTTGTCACCTAATGTAACATCTGCCACTTTTACGCCTTCCATTCCACGTACTCCGCTGTACTCAATCTCTTTTATGGCAAAATCAGTCTTCTCTGCAACCTTACGCAAAGCAGCCTCAGTCACTCCTCCTGTTACACCGAATATCATACCTGCACCCGAAGATATTGAAAATGGCATATCAGGAGCACTAGGTTCAATCTCATTAAACTGTATTCCCAGCTCTCTAATCATGCATACAAGCTCTTTTGTAGTTATTACATAATCCACATCAGCTATTCCGTTACGTTTAAACTCTTCTCTCTGAGCCTCATATTTTTTAGCAGTACATGGCATTATCGCCACTGAAATAGTTTCCAATCCTGCTTCTTCATCTGCCGGCTTATAATATTCTTTGATAACTGCACCAAACATTTCCATAGGAGACTTGCTGGTGGAAATGTACGGAAGTATTTCAGGATGCTTTGTCTCTGCAAACCTTACCCATGCCGGACAGCAAGATGTAAATAACGGCATCTTGTTATCACCTTTTTCCAGCTTTTCAACGAGCTCGGCAGATTCTTCCATAATAGTAAGGTCTGCTGCAAGACTTGTATCAAAAACAGTATCAAATCCAAGCATACGGATTGCCGTAAATATTTTTCCGATACTGTTCTTTCCCGGTTCAAGCCCAAATTCTTCTCCTAATGCTACTCTTACGGCAGGTGCTACCTGTACAACAACTCTCTTTTTGCCGTCATATATCGCCTTCCATACTTCTTTCAAATCTTTTTTAATAGTTATGGCAGCGGTAGGACAGACTGCTGCACATTGTCCACAGTTTACACAGTCAGTTTCAGCAATACTCCTTCCAAATGCAGGGCTTACAATCATCTTTGAACCTCTGTTTGCAAAGTCTATAGCTCCTACATGCTGCACTTCATTACACATACGCACACAGTCACCACATAAAATACATTTGCTTGGGTCTCTTACAATGGATACAGATGATTCATCTATCGGCAATACAGGATTCGTATTTTTAAATCTTACATCAGTCAGGCCAAATCTCTTTGCCAGTAATTGAAGCCTGCAGTTTTGGTTCTTATCACATGTTGTACAATCCCTGCAATGTGCAGCCAGTAAGAGTTCCAGAATCATCTTTCTGTGATTGTGAAGCTTAGATGTATTGGTCTTAATCACCATCTTGTCTTTAGGCGGTGTGGAGCATGAAGCAAGTATATTTCCTCTCTCATCTTCCACCACACACATTCTGCAGGCACCATATATTGATAAATCAGAATAATAGCAAAAAGTCGGTACATGTATTCCGGCCCTTTGAATTACCTGTAAAACATTCTTTTCATTGGTAAATTCTGTACGAATACCATCAATGACCATATATTTTCCCATGTCTTTCTCTCCTTCCTATGCTTCCTCAACCGCACCAAAGTTACAGCCTTCTTTACATGCATAACATTTGATACATTTATCATTATCAATAACATGAGGATTCTTGACTGTTCCGGTAATAGCTCCCACCGGACACATTCTTGCACATTTTGTACAGCCCTTACATTTATCAGGATTGATTTTGAGAGAAACAAGTGCCTTGCACTGTCCTGCAGGACATTTTTTATCCACTACATGTGCTAAATATTCGTCTCTGAAATATTTTAGTGTGCTTATAACAGGAGAGGCAGCGGTTTTTCCCAGTCCGCACAATGCCGTTGCAGATATAGTCTCTGATAACTCTTCCAGCATTTCTATATGTTCCATAGTTCCTCTGCCCTCGGTTATATCATTCAAGAGTTCCAACATCCGCTTAGTACCCTCTCTGCATGGTACACATTTTCCACAGGATTCGTTCTGGGTAAAGTTCATAAAGAACCTTGCCACTTCCACCATACAGCTCTTGTCATTCATAACAACCAGTCCGCCTGAACCTATCATCGCACCTACCTTTTTAAGCGAATCGAAATCAAGGTGCATGTCCAAATGGTCTTCCGTCGCATTGATGCACAGACATCCGCCTGAAGGTCCTCCTATCTGTACCGCTTTAAAATCTCCGCCTTTTACGCCTCCTCCAATGTCAAATATAACTTCTCTTAAAGTAGTTCCCATAGGAACTTCAATAAGTCCGGTATTATTTACATTTCCAGTAAGGGCAAACGCTTTTGTTCCATGATTATTATCAGGTCCGAATCCCTTATACCAGTCAGCACCATTGACTATAATAGGAGGTACATTACAATATGTCTCCACATTGTTAAGCACGGTAGGCTTATCAAATAATCCATGTTCTACAGTTCTCGGAGGTTTGACTCTCGGCATTCCTCTGTTACCCTCTATAGATGCGGTCAGTGCACTTCCTTCGCCACATACAAACGCACCTGCACCCATGCTTATTCTTAAATGAAAATCAAAGCCCGAACCTAAAATGTCATCTCCAAGCAAGCCTAATTCCATTGCCTGGTCTATTGCCTTCTGAAGACGTTCACAGGCAAGCGGATATTCGGCACGCACATATATATATCCCTGATGTGCTTTCGTAGCTATTCCTGCTATTATCATTCCTTCAATAACCCTGTGTGGGTCACCTTCCATCATGGAACGGTCCATAAATGCACCTGGGTCACCTTCATCACCGTTACAGACCACATACTTTTCCGGTTCTTTCTGTGCAAGTACCTGAGCCCATTTTCTTCCTGTAGGGAATCCGCCGCCGCCTCGTCCCCGGAGACATGCTTCTGAAATTTCATCAACTATTCCCTCAGGTGTCATATCAAATAATGCTTTGGCAACTGCATTGTAGCCGCCCACTGCTATGTATTCCTTTATAGATTCTGCATTAATATGTCCGCAATGCTCAAGTGCAATACGTGTCTGCTGCTTATAGAAAGGTATTTCCGACTGTTTAATATACGGATTGCCATCCTTGTCCTTATATACAAGTCTGTCTACTACCTCATCACCTATAATGCTTTTCTCTATTATCTCTTCACAATCTTCTAATTTTACCTTTATATAAAGCCATCCCATAGGCTCTATTCTTATAAGCGGTCCCATTTCACAAAAACCATGACATCCGCTTTTCTTTACCCCGATACTTTCATCATGTGGTTCTTTTTCAAGCTGTATTGAACAGACAAGTCCCTTTTCCTTTATAATTTCCTGCAGCCTCTCATATATTAAAAGTGAACCTCCGGCAACACAACCCGTTCCGGCACAAATAAGTATCTGCTTTCTCTGCATTTTCAATAATTCCAAATATTCTTCACGTTTATTCGCCAGTTCTTCTCTTGAATTAATTTTCATCCTGTTCCTCCTTCCTGATACTTTCAACAATCTCCCTCGCCTTTTCCGGAGTCATAGCCGGATGAACTTTATCATTAACTGTACAGACAGGTGCCAATCCACATGCCCCAAGACATGATACTGTCTCCACTGTAAACATACGGTCCTCCGTAGTAGGATTCTCAGCAGTAACTTTAAGCTGATTTCTGAATTCCTCAAGAATAGGAACTGATTTCCTTACATGACACGCTGTTCCGTCACAAACCTTTATAATATATTTTCCCTTTGGTTTCAGCGAAAAATTCTCATAAAATGTTGCCACTCCATATACCTTTGCCTCACTTAGATTCAGTTTTTTCGCTATATAGCATAATGCATCTTCAGATAAATAATGGAACTCTTTCTGAATATCCTGCATTATGGCAATTATCAAAGTTGAATTATAACTATGTTTCTCCAATATAGCATCCAAAACCCTCACATCTGCTTCATTGCTCATGTGCCTTCTCCTTTCAATGTAACCCAATTTAACCTTTTGACGGTCTTTTTCTATTATACTATATCAGAACAAATTTGTATATCAATTTGGAACCATTGATTTACCAATTATTATACTTGCAATAACTCCGGCAAATGTACATAAAAGTGCTCCCGGCAAAGTCCATCTTGTCTTTCTTACCTTTGCAGCCATAAAGTATACACTCATGGTATAAAATATAGTTTCAGTACTCCCCATCATTATAGAAGCCATAATGCCTATCGGAGAATCCGTCCCATATTCTTTAAACAAATCAAGCACAAGTCCGGTGGCAGCAGAAGATGAAAACATTCTGACAATTATTGAAGGCATTAATGCTGAAGGAACTCCGATTGGTTCTGTCAACCTGCCAATTACATTTGATACGGCATCCAGAAAACCCGATGCCCTCAACACTCCTACTCCTACCATCAATCCTATAAGAGTGGGCAGTATTGATACTACGGTTTTCATTCCTTCCTTTGCACCACTGACAAAATCATCATAAACATTTTTTTTCATAAGTATTCCATAACCTACTACATAAAAAACAAGCAGTGGAATCATATAATCGGATATGTATACCAGAAATTTCATATAGATTCTCCATTCCAAATATACTGTCTTTATATCCTATTATTCCACTGCTTTATATATTCTAATTTACTTAAATGTAACTGTGTCTTACTGACTTTTTAAATTTCTCTTCCTCAAATTACTTATTTTTATAACCAGTATCGGAATCAGAAACGTCACAATTACCATTACTGATGTAACAATTATGTGCTCCATATGTACTTTGTTTGATGATATATCTGATATCATTATCTCAGTCCTTGACATCATCGGATAAATCCAGTCCTTAATGGTAAGCGGCATGAAAATAATAACTGCTGCAAGTATAATTAATGCTGCACACAACAAATTTCTTCCTGCTTTTCCGCTGTCTTCCGTCTGTTTTCTTGAATCACTTACATCTTTGTCAAATCTGTTCATCCATCTTATAAGCCCTATCACGAACACAACATATGAAACCGCCATAATTGCAAGCCATACTTTATTCTCCACTTTTAAATACAATTTAAATGCCGACATTCTATAAGAAACCATCTCTACAGGCACTAATATAAGGCAAAAAACAGATACTATATGTACATACATATATCTTCCTGAATCTTCATTTAAATATAGTATTATAATTAGCGGAATGTATATTAACATCATCATTATTCCATACCACACCGTAATTACATGCCCGGCACCAAACAATGCAATAAGACCTGCCGGACATGCCATTGATAATACCATAACTGCATTTTTCCATTGTTTAACCACATTTAAATATACTGACAGCAATAATAATATCACTGCCCCTGCAAACTTAAGCACTGTTCCTATAATATCTCCACTATATGCAGGAATAAACCTTATAAACAGATATGTACCTGCTGCTATCATCACTATACTTGTAAGATACAATTTTATACATGCATCTGCATCACTTTTTATAAATATCCATGCTCCACACATCAAAAGCACACATGCCGCTATTATCATCATAACTGCCGGATAAAATGCACCGGTCACATCCATTGCCCTGCATACTATAACTGACTGAATAGATAATATTTCAATCTTCTGTGCCGCAAAAATGGATGATATGGTCACAAAAATCTCTGCTACAATCCCTGCACCTAAAATCAGATACCTGCCTTTTTCAAACCACATATACATTCCTAAAAATGCCAATGCCAAAAAGAAATCCATCCAGACCAAATCAAATGACAGTGCCACTCCCATAAATCCAAGTGATGATATTAGTATCCATACAAAACTCAAATTATCATTCATAAAAGTATAAAGATTAATAAATATAACAGTCAACACTATTATTATACAGATTGTAATGGTAAGCCTGTCTATTTTCATATATTCTGAGTCTATAACTTTATTGCCCAAAAACCTTACCCAAAATATTCCTGCTGCCTGAACAAATGACAAAATTGTTATAAAATACTTCTTATCTACTGTGCTTTTATATAAAATAAACAGCATAACTGAAAATTTTGCTGCCAGCATCACTTTATCCGCTATTCTCCCTTTGTCATAAATCAGATATCGTGAAAAATCATTTCTTCCCCATAAAGCTATTATTAAAACCATAATCATTATCATCAAAACCATTGATGCTGCCTTATATATATTTAATGTCTTTTTATCTTTCATACTTTGTTCCTCACATCTGTTTATTTTTACTGCAGTTGGCTGCATCAATAGCTATTGTCAATAATAATCCTTCTATCTCATCTGCCGGATTTGTGAAATAAAGTACATATGTATCTCCCCAATGAAAAGGTTCTTTAATAATGTGTATTATCTGATTAAATCCATCAACTACCCTGTAATTCCAACCTATAAAGCTTCCTTGAACACTCCAGCCTTTGTAATTTATTCTGTACTGTGGATTGAAAAGTGTAAACTTTTTCTCTATAGTTCCGACCATTCTGCCATTTATATAGACTTCAAACTTCGGCAAAAATGATATTACTTTTTCCTGAATCATTCCCACTTCACATTGATTACGGTCAAAAACACGTATTCTGTGCCCAATTGAAAAAAAATCCGACTTCACAAAATATTTCGGCATCTGATTTTCATCATACACATCATATGTATCTGTCCATGAAAACACTCTCTGCTTTATCAAAAGTTTCACAATATCATTATCCTCTCATTCAACTATTTATTGCAAGAACACATTAAGCCATATCCTTAGTATACATATTTATATGAAAAAGTCAAATTTTCTTCTCACATAATACAATTTCAGGGCTTATCGGGCATCCACCCATGCATTTATCCCTATCCGGACATTCAGGGCAAGATGTTAAAAAATGCTTGCGAAACATGTTAAACTGCATACTGTTCCATGCCTGTTCAATAGTAAAATGTTCCAAATCCACACTCCAATTCATTTTCTGATTATCAAAACTGCATGGAAGCATTTTCATATCTGATGTTATATATGCTGACCATCTGCCTCCTTCACAGGTATCAATACTGTCCGGGCTAAGATTTTCCACATTATTAAGCAAACCGGGAACCGTACAGGAATCAAAACCTATTTTGAACGGGAAGACTTTTTTATTTATTAATTCCCAAAAAATCTTTAACCTTTTATCATCACTTTTCAATACATTAGCAGAGTCACCCAGACCAACCGGTTTATGCAGTAAAAATACCACTGCATTAATCCTTTGGGGAAAACCATTTTTCTTAAGCATCCATATTGCTTCATCTATCGTACTATCACTTAATACATAATGTACATTCGTCTTTACACCTGCTTCAATTAAACTTTGAATTGCACCATTTGTATAATTACTCCTATACCAGCTAATAGCAACAGCACCGCAATACTCTCTGCACAGCTCAACTATTTTCTGATTAAATCCGTATCCTGAAGAAGTGAAATTAGGTACAATATTATTTTTGCGGCATATTTTAAGAATCTCTTCAAATTCTTCATGCTGGTCAGGATCGCCTCTTCCTCCAAGGGCAAATTGAAAGGTTCTGTCTTTACATTGTGACGCTATCTTTTCAAAATTTTGAACAGACATATTTTCCTTATGTATATCTCTGCCATTCTGGTAACACTGAACACCTGATAGCAAACACAACCCCTTTTCTCCATGTATACAATGTCCCATTATGCCAATATCAATTAACTCGGGAAATTCTGCCATAAAAGGGTCTTTCCCTATATCTTTTCCATCTTCAATCACTCCACTCCGTACATAAAATCCGCTTTTTTCGTCAAAAACGGAAATAAAATGATTGGTTTTATCTATTCTTTTTCTCATATTATTATTCTCATTCTAATATTCTAAATCCGTATCAATTCCAACAAAATTGTTTCCATCTGCTTCCTCCAAAGCTTTCCACAATCCCTCCATCAGATAGCCTATCTCATCCGGTTCTTCAAAACTTACATATCCCTGATAAATTGACAATCCATTTTCCATCGCCTTGCAAATATCTTCTTTGTAATCTTCATCAATGTACATTTCTTCTAACATTTTATCTATATCATCTTTGCTGCCCGGAACCTTTTCACCCAGCATATTATTTACAACATAATCAATAACTGCTTCTTTCTGCTTGTCCGTCAATTCCTCCTTCCTTGCGATTATAAAACTGCTGCTACTGGAATTTGTAACAAAATCTGTTCTTATTTTCATTTCTTTATCCTCCTTATTATACTTATTGGTATATATAAATATACTATATTGGCATATTGATTGCAACTAATAAATGTAATAAAATATATTTATTAGTAAATTTTAGTATACAAGGAGTTATATAATGAACAAGAATGAATATGAAATAGATTTTACAAAAGTAGGTCAAAAAATGAAACAGATGCGTATGGAGCAAGGTGTTACTCAGGAGAAAGTAGCTGAAGATCTGGAATGTACTGTTGCTTTTGTCAGTAACGTAGAAAACAGCCGTACAAAGCTGAATTTGAGAGTACTGTTATATTATTCAAAGTTATGCAACATGTCTGTTGATTCAATTCTGGCTGCCGGAAAAGATTCTGAATCCATTGAAAATACTGATAATGACCCTATGTATGATGAGTTGATAGGGATATTTAAAACTTTTTCTCCTGATGAACGTAGAAAAATTATAAGAATGCTGAAAGTCTGGAAGGGACGTTGAATTTGTTTTGATTTTGGAATAATGGATGCTTGTTTTATTTTGACTCCTTTTTTCGGCTCCTTTTCGGCTCCTTTTTGGCTCCTTTTTGGCTCATCATTTGAAACATCAGTAAATACCTCATGTATGAATAACCTTGATATAAAATTGATTCTTACATCATCTGTTATTATCTTGAATATCGTACTGTTATAGTGTATAACTGCATAAATGTAACCGATAAAATTGTCAAAGAATATATTCAATATCACAATAAACATTTTGAAAAACCCTGTTGTGATTTAGCTATAGTTTCCTTTTACTTCTGGGTATGGTACAATAAAAAAACTGATTGATTTTATAACTTCTTTATATATTCTGATTAGAGGGTGAAATGGTTTAATAATAAGAGCTGGGCTTTATCACCCTCTAATTGTCTTTTAACCACAAAATCTGGTACTACACCCCTAAAATCGTTAAAATATTCGAAGATTTCCTTCAAATTTTCGTTTCCGTTCCCCTAGATATTGGTTATTTAGCACACCCAGATAGCATATAAAATAACACTAAAATATTTTAAGATAGTACAACATAAAGGTTGAATTGCTGTATTTACTATAGTAAAATTAATACACAAATCTTGGTGAGATGATTTGAATGAATTTAGAGTTATTTGCTAACGATAGATACGAAGTGTTGAAAATATTATCAGCGAATCAGGTTACTATAAAAGAAGAGAGCTATGTGTCTCTCTCACAACAGGAAATTGTGCACCTAGCACATTACTCTAAGCTGAAAACTAATAAAATCATTAATGAGCTTAAAGACTATGGATGCGTTGTTCCGTTTCAGGGAAAGAAAGGAAAATATGCTTTAACTGAAACAGGACATAAAGTAGTCTATGCCATACAGAATATTGGTGTTGGAAATAATTAATAAAATCTAAATCAAAAGAAAGGAATTTTGCTAAAGGATATCCTTTAGTTATCTCCACAGGAGATAACTAAAGCTCCATTAGAAAATAAGGTACTTTAGTATGTCTTATGTATTATCAGATACTCAAAAAGAAACCATAAAGAAATATATAGAAACACAACCTCAAAAAGTAGTTAAAACCTTTGATTATAAAGGTAAAAAAATAGAGTACTGTGATGAATTAAAAGGTAGAGATATAAAGACTCTTAAAGATGAAGAAATAGTAAGAGCTTATTTTCTCACAAGGCTTGTTAATGAACTTGGTTATGATATTTCTAAAATAGAATTTGAACATGAATATAAAGCTGGCAGACCTCATACTAATACATCAAGAATTGATGTTGTTGTAAGGGACAAAAAGGATAATGCTTTTCTTTTTGTAGAGTTAAAAGCTCCTGAAGCATATTTCGGTGAAACTGGAGAAAATCGGGACCAGATTATTGAAGACCAGCTTTTTAAAGTCGCAGCTATGGAAGAAGCTGAAAAGCGTAATGTAAAATATTTAATGCTTTATACAACAAATGTTATAGGCACAAATATTAATGATGAATGTATCATTATAGATTTTACTAAATTTCATACATATAAGGATTGGGAAAGTTCTCGTGACTATGTGAATACAATTCCTGAAAAATATGGAAAGGCACAGAAAACACCATATAAAAAAGGGAGTGCAAAGGACTTAGAAACAAGTTTTACAAATGAGTTACTTACTAATCTTCAGACTGACCTTCATAATGTTTTATGGGGTGGTGGTGGAACTGATGATAATGACATTTTTTCATCCCTAACAAACCTTATTCTTGCAAAAATACAGGATGAGCATGAAAAAAATGATGGAGAAGAATATGAGTTTCAGTCTTTTTCATTTAATGATGATACTGAAGATTATGAATCATTGGAAACGCTTTTCGATAGGATAAATGAATTATATCGAAGAGCTTTGAAGGAAAAACTGAATATAACAGACGAGAAAGAATTAGAAAAGTCTTATGTTGTAGATACAAAGAAATTTTCTCTTGAAAAAGTAAAATATACGGTACAATCAATAGAGAGATATTCTTTTGTTGATGGTAAAAATTCTTTATCTGGGAAAGACATTCTTGGGGACTTTTTTGAAGGCATCATAAGAGAAGGTTTTAAACAGACGAAAGGACAGTTTTTTACTCATATTAACATTGTCCGTTTTATGCTTTGGGCTATTCAAGCGGATAAACTCGCTATTGAGAGAATTAATAATGATAAGGAAATTCCATATATGATAGACCCCTCTGCTGGGAGTGGAACTTTCCTTATTGAGTATATGAAATTTATTACCGCTAATATAAAATATCGTTTCAAAGACCAGATAAGCAATAATCGTTATGTTAAAGAAAAGATGGAAGATTGGTTTCTTCCTCACAATAGAGAAAATAAATGGGCGAAAGATTTTATTTATGGTAGTGAATTAAACTTTAATCTTGGTACTGCTACTAAGGTTAATATGATTCTTCATGGGGACGGTTCCACTAATATCTTTGTAGGGACACAAAAGGGTGATGGTTTGCTTCCATTTCCTGAATATACCAAAGAAACAGGTATAAATGAGTTAAACAAAGAATTTGATAATGAATTATATACGAAAAAGATAAATGGTAGATTTGACCTTATACTTACTAATCCACCCTTCTCTGTAAATTTGGATAATGAGACAAAAAAGAAGCTTAATAAATCATTTGTATTTGGAAATAAGAAAAATTCTGAAAACCTTTTTATTGAGCGTTATTATCAGCTTTTAAAGGAAGGTGGAAGACTTGCTGCTGTCCTTCCTGAAAGTGTATTTGACACTACCGAGAATAAATATATTAGGTTGTTTATTTATAAATACTTTATTGTTAAGGCAGTTGTTTCCCTTCCACAGTCTACTTTTGCTCCTTTTACAAATACCAAAACCAGTATTTTGTTTGCACAAAAGAAAACATCTTCTGAAATAAAAGAATGGAATAAGGTATGGAAAAAATATTCAGATGAATACTCTAATCTTAAAACCAGAATAGAAAATCTTGTGTTGGCAAATGATGGGAAGAAAGAAAAGAGTAAGTTACCTTCTATTAAGGAGCTTTCAGAAAGTGAAGAAAGAGAACTTCTTAATAGATTTTTAAAGGCATATATCCAAGAAAAAGATAACGCACTTTCCAATTCAGAGCTTATTGAAAAATATAGAAATGAAATAGTTGAACTCTTAAAGTACGATAAAGACACACAAAATGAATTTGGCTATGTTAATACTTGGTGGGTATTTGAAGAAGTTTCAAAAGAACTTGATTACAGTATTTTTAATGCAGAGGTAGATAATATAGGATATAAGAGAACGAAAAGAGGTTTAAAAATACAGCCTAATGATTTATATAGAGAAGACAAAGCGGGTTTGATTCTTATTGATGATGGTAAAAAGGAATCTCTTCTTGACTATATCAGAGAAATAGATTGGTCTAAGGGGGAATAATATATGAGCGTTACAATAAATAATCCTCAATTATCCAGCATTTCAAAAGATATGTATTTAAGAATGGATGTTGATTACTTTTTAATACAACAAAAGTATGATTTAACTCATATGAAAAAAATGCGAGAATACATTACTTTCTTAGAAAGTGGTAAGTCAATAAAGGCTGAAGATTATGAAATCGGAACGGATAACATTCATATAACCGTAAGAAATATTGATGATAGTAGTTTAAATCTTGAAAATGCTATTTATATAAATGATGATAAAGCAGATGAATTATCTAAATATCGCCTACAGGTGGGTGATATAGTCATAACTATATCGTCTAATTGTGGTAATTCATTTGTTTATGATGAAGAACTGCCATTTAATATGACATTATCACATTATTTATGCAGAATTCGTATAAAAAATGATTTGCTACTAGAAAAATACCTTATTTTGTTTATGCAGTCTTCTTTGTGCAAGGATTATTTTAGGAGTGTTGAAACGGGAAAGACAATTAAAAATTTAGCACAAAGGTATATTTATGATATGCCCATTTATGTTCCAACCGCTAAAGAACAGTTAGAAATAATTAATAAGGCAACCCCTATATTGTTTGATATTTCTAATTTAAAATTAGCCAAAAAATCTATTTCATCTATTGTTGATAAAACTTTTGAAGAGTATTTTAAATATAATTATGCAAAGTTTGATTCTTTAAAAGAAAAAATGTTTTATTCATCTTTTTTGCAATGTGGTAATAATGTTGATGCTCGTTTTAGTGCTAAATTTCAAAGACCAACAGGAGAATTTGTATATCATGAGTTGTTGAATAGACCTAACAAAAAGATTAAACACTGCCTTGTTCTTCCAATGATTACAGGACAAGGAATAGAAACAACTGATTATGATGAATCAGGAAACTATGCATATGTTTCAATGGCTGATATAAGTTCTTGGGAGCTTGATTTAACTGATATTAAATATGTTTCTAATGACTATGCTATAAGAAAACTTACTAAAAAGATTAAGGGATTAAAAACACCTGTCTCTACTGAAATTTCTGTAAATGATATTGTTATGATGAGATCTGGTGAAGGTGGTATAGGAAAGGTAGCAATTATAAAAGATGATGTAAAAGGGATTTTCTGTGATTTCATTATTCGTATGAGATTTGATGAATCTGTTATAAATCCCGAATTTGCATACTTCTATTTTAGAAGCCAATATTTTCAGTATCTTATAGAAATAAACAAAAAAGGTCTTGGAAACAATACAAACATTTTTCCTAATCAAGTGCAGGAATTTCCTATACCAGATATACCGCTATCTGAGCAGCAAAAAATTGTTAATATGATAAATACTGAAATATATAAACAAAAAGAGATTGAAAAACAAATAGATGAAAAGAAAAATGAAATAGAAAAAATGATAGATAAAATTTTGAAATAATTTCTAAGGTTTGGGGTGCGGACAAAAATCTGAACTTCCTAAAGTACTCCGAAAGAGTAAGTAATTTTGTATTCAGAAAACGAATTTAACAGAGAATTAAAAAAATATGATGAGACGGGTTCTATTATGTCAACTATTGTATCATTAGGATATCCTAGCAGGTGTAACATTTATCAATGGTACTTTGGAATGAAAATCCATGCCAGCGTTGATGTGGGCAGCTTGTATGTATATACTATTACCGATACTTCTTTATAGTAGAAACTTCAAAGCTTATCAGGGAAGATGATGAGTTAGTTTATGGTGATTCAAGATATCAGGAGGCTGGCAACAAATCTAAATTCCGTGAGGATGCACACTTTTACCAAATAGAGTTCAGGGTAAATGTGCGTCAGAAAAGTATAAAAGTGTCAAAAGACTATGCAGGCATTAACTGGGATTAGCAAATTGAAAGCAGGAAAAAACCATTTTGGATATTTCAAAGCTGTGTACGGAGAAATAGCCTGGAACATAAACCGTTTTAACATTCTTTTTGCCAGTGCCAATCTTGTAATGTGTGAGAGGGCGGGCAGAACAAAAAATTTAAATATCTGTAATACTATGTCTTAAGTATGCCCATTTGTAGGAAAGTGACCTGCTGAAACCAAGAAAAACTTAATAAATACAGCCTAAATCAAATATTCTTTCTCAAAAAAGTCCAAAACAAGATAATAGGATCGATAAATAATTACTCAGTGTTTCCCTAAATCTTTGCTGACTTCCCGCTTGTTCTCAATCATTTCTTAATACTTCATTCTTTCTATGCTGTGTTGATAGTTGTTAAAATAAAACGGTAGCTGATTTTCTGTTAAGATAAATCGCTACCATAAATCAAAATATATTCAGTTATAATGGCAATATGTAAATTCAACACATATCAAATACACTTAATAACAAATAATATCTCTTTCCACTTCCGCAATTATTTCTTCCGAAATAGCTTTTATATCAAGAAGATATACCACATTTATTCTTGGATTAAATATACCCAATTTTTGTATTTTTTTATATATTTCTTGCCCTGAATGTTGTCCCATTATCCAATACATTAACAACTGTAATGTATGTTTATTAGTTGGTTTTGACTTTGTTACCTTGAACTCCCAAAGAGTATCCGCAGTAAGATAATCTCCATCTCCAGAATCAACCGTATTTGTATAACCGTTTGGCTCAAATGTGAAACCATCTTTTACAATCGGACCGTACTTATTCCAAAAAGAAATACTTCTCTCAATCATTATTTTAATATTATTAACAGTATCCGCATCGGGATTAGTTTCATCTGCTCCCTTTGCCATAATTGCTCCCATCGGATTCCTAAGCCACACATCATATGTAACTACTTTACAAGCATTTATAATAGACTTGCCATCAATCCCTTTTATACCAGATAATAATTTTTCTACTTTTTTCAAAGTTCCCTTTTCCTGAAACATCTGCTCTGCAATTACAGCACCTTCACATGATGTATCAAAAGCGTCTATGACTTTTGTACCCATTGCAAATCTTGTTAAATAATCAACTGCCATTCCCATTATAGAAGCATGTATATTTTCATTTTCACTTAATGTTAAACCATCGTCAAGGTTATACACATCAAACTGTGACGGTTTAATATACCCGCCTCTTGGTTGTTTTATTTCACCAATTCTTCCTGTAACTGAACTCATATTTTACTCCCTTCTACAATAATATACCTTTTAAGAGTTTCCAAAACACCAAAATCCGCATAAATACAGCAAATTTATTATTTTAAAATAAAAAATCTCTTTTCTGTTTTTGAATAATTGAAATGACAAATAACTACAAAACAAATCACCCAAAATAGATAACTCTATGATAACACAAAAACAGCCCACTTTGGCAGCTATTTTTGAAGATTGTCAGGAATTTTTTGATTCTGACAAACCTCAGTTTCTGTCTCTTTTGGAAAACCATATTGACCTTGATTCAATAATTCCAATGTCTTTTTATCAGCATTACCATTCTTCTACAGGACTATACCATAAGTACCATTTAACTGCTATGCTTTGGACTTTAATTCTCCAACGCATTTTCTCTATTCCAACAGACTGTCTTTTACTTGTTTTTCTTAAATACTCAAAGCATTTAAGAGATTTCTGAGGTTTTTCTAAAGTTCCTGATGCTTCAATCACCAGCTTTAAACAGAACTATTTGCTGGACTTACAATCAGTTTTTGAAAATCTTGTTGATCTCACTGAACCGATTTGCCAGACCATTAATTCTGCAAAAGCGGATATGGTCATTTTCAATTCTTCTGGCATTGAGTCATTTATTACTGAAAATAATTAGATGTGTAATTTCTTTTGAGAACATAAAAAATCAACGGACAGTAAATTATACAATTTCTATCCGTCGATTTAATGTGAATGACAATCTATAATATTTAACTGAAAAATTACTCTGGATCATCTGTTGATTCACTCATTTTTTTATTTGCTGAAAATTGTTTTGCCAATTCTGAAAAAGCACTATTAGCTTGTAAAGGCTTAACAGCTAAAAAAGCTGATTGGTATATGGAGGCTTGCTTTACCAATTCTGAAAAAGCACCATTGGCTTGTAGAGGCATTATTGCTGCTGATAGGGCTTTTTGAATTGCAGCAGTTTGTTTTGTTAATTCTGTAAACACCTCGTTTGTTCTTATTGGTTTAATAGATTGAGCTAACCTCTCATATAGTGTTGCATATTGCTGTAATGTTTGTTTCAAGCTATTCATATCTACAGTATTATTCAATTGTTCTGCATTTTCTTGGATTTTAGTGACATTTTTGCTAGCGGCAATAATATCCTTGCAAGGATTTTGGTTCTCCATATGTTTTACGATACTCCATACTTCTGGTTCAATATGCAAGATATCGCTTTTTTCAACACTTATAGTTTTTATTTCAATGTCTATTGAATATTGTTCCATTGATATCTCTATTTCTTCAATCAATGCCAAAGCAATTTTACCTGCATTATAAGGATAATCGCCATCTTCCTGATAAACTAAATCTGCAAGGACACTAATATCTAAGTTTACATAATAGGTGATATTTTTGTTTTCTTTTTCAACAGAAACATCTGCTATACTCCAATATATATTTTCATCACCAGTTTCCAAAAATTCTTCATCTAATTCTTTTTCAATGTTTATGGTCATTAAATAATCTTTGATGCTTTGGGATATTTTATCTTCATAGTTGGCTAACATCTCTTTAGTGTCATCTAAAGCAGATAATTGTAAAGCACTTTTAGACTTTCCCAACTTTAATTCCTCTGCCAAATATGAGAAAAATTTATCTAAAGTCAAAAAGTTAATACTTAAAGAAGGATTGGTTTCCAAAAATTCTTCATCTAATTCTTGCCTTAAATCAATAGGTATATCTTTGTTTTTTTCCCACCAGTCCTCTTTGGTATCATTGCATACAAATATGATATTAGAGTTTTTCTCTTTTGCTATTGTAATTATATCTTTCCAGACAAATAAATCTCCGTACTTAGCTTCTCCATTTTTTTCGGAATCACGAAAGCCAGGTGGGATTAAATTATCATATCGTATCTGCCCTTCTTGTAATAACAGCAGTTTTTTTGAGAATGGTATTTTTTTGCCTATATTCCCTTGATTATGTAATAAGTCAACAAACTCTTTTACCTTATCATTTTCTAAAAAATCAATATTTAGCTGTATTTCCGCATGATGGCTTTTTTCAAAATTAGTTATTATGTTTTGCGAATCTTTGATTTTCTCATTTAAATCATTTTGTAGTTTGGAAATATCTGTATAGTTGTGTTTTCTGTATTCCCCAATTTTCTTTGCAATATCATCTTGAAGAGTTTTTAGGGAATCAGAAAGCTCTTTGGTTACTTTTTTATATTTCTTTTTTTCTTCACCACATGTTTTATGATAGTTCTTTAAATATTCATCATAAACTTGTCTTGGTACATAGATGTTGTTTTGGATTTTTTTCAGCGCACTTATTACATCCAAGCTAATATTAGCTGGCTGACGATATAATTCTAACAATACATTTGTATCTAAAACGATTATATGTTCACTTGAACGTATTTCTTGAAATTTTTCTATTTTAATCATTTATTCATTCACCCTCTTGTTTACATTTTATGATAGACGATATCCATATCTCGCTATTTTACCACAAAAATCCAATTTGTACTTATAATTTTATAAATTAATGTAGCTACTTATCACTAATCGAAAGAAAAGATTTAGTATCGGGTGCTTATATATTTTCAAAAAATCAGAATACCATGTCTAAAAATACACATCCTTATCGGCTACTGGGTGAGAGGTAAAAACCTCCCATCCTTTTTTATTGCCACAAACCAACTGTGATAAATTACTGCTCCTTGAAAACTCCATAGCAGCCGCCATAGGGATACCCGCCGCAGAGGACAGCAGAGCCACGACATGAGCCTGCCCTTTGCTCAATCCGTGCATAGCACTGGCAGAGAGAACGCCGCCCAAGTGGGCATGGAACTGTATGGACTGGCTGTGTCTACATACCCTTGCTTTTTTGCAGGGGTAAATAAGTTTAAGGAGGACAAATGCCTATGTGCAACAAAACAAACCGAAAACGGAGGGAGGGATTCCATGCAGCAGTTACAGATGGTGGATGCCGACAGGCTTGTCGCTGTTCTGCGGCTCACAGAAAATTGGCAAGAGTTGGCTCATGCTAAAGCTCTGCCTTTGCGTGTCGCAGGGCTTACCCTTATGGGATATGCTGACATTGGAGGGCGATGTGGTTTATCTGTGCCTTGAGGACACGTTCTGCCGCATACAGGACAGGCTGTTCCGTCTAACGGATGAAGCAAGCGGGCTGCTTCATTTTGCCGTAGCAAGCTGCAAATTATCAGACGGTCTTATCGTGCAGCTTGAGGACTACCTCAAAGCATATCCCGACAGCAGGCTCATTGTCATTGACACCTTGCAGAAGATACGCACCGCATCCAAGGATAACGCCTATGCCAACGATTATGGAGACATATCGCTGCTAAAGGATTTTGCCGACAGGCATTCCCTTTCCGTGGTGGTCGTACACCATATCAGAAAGCAGAACGACAGCGACGTGTTCAACAAGGTGTCTGGCACGACAGGGCTGACAGGGAGTGCGGACGCTACTTTTGTACTGGAAAAAGAAAGCCGTGCTTCTGATACTGCAAAGCTGTATGTGACAGGCAGGGATACACCTTACCAAGAGTTCATGCTCCGTTTCCGTGATTGCAGTTGGGAACTGGTAAAGCGGCAGACACAGGAGCAGCTTGCGGCGGCGGAAATCCCGGCTGTCCTTTTTCGGGTAGTGGAATTTATGCGGGACAAGGAAAAATGGTCGGGGACGGCTACGGAGCTTTTGACAGCTATGGGAGAAAGAGGGGATTTGTCCACAGTCATAACGAAATGGCTCAATGAGTACCGCTCCACAATCCTTTATGAGAATGGCGTCCAATACGGCTATAAAAGAAAATACAACGGCAGGAAGATTACCCTTACGAAATGTGTCTGTGGAGGGCATGACAGGCATGACGGCAGTTTTTGGATGCCCCCTCATGCTGTCATTGCTGACACGTACACAGATACCGTTCTTTCATCCGAAGCGGAAAGCGTAAGATAAGCAGGGCGTAAGCCCTGCCATAAGGGAGTCCAGAGGGAACGTCTGGCACACGGCTTTGCAGGGCAAAGTGTAGTGTGTTACACCCTGTAAACGCTGTCGGAAAAATCGGAGATTTTTTCTGACCGCAGGGGTGGAACTATCTTACACAGACTTCTGCCGTCGCAGGAAAGCCGACCAGACCTACATGGACAAGCTGTTTATTCCTGTTCAAGGCTGTCTGCTTGAAGTTGTGAGGGAACAGTACACGGATTTCTATCGGAACAAAGAGAGGTATCGTTATCTTCAGAAACTGGATACAAAGAACAGCCTGCTTTCATTGGATGGGTTTGTTGATGATGAGGGTAACACTCTGGATTTCATAGCAGATGAAGCGGTGGACATTACGGAAACCGTTATCAATGAGGTGATGTTGGACAGGCTGAAAGCCGCCCTGCTCTTATTGTCGGATAGCGAGCAGGCATTGATAAAGGCAATCTTTTTTGAGGAACTTTCCGAGCGGGAAGTCGGGTTAAGGTTAGGCATAACTCAGAGCGTTGTGAACAAACGCAAAGCCAAAATCCTTGCAAAGCTAAGAAAAATAATGGAAAGCTGATTTTAAGGCGTTCAGCCCCCTTGTTTTTTCCTTTGGGAAAATGAGGGGGCTTTTTTAACCCTCTCAATCTTGAATTTACTTAAATCCCGATTGGAGGAAAAAAGCATGGCATATAACCACGGACTAGAGGAGCGGAAATGGCGTATCTGGAAAGAAGCGGAGGAAAAGATACTGCGTGAGTGCGGTGTTGATGAAGCGGTCGTTGAGCAAATCCGCACAGACGACAGAGCAGATTTTAATTCCAACAGGAGGTTTTACCGTTGGTCAAGCGGCTTTGGGGAGTACCTTGAGGGCATGGCGGATAGGGAGTGGCAGATGGAGATAAAGACCGTTGCTGATTTACTGGACGAGATTGAGAGCGAAAATCTGTACCTTGCATTAGTTATGGTAGACAGACGCACGTTACAAATTGTCCTGCTGAAAATGCAGGGCTATTCCACAAAGGAGATTGCCTCAATTGTGCATTTGACAGCAGGGGTTATTTATGCAAGGTTAGACCATCTGCGGAAGAAGCTGCGAAAAATTTTGTAATAATGAAGCCTTCCTTTCAGTGGGATGTTGGGTGAGAGGTCAATGGCTTCTCACTCATTCGTTATATAGGGTATATCCCTTTATGTTCTCTAATGGAATTTTACAGAAGTATGCAAACCACATCAAGTTTATTAAGTATGCCAGCTTGTTTATATTTTAGTTATCTTGCCATTACAAGATAACTTCCATGTTTCTTTATCAGAATTATGAACTCGTTAAACGAGTTTTGCAATTACCTACTTCTCTCAATAAAAATCAATTCCATTTTACAGTTATTAATCTTTTCTTCCGAAATCTCCATAAAAATCTCCACACCTTTCCCTAATCTATAAGTAATCTCCTATCCGTCCTTCAATCTCTGTAACCACCTCTTCATACCTTTTTGCTAATTTCTCCTTTACCTCATCTCTGTTTGTAAAGTTTGCATCCATCACATTTAAGTGTAATTTCTGCAGTGATGATTTATCACACATTACTTTATATGAACTTATGGATTTTGAACTGATATCACCATTAGATTTCTTTGTAATATATACAAAGTTAATCGGTGAATTATATATACATGTTCTGTCTTCCCTGAGTTGTCTGGTAAATTCTTTGTTTTTATATACTTCCTCATCATTTCCAAGTGGAAGGATATGATGCTCTTCTAAAGTATCCGCACTTTCACTTAGGGTACTGAGTTTCTCCTGTGTACAGAGATCATAATAAGTCAATGACAGATAATATTGGCAAAATGCAGCCTTAATAACTGTTTTAGGCGGATATCCCGTTTCCATAAGAACCGTTCTTATGTCTGAAAAATCCGAACCTTCAAACATCTTCTCTTTCAATTCACATATAAAGTCATACTTTTTACCAAGAATCCATTTAAGGTGGTATATAATATTTGTATTCTGATCCTTATCCAGCCTGCCCGAAAAAATCGCACTCCAATACCATGCATTAAGCTTTTTAAGCAATCCCTTATCCAGCCAGTATTTATCATTTATAAACAGATAACCCAAAAGCACCAGCATAAGATTATAATTTAACTCATTTATATTTCGTATGCCGCAGTACATCTGCAGATAAAAGCAGGCTCTGTCTAAGCCCCTGCATACTTCCAGATAATTACCATTAATCTCCTGTGCATCCAATTTTAAAATATGTTCTCTTTTTATATATTCCAATCTTACATTTTCAGGATTAAAGTCTTTATTGTTGCTATAAAGGCAGAGCACATCAAGAAATGCATCCGTATACTTTTTATTTAGCTGGTTCTTTTCTTCTATGTAACATTTAAGGTGTTCTGATGCCGAATACTTATGGTCATGGGATTCCATATATTCTTGATAAGGACTTTCCATAACATCAGGAATAATTTCCTTAGGATATGACTTTGGCTCCTCAATATATTCACAGATTCTGTCAAACAGATTTTTTCGTTTCACCTCATCCTCTGCTTTTGCTGCCTTTGCCATAACAAGCTCGAAAGTACTTAAAGTAACACCACCAAGATTAAGGTTCTCATATATATCAATTGCCCTGTCTCTGTCTGACTTTTTCACCTTAATCTGTTTCAAATCCATTTTCTCTATACATACCTTTAGATAATCCATCATCCTGTCAGCCCAGAGATATTCAGCCTGATTCTTTAATTCCTTTTTTAATTCCTTTTCATCCTCAAGAAATTTTTCTATATGGGTACAGCATAAATATTCTTCTGCAAAATTATGTTTTATAAATTCTTTTTTATCTTTATAGTCTGGTATACTCAGGAACTTTTTCTGCACTTCTATATCAGCTATTGTTTTTAATATAGATGTAAGGCAGTACTTTGAATTCCTCCGGCTGTCAATTAAAAGAAATAAAGGAATACGATAACACTCATCACTTCCTGTACAGCAAAAATCCATCAGTCTCTTTTCATCATAATACTCAGGATTATATGGCACATTATCAGTCTTATTAAAACACAGCATCTCAATGCTGTTATATGCATCCTCCGACAAAAACGGAGGATAATCCAAATCGGGATTTTCCGGTTCAAAGCATAGCTTATGAAGTCCCCAGATATCGTTTTTATCATCCTTTGAGATACGGATAAAAAAACGCTTTTTCAGACTGGTAGACGCCAGCTCCTTACTATAGTTTTTCATTCCCCTGAAAATCACATCAGAAAAAATATTTGTAAGCACTGTTATTCTCTGCTGCCCGTCCAGCAGAATCTGAATATTTTCCAGTCCGGAAGTATCTACATGCGTCTTCCTCCCTATCATCTTACACCCATACTCCTGTGCATCAGCTTCAAGTAACAAAATACTTCCCAAAGGCATTTTTGTTAAAATCGAAGCCGCCAGTTTCTTCTGCATTTCATCCTTCCATACAAATCCACGCTGAAAATCCGGCAGTAAAATTTCCTTATTTTCTATACTCCTTATTAATCCCACCAAATTTGTATTATCCATGTAAATCACCTTCTCCTTATCATTCCTGTGCAATTTCCCTGACTGCATTTACAAAATACCTGATTTGCTCATCCGTTGTATATCTTCCGACAGATGCCCTTACAGTTCCATGAAACATCTCATCTTTCAAATAATTATGTATAAGCGGTGCACAATGATATCCGGTTCTTACCGCAATCCTATAATCATCATTTAATATCATTCCTGTTTCCTGACTGCTGTACCCTTCCACATTAAATGACACTATACTTATATGTTCATCTCTGTTCTTAGGAATATATAAATGTACCCCATCTATTTCCCGTAACTCCTCTGTAAGTTTTTCCGTTCTTATCTTTTCCTTCATAAAAATTTCCTTTAAGAAATTTTCATGAAGGAAATTTCCCTGAAGAAAAATATCAATAGCAGCCAGCAATCCTTTTGCCGCCACAATGTCAATACTTCCACTCTCCAGCATCTCCGGTGAATCCTGTACCATATCCATATTCAAAGAATCCATCCCTGTACCTCCGCATATGTATGGAACATAAGATTCTCTATTCTTGATAATATCCACGCTATATGCGGAATGGAAAATAATTCCACCTATTCCAAAAGGTCCATACAATGTCTTATGACCTGCAAATACATAATAATCAACCGCATTATTATCAAGAAGTGGTCTTGAAATAAGTCCTAATGCCTGACAACCATCTACTACGGTCACAGCATATTTGTTATTCTTTTTGGCAGATTCACATATTTCCTTTATGGGCAGTATGTATCCGGTTACATTACTGATATGGGAAATGCAGACCATATCCGGAACATATCTTGAAAACTCATATTCAATCTTATCCATATCTATTAACAGACTGTCTTTATCAATCGGCAATTCTCTTATTATTATCTCTTCTTTCTGCTGCTTTGCATGCAGTACTCTCATTACTGCATTATGCTCGAACGGAGAAACATACACTATGCTTCCTTTTCTCAGATTTATTCCGCCTAACAGCATATTAAAAGCAATGGTAGCACTTGGCGTAAGTACCACATTTCCCCCTTTAGTGCTGCCCGAACACTCAAGTATCTTTTTCCTTAACCTGTCAATGTCACGAGCCGCAACTGCTGCCATATCATATGAGCCTCTTCCCACATTAACACATCCGTTTTTCATAGCCTCTGTTACCGCCTCTATAACTTTGTCCGGTTTTGGAAATGTAGTTGCAGCATTATCAAAATAGTATACCTTATCCATTTCTTATCACTCTCTCCAATGTCTGTACCAATATTGCAACTTTCTGTGCATTATCAATAACTCCATCAAATTCTTCCAATGCATCTTCAATGGCATTTTGCAGAAATGTACCGGTGCCGTCTTCTTCCACTTCTGCATATGACTTTTCGATAACCTTTCCGTCACTTGCCACAAACCTTATCTTCCTGCCATTATCCTCATCGCTGCTATGCCGGGACACCTCTTCCAGCACTTCATTCAATTTATGGGCAAACTTATCATAAGAATTATCACCCCAGTTCTCTGGAAATGTATCCGTCAATAATTTAGATAAGTCGCTTACTATGGCTTTATCTTCATATCCATTAATCTTTTCTGCATACTCATAAAGTCCTGTAAGATACGAAGAACATATATGATTATCTATATAGTCCTTGCTGCTTCTCCTCCATCTTTTCAGAAGGTTGTGCAAATCATCCCCATCTGTTCCGTCAAATGCTTTTTTTACCATCTTGCATGTTTTTCCATATATCCTGTCCATATTCGTATCCAGAATTTCTTTTGTACTTTTAATATTTTTAAAAAGCTCTGCAAAACTCTCTGTCTGAAATGCATCAGGAAAATCTTTAAACAGCAGCTCTCCTGCATTCTTATCCTGCCCCCGGAGCAGATTGCGAAACTTTATCTGCTGCCTGCTTAAGCCCTCTTCACCGGAACAGCTGTGCTGCGGCAGACTTCTGTACCAGACAAGCATTTGATTAATTATTCCATTTAAGATATTTCTTTCTGAATCCACATGGTATAACTTCTTTAACGATAAAAGATACTTTTCCTTTTCCAGTGTGGACTTTTCCAGATAAAGGCTGTAATCTTCCGGGTGCATATCTATATTTCCCAGTATATCTTCTGATATCTCTACTTCCTTGCCAAGGCAGTATATTATTGGTAAATCATTTAAATCTATCAGCACCTCTGCTATATACAATGGTATAATGCCCTTTCTAATGCCAAAGTCTTTTCCCTGCAATTCGTCATACAATTTTTCAAATCCTCTCATGGTTCCTGCTGACGAATACACAAATTCCCTGATAATCCGTTTCATTTCCCTTGTTCCCAAATCATCTTGTGTATTCAATACTACGGCTCTGTATATGGTAGCTTCAGCACTGGTGCCGGTAAGATATCCGTCCATGTCCTGACGCAGCAAAATCTTACCCAGCAGATTGCCCCTCGCCTTTCTGATTTGGGCAGAAATATGATTGCGGTTGATTAATTCATGATTGATTTTCGGTGCCCTGCCATAATACGAATCACATATGTCACTTAACAGTCGGTTAAAGTCCCATGCTGATTCCACCAATTCTGCACCGTTCATGCTATAAATATCACAATTACCATTTTCTATCAGATAGTCATGTTCAAGCCCGGCATTTATTTCAAAATAAATATCCTGCTGATACAGTTCAAGTTCTGTAAGTACTACTTTATTTGAATTAATAAACTCTTCATCTGACTTTAACCTTTCAATAGCATCGTATCTTTGCAGCAATGCCTGCCCATCGAAATCCCGCTTTGGATTTATTACAATTACTCTCTCATCACCTATATCCTGCAAAATACTTTTAATCTGATTGCTGTCTGTATGTTCCAGGAGAAGAATAATTTTACCGTCAGCAAATTTTTCATCAAACAGATACTTAAAAGTTTTAAGCGACTGAAACTCCCTGATGCTAAAAAATTCATATTGGAAAAATCTTGTCATTTTATACTGAGAATTATATCGTTTAGGTAACTCATACTGCATTTCAGATATTCTTTCCAAAATACTCCTCCATGAAATATTTGATGCTGTTTCATTTTGCACCCGCAGTATTTCATCTTCCACATTAATACCAATACTGTTTTTCAAACGGCACATCTTACTTTTTCCACGATATGCAATTAAATTTTTCTCAATCAATGCTTCCCTTATCTGTTCGTAACTTTTTTCATCTGTTCCCATTGCCAGCCTGATATTGCAGTCCGATGACGGCATTTCATTGTCCCTGTGAATCATATGAAGCAGTGCCACATTTTTAATAAATGCCTGCTCCGTCTTTTCATCTGTATGGCTTAGTGCATATTCGGCTTTCAGCCATTCGCTATGTACCTCAACATTATTTACTTCTTCACGAAAAACATTTTCAAAATAATCATAGACTACTTCTCCTCCCAGATATGATTCTTCTCCTTTTGTGCGAATCAGACTGCCAAGTCCGTTTACATCCTGACCTGCAAGAAATGTAAACAGCGTTCTTTCGTTCTGTGCTATCTTCTGGCTGATAATAAGCAACAGATATGATGCTATCGGTGTTAAAGGGTAACAGCCTCTCCCTATGATTTTTTCAAAATACTCTTTAGAAAATAAAGTCTTAAAATACGGAATATCGCCATTCTCTGTCACAACGGATTTATATATTGATTCCTTTCCATTTACAATCTTGTCATCAAACTTCTTTTTATCTTTTTTAATAACATTTGAAATAAGTTCATAATGGTTCTGTATGGAATCTATATAGAATATTTCACGTATACGCCCTTCAATTCCCCTGAATCCATCCATAATCCGCTTGTCTACGGTATCGCCATACTCCTTTATACTCTTATGTGTCACCATGGTTAGATGAAACTGCGGTTCCTCTGATTTTACTGCAAGCTCACACATATCCTGAAGAACCTTCATATCATTTTCATATCCATCTATACCATGTCCCTCTATGTATTTTCCAAACTCATCAAATACCACAAACATTCCATTGTAACCATATTTTTCGGACAACTGTCTGTTAATACTTATGAAATTTTCTTTTAAATCTGTTCGTATAAGCGGCTCAAATGTACTTCCCGATGTTAATTCTGGATATATATTTTGGAATAGTTTTAATGCTGAATCAGAATATTTATTTAAGCATTCCAATAATTTTTCTGCCGTTGTATTATTTTTATTCAGCAGTTTTTCCATGTTTCTGTAAGTTTCCTTGTACTTATTTTTCCACATCAAAATCAGCCTGACAGCTTCTGCATAATAACTGTCCGGCTTTATATCCTGTATTCCCGCATGTTCCAGTGCCCTCTCAAGGCCTAGTAAAAACTCCTGCTTCAAATCCTGCTGCCCATAGGAAATAAGCACCGGCAGATATGGTCTGTCAAGATGTTCCAATCTGTCTAACAGCACCAGCAAAAGATGGGATTTCCCTTTTCCATATGGTCCTATAAGCATAGACACTCTGTCCTTACTTCCATGCTCAAGACCGGAAAAATATTGATTCATAATATTTTTTGAAACTGATGTGAAAATATAGCTTTCTATCTTTTCTTTATTCCCTAAATCAAAAAACAGATTTACCGATTTTTCAAATCTTTTATCTATGGTAATCATGCTGCTCATTATTTATCCTCCTGCCTGTAGAATAATACTGTCTGAGGATTTCTAATGAATCCACTTTTTTCTTTTCATACACCATATCAAGTCCCGCAGTTCTGTTTACAGTAATGATGTCCTCCTCTTCCAGAATATCCAGATAATGATTTACCTCAATCCTTCCTAAATGCATAAGCCTTCCCGGACTGTTCTCGTCTTCTATGATATTTCTTATATTCAGTTCCCTGCTTTCCATAAACATATTTTTCAAGACATACCAGAATATAGACGGATGCAGATGATTTAATTTTGGCGTAGTTTTTTTATAATGCTTTCCTTCTCTCTTTAACAATCCTAATTCAGCAAAAGGACTTTTTCTTTTTTCTTCCGGATCATCATTTTCTTCCTTACGGTCGGTATACATATGTAACAATACATTACAGTCATCCGATATGGAACGCACCGACAATTCTTCCTTTTCTGTATATAACTCCAGCATCCTTGTAATCTCCACATAAAGTATGTCTTTGGTAAATTCCTTTAATGCACTTGCATTAAAAAACAAATACCATACAGTAGCCAGTTCTTTATTGGCTGCAATATTACTATGTATAATCCACAACGTCATACGGTCTTCTATATAACAATCTTTTTCATATATAAGCTTTCCAAGTTCAGTCAGATATACTCCATCCTTACGGTTTTCCAACAGACCTGCCGTTCGCATCCAGTAACGTATTGCCTTTGCCATATTTGTTCCGACACCCAGTGCATCAGCACCCGAATTTTGCTGGAAAACTTTCGGATTATCATATACTGCTGCTATACCTTTATTAAGCCAGCCTTCACGGATGGCAAACGTCTCATGCCCCTTTATCTTATATTTGACACTCATTACCTGCACCTGCCTAACTTCCTCTTATTGTCTCTTTATGGTAAGAACCTTACGCATATAACATCCCCCATTAAAATGATTTATACATGCTCCACATCTTACACACTGCTTATCATCTATCTGATATAATACTTTTTTTTTTTTTTTTTCTTTAATTGAAATTGCCCCATGCCGGCAGATTGCCTCACATGCATTGCATCCCATACACATCTGGTACTTTGTAATCTGGCATCGGATTTTTTCTTCTGCTTCCCTCAGTCCTCTTGCACCGGAAAGACGCTTATTAAGTATCGATACTTTAAGCAGCGTACTTCCTATTCTGCCCTGAAGCTTTATCTGCAACTGTCCTGCATGGTTCAGAATATATATTTCATTTAATCTTTTATTTCCTAAATCTCTGTTCAGTTCACCAAAAGGTTTGAACAACTCATACAATTCCTCTGAAATCGGTATCTGGAGCTCATAATTAAAAGTATCTTCTTCCAATGCACATGGTTTAAAATCTACTAATGATTTCCTTGCATACTCTAAGCCGTTTCCGCCCTGACGGGCTTTCCATTTACCTTCATCCACATACACTTCCGGGTCAGTTTTTCCCACCTTTTTTGCAAATTCTATAAGAATATCTCTGAACCTCTGATACTGCTCCTTCATATGTATTTGGGATAAAAATTCAGACCATCCGCTGTTATTTGGACAGCACCAGCACCCTACCCTTACATATCCAAGCCTATAAGCATCATTAAAATCAATACCGGAAGACAGAATATACAGCCACACATCATAATCCATCCAGTCAATAATAGGCGAAACCGTTCTCTGGACAGCTATCTTAGGACTATCCGACTCCCTGTCATACTTGCTCCGGCTTGCAGACTCATTTCTCCGTATTCCATAAAATGTAAGAATACTCTTCTTGCCCTTAAACAGCACATCTATCTTTCGTGAAATAGCACCTGTTTTAAATACGGTACAACACCATCTCATTACTCTGCTTGGAGGACCTAATATTGTACACAGGTCTTCAAAATTCTTTTCCTTGTTTTTGACTGTAACCAACGGTATGCCTTGATGCTCTTTTTTAAATCTTGACACATACCGGTATGTATCCGGAAACTCCAGTGTGGTATCTCCAAAAATGTGAAGTACTTTTTTGTCTCCAAGACTTTTCTGTACTATATCGGATACTACAGTAGAGTCCTTGCCTCCGCTGAAAGACACGAACATTTCACTTAATTTGTAATCTTGTGCCTTTTCCCTGACATAATCCATTGCCTCTGACGAAATCTCTTGAAATCTGCTGCGGTTTGCCTGACACCACTTTTTTATAATCAAACAAAATGTCTTGTCACTATTTCTGCTTTCCAACTCTTTGTATTGTCTGAATATATTATCTATATCCGCATTTTTTAATGCAGCTATAGAAAAGTTAATTTTTTTGCCATCTGCAAAATACCGGTTTCCCATACCGTTCCATACTGAAGAATCTTGATATTCAAACGGTTTTCCCAATATAATTTCCACCAGCAGTCTTTCCTGTGGAAATACAGGCCGCAAATCACCGGCCAGCCTTTTTGCCTGACTGCCGCACAGGGAGCACTTTTGTTCATACAAAGGAACTCTGCACGTATCGCACCAGTAAATCTCTGATGTTTCAAGTTCTCCACGCTTATGACATATTGGACATTCAGATGCCTGAAATGTAATGTTATGCAGGCTGCAACGATATTTAATCATTGCTTCTGCTCTCCTTAAGTTCAGCAAAATCTTCCGGTCTTTTTCTTAGATATACACAAAGGTTTAAAAACTCCGTTGCCGTCAAAATCTTTTCTGATGAAATGTCAATTTTTGTATCTTTTTTAATCTGCTTATATGATATTTTTTGTTCATTAAGATATTGAAATACTGCGTCCATTGTTCTCTTTTCTCTCATCATATAATCCATCCTTATCAATATTTATTTTGAAGAATTTGTTATATGTTTAATATTATATTCTTTATTGCTAAGAATTTCAATAAATTTTTGTTTTTCTATGATTGACACTTTTTTTAGTGTGGATTATGATTATCTGTATATGGAAAGTACGCACAGGGAATGATTTAAATTATTCAAACTGAAACTTTATAGAAAGGAACTTTCATCATGGAAAATAAGCAAATTGGTCATGTTCTAAAATATTACAGAAAAGCAAAAAACCTTACTGTTTCAAATGTATCTGAATACTTGTCAGAAAAAAATTTTCCGGCAGCCCCTAAGACTATATATGGATGGGAAAACGGACACTCCCAGCCTAATACCGAAACACTTCTTTTGCTATGCAATTTATATGAGATTGAAGACATTCTTTATGCATTCGGATATGGAAAAGTGCCATCTGCCGATCCTGTCCATCTGACTTCCCATGAGGAAGAATTAATCCGCCAGTATAGAAAGCATCCGGAACTACAGTCAGCTATTGATAAAATTCTGGATATAAATTGACACTGTCTGAATAATTTTGATATAATTAATAAAACGAATATAAGGAGGAATTTGTATGAGAATCAAAAAACAATTTTTTTCAATTTTACTGGTTTTATGCATGTTTATTATAGCATTACCGGAAAACACTTTTGCAAAATCAATTAAATTAGAAAACACTGTTTCTACATCCGGAAAAGGTAATGCCATTAAAGTAAAAAGTATTTCCTATGAACTTGATAAAAATGGTAATCCTGAACTCGAAGTAGATTTTATCTCCCATGTTACATGGAAAAAGACAGCACATATTTCTTCTATCACAGATAATAAAGGTGCATCTTATGATGGATATTTTACTGACATGGACAGTGACGATTGCGAAATATGCATACCGAATTTAAAAGAGGGACGTACATACAAAATTGTAATTAACGGAATTAAAAAACTTGGAACAGAGAGTTACCGCAATCTTACACTGAAAGTTAAAGTTCCTTCCATTAATTCAACATCTGATAAGGTAAAAGTCAAAAAAGTATCAGTAGACATGGATAATGACGATTATGATAAATACATGACCGAAATTGATATTGAATTTGCATCTAAAGTCAACTGGAAAAAAAGTGCAAAGGTAACATCTGTTGTTGATGATAAAGGCAAATCTTATAAAGGCTATCTTACAGAGAAAGACAGTGATGACTGCGAGGTATATATTAAAAATATAAAATACGGAAAAATTTATACAATTAAGATTTCCGGCATTAAAACCAGAAAAGCTTCTTCTTACGAAACAATAACTGTTAAAGTGACTGTTCCAAAACAGACTCATAATCTTCAGGTCAAACAAGTAGAATATGATGAAGATTTTGATTATGGCACACCTGAATATGAAGTCAGCTTTGAGTTTAATAAAAATGTTATTCATAAGAATAACAGCTATATCATTATCAAAGATTCTAATGGCAAAAAATACTCTTCCAAAAACTCTTATGTAGAGTGGGACGAAGATGAATGTGAGGTTATTCTTTCACATAAACTGAATGTGGGAAAGACTTACACATATGAGATTGTAAATGTAAAAGCGTATGGAGAAAAAACATTTTCAACCTTAAAAGGAAGTTTCATCGCAAAGTAAATTCATAATAAATATCCCCTTTTCTTTT
The DNA here is from genome assembly GCA_014799465.1 of Lachnospiraceae bacterium. Classification (GTDB taxonomy): domain Bacteria; phylum Bacillota; class Clostridia; order Lachnospirales; family Lachnospiraceae; genus UBA2821. Next base: position 64,645 of record JAAVHZ010000022.1, on the reverse strand, counting down.
AAACCATAAGAAAAGGGGATATCTTTTATTTAATCATATATCTTACACGCTCTTTATTACCAGCAGTGATTCGCCAATTTTTAAATTATTGATGTTGTCTCCATGTATACTGTTAATGCTTTTAAGGCTGTCTACAGATGTATGGAATCTTTTTGCTATAGACCAAAGGCTGTCACCCTTCTTTACATTATATATAATAATTCCCGGCATATCTTTTATCTTATTTATATCTATTTCCTGTTCATTGACTGCGGTAATTACTGACTCATCAACTTTATTCATTACGGTTATATCCATCGATATAACTGCCTTTACTTCAACTTCATTTTCAGATGTCATTATAGACGATAACTGTTCCAGAGAATTTTTTATGGAATATTCCATATCCATATTCATTCCTTTTATGTCCGCTTTATGTGAAAATGGAATAACTGCTTCTGACGAACAGAACGGCATATCATCATTTCCCGAAATATACAGAATCTTTACTTCCACCGCCCCATCTATATTTATACCATCCTCGGAAGGTGTAATATTATCAATACAGACTTTTCCAAAGGTATTGCATATCTGAAGGATTCTTCCTTTTTGTGCATCTACACTTACTTTTTCCGATACCCTGCATTTTGACATATTTTTCATCACAAGACTTTCTCCGCTTGCAATCCTTCTGTCAGGAACAAGGTCAATGGCCGGTGAGTACACATCATCAAGAATGTCTATACTATCCTCTTCATATATACGCATATCAAGATTCAGTACCGCATCAACTTCAAATATCCTCTGCTCACCATCATAATCAGGCTTAATATCCACATTCATTTCTGCAAGGTTCACACTGATATCATGTATCATCTCTTCATTACAGCCTTCAGCATCTATCATCCCATTAAAATTTATCGCACTGTCAATCCACTGCACAGGCATATTTTCTTCTTCCGGAAGGTATATGATAAACAATACCAGCTCTCCGCTGAGACTTACTTTGTTTTCCATAAGTTTTGTCTGGCAGTTTCTTATACCAATATTCCGCCACAGTATATTCTTTATGTTAGGTTTACCTCCCGATACATCCACTTCCTCTTTTATTCGGAATACATCTCTTTTCTTCATGACTATCTGCATGATTTTAAGCTGCTTTTTCATATATTCCGCCTTTTCTGTATCCTCAGGCTCAACGGCAATCTCCATATCGTATATGCTCTCCGCCTCCAGTGTAAATGTCACTACTGCCTTCACACTTATTTTTCTGGAATTAATAACGCTTACCTTAACATTATCAATTTCATAATCTGCCCTTACTGTATCTCCGTCTGTAAGCATATCCATATTGACAGGCTCCATAAATGGTATTTCCATTTCCATTTCCCATACCGGCTGGCTGTCGTCATGTGACACATACAATGTCTGAACCGACAATCTTCCGGTTATCTCTGCCTTGCCACTTAATATTTTTAAAGTATCAACTTTTATGTAATGATTATCTGTAATAATGTCATCAACATCAGGTTTCTGGTCTGACACATTAAAATCATTTTCAAGAGTAATCTGAGTCACTACTTTTCCCTTCTGTTTGTTCAAATGCACATTTTTCGTAACCAGCTCCATATCTATCCTCATTTCTGTGCAGCTTTTTATAAGGTTGAATCTGTCATGCCGCACTAATACAGATTCATACTTTTAAATTATAAAAATTTTACTGTCTTATCCGTATCCTCAACTTTTATCACAATATACGGATATGTAATATTGCCTGCCACCTGTTCATTTTTTACCGGACCGGCAAACTGTGTCTTTATCTCTACTGTATCCCTGGTCTGATATATCTCCTCCACCGTAATGCTATATCCTCCTGTTGGCTGCTCACCATATCCTATGGCAATAAAAAGATTTTCCTTATCTGAAAAAGTAATCTTAAATGGCTCTGACTTTTTACCTTGTATTACTTCCATAAATTCTTCCGGTACATCTGCATCCTCAACCACAGTATAATCTATAGCAGTTTTTTCCACATCCGGTTTTTTTCTTTCAAGGCTGCATCCGCTGGCACCTGTCAAAAAAATCATCATTGCAATTATAATTACCGCTTTTTTCACTTTCCCTCCTGTTCAGCCCATAAAATTATTTGTAACAATATATGATGTTAAAACCAAATTTATGCATGGTTACGGTTTTGCCATATATCATAATATGGTAGATGTACTTTAGGTGGATTATAAGTGTACTTGACGTAACCATTCTTATGTGGGAAAATAGAAATATGCTATAAAACGATATGAAAAAACAGGGGTATAGTAGAAAAAAACAGAAGGGTAAAATGTATTACACATATCTTAAAAATCCAATTCTAAATTTTCTTTTATATAAAATTATATCCCGATAAAACCAACACAGAGGAGGAGTATAGAAATGGCACCAAAAACAGTATCAACAAGTGTAGGCGTCGGTACAAGAAAAACAAACAGCATGGGAAACGGAACTGGTAATAATGACCTGCCTCCTGCAGGAAGCAGCAGACTTCCTTCACCTTCAGAAACGGAAGAAATGATGCCGCCACCTACACTAAGAAAATTAGACCTGACTGATGACGAACCGCAGAGAGAAGGCACAGAAAGTGGTTCAACAGAAAGCGATGCAGAAGACATTGACCCTGTAAACATGGCAACAGGGGAATACATCTGCAAAGACAAAGACTTCATACTTCCCGACATGGGCGGGGAATACAGCCTTACAAGGAGATACACCGGACCTTCAAAAAAGAAACCCGACCGCAGCCTCGGAAAAGCATGGGCATTAAGCACCGACACATTTGTGACCGAAGAAGAAAATGCCGCAACAGTAACCATGCCCAATGGGAAAACTGCGGAATACATAAAACGCAGCAGCAGATACATAAACAAAAAAAGCGGTACAAAAAAATTCACACTGGAAAAAACAGAAAACGGATACATATTCACAGACAGTACAGTAAAGGTTAAATATTATTATGATGAAACCGGAAAAATAGAGAAAAAAACAGACAGGAACGGCAATACCACAGACTACATATACAACGGATACGGAATAGAAAAAATCATTCTTCCCACAGGGTACACCCTTACATTTAAGCGGGAAAACATGAAAATAGCATCAGCCACTGACAGTGCAGGCAGGACAGTAAGATATGAATACGAAAAAGGACTTCTCACAAAAGTAACAAGATGTGACGGGACAGAAATAAAATACACCTATGACGAAAATGAAAACCTGAAAACAATAACAGATGGCATGGGATGCACATACCTTGAAAACTGGTATGATGACAGCCACAGGGTAATAAGGCAGAAAACGGCAGACGGAATGCACTGTACCTGTACATATGATGAAAAAAGCAGTACAAATACCGTAACCGAAGAAGAAAACGGGGCTGTTACACAGTATAAATACGATGAAAACTATGACATAACCTGCATAAAATACCCCGACGGCAGTGAGGAAACAAGAAAGCTTGACAAATATGGGAACATATCTGAAACCACCGACAGATGCGGGGCAGTAACATCATATACATATGACATCAAAGGAAACCTGCTTGTAAAAAAAGAACCGTCAGGGCTGATAACACGTTATGAATATGGAAGGGAAGGCTGCACAAAGACCCGGGACAATGCAGGAAGGCAGACAGTATATAAACGTGACGAAAACGGAAACATAACAGAAGAAAGAAAACTCCTTGATGAAAATACAGGAAAAGAATCAGTAACGGAATATGATTATGACGGCTATGGAAGAATAACACAAAAAAATGAAAACGGCAGAACCACAAAATATAAATACTCAGGAACATTCCCATACCCTGTACTGGTAACATCACCCGACGGAACAGAGACAAGGAAAGGATATGATGCGGCAGGAAGACTTGCAGAAAAAGCAACGGAAGACAAAACGGAAAAATACACATATACTGAATATAACAAAGTAAAAACATATGAGGATGGTGAAGGCGGTGTAACCGAATATAAATATGACAAAAGCTGGCGGCTTATTGAGATAATAAGACCAGGACTGGAAAAAGGGGAACAATACGGATATGACTGCATGGACAGGCTCATAGCAGAGGAAGATGCCTGCGGCAGAAAGACCATATATAAAAGAAATGCATATGGAGACATAATAGAGATAAGAAAATGCGGCACAAAAGAATCTGATGCAATAGAAGACTGCAATGCAATAAAAAACAATTGCATGGGAGAAAGCATAACATACGAATATGACAACTGCCACAGGATAATGAAAAAGAATATCGGCACATACGGTTCAGAAACATACAAATATGACAACTGCGGCAGAATCATCGGAAAAGCCGTATCAGAAATAGGCAGACATGAAGGAGGCAACAGAGGATATGAATACACAAGGGACAGTGCAGGAAGGATAACATTGGTAAAAGACCCATATGGGAACATAACCGATGCATACACATATGACCTGCACGGAAACGTAAAAAAGCACATCCACAGCCCTCTGGTATTAAAAACAATGGCGGAAGCGGGAGGAACAGCACAAGAAGACCGCTACCCGGGAGACATATACACCTATAATAAAACAAGTCTGATGATGTCAAAAAAAGAACTCCTTACCATAACAAAAGAAGGCACCACATTATACTGCATAAATATTTACAGGTATGATGCTGACGGAAACCTTATAACAGAAAAAACATATGCAGAGCCGCAACCCATCACAGACATCCCCCAATGTAATAAAAAGCAATTACATGGCAGGGTAAGAACAATAGAAAGAAAATACGATGAATGCGGAAGGCTTAAAGAAATAAGCGACAGCGAAGGTGCAAAAGCCATATATGAATATGACAGACATGGAAGAAAAACAAAAGAGACGGCAGTACAGGATAGTGAAAAAAGCAGGATAACAGAATATGAATACGACAGATGTGACAGGCTGAAAACCCAGAGGGTAATAGAAAAACAGAAATCCGCCCCACAACAGAGAGAAAAACTACAAAGAAGAAACGGGAACAGATTCCTAGAAAGCAGGAAAATACCGAAAGAACCTGAAATAACAGAAAAGCTTATAGAGGAAACCGAATATTGTTATGACAAGTCAGGAAACATAATAAAGGCAGTAATGCCTGACGGACTGACAGTAACATATACATATGACGAATCAGACAGGAAAACATCAGTAATCGCATCAGACGGAAAAAATAAAGAAGCCGCAAGAAAAAACACATATGGATATGATGGATACGGATATGTTTCTGAAAAAACTGAAAACGGTATAACAACAAGGTATGAAAATGATGCATTTGGGAACATCCTAAAAGAAAAACATGCCGACGGCGGGACAACTGTATACAAATATGACATAGACGGCAGATGCATATGCATCATAACACCCGAAGAAAACAGGAAGAAAGAAGAAAATGCAGCATCCTGTACAGCCATGGGAACAACAACAGAATATGACTTATGCGGCAGACCGGTAAAAACCATATCACCTGACGGAGCAATACTTGAAGAAAACACTTATGACAGCAGCGGCAACATACTGATGCAGAAAAATGCAGATGGAAACAGCATAAAATATGTCTATGATGCAGGAGGCAGGATAAAATTCATCGTCACAGCCGCAGGTATACGCAGGGAATACACATATGATGCAATGGGAAACATAACAGCACAGTCAGTGGGTGAAGAAGCAGTATACTATCAAACCGACATGTGGGGACACGTGCTTGAAATAAGAGCAGCGGAAGACATAAAAGAAAAATACGAATACGATTATATGGGAAACCTTACAGCAGCCACAGACGGTGAAGGAAGGAGAAGGGAATACCACAAAGACATTCAGGGAAACACCTACAGGATAACATATGCCGACGGAAGCGTTGAAATATTTGAATATGATGCAGCGGGAAGACCGGTGTCAAAAACATACCGTTCAGGGAAAAAAGAACTCTATTCATATGATATATTCGGAGGTCTCACAAAAATAAAGGCAGAACCAAAATATACATCAGAAAACACATGGGAAACCAGTATTGGCAGTAGAGAAAGCGAAAAATATACATACGAATACTGGGGAGACGGAAGGATAAAAAGTGCATCAGGAGGAGGCATAAAATACATATATGAATATGACGAATGTGGAAGGCTTAATTCAAAATCAGCCTGCGGCAGGACACTGATAAAATATGAATATGATTTAAACGGCAACAAAACAGCGGTAACAGACGTAACAGGAAAAACAACACTTTATGAGTATGACATAACAGACCGTCTCACCATTATAAGAGAAAATGACAGGGTACTTGCGGAATACACATATACCCCGTGCGGAAAAGTATCAGAAATAAAATGCGGGGACATAAAAACAGAGTACAGATATGACCCTGACGGAAGGAATGCAGGAATAAAAGTAACGGTCAGCGGAAGTGTCATATCAGATATAAGGTACAGTTATGATAACAGTGGGAACTGCATAAAAAAAGCAAACAGTGCAGACGGATTAAATGTGGTAACGGAATACGGATATGACGGTATTGGAAGACTTATAAATGTAAACAACGCAAGCATAATTGAAACATATGCTTATGACCGTGCAGGAAACAGGACTGAACACAAAATAAATGACGGAACAACAGAAAAATACACTTATAATGAAGTAAACGAACTGTTAAGCATGGAACGCAGCAAAAAGCAAGGCAGTGAAAATGATATAAGGAACTTTACATATGACCCTGATGGCAACATGACATCAGATGGGAGGGGAATATATAAATATGACAGCCTTAACAGGATGACAGAAGCAGTAATGGAAGACGGAAGAAAACTCACATGCAGGTATGACGCAGAAGGCTTAAGGCACGAAACAGAGGAAAACGGAAACCTGATAAGATTCATATACAGCGGAAAGGATGCTGTATGTGAGGAAACTGATGATAACATTACCAGATATATAAGAGGCAACGGAAGTCTTGTGGCATCAGACAGTGAGAACGCAAGGACATACTACCATTATGCTTGTGACAGCCTTGGAAGCATAACCCATGTGATTGCAGGAAATGAGTTTGGGAATGGTGATGTAAACAGCAGAATACTGTGCAGATATGAGTATGATGCATTTGGAAATACTGTTAATGCAGAAGAAACTATAACAAACCGATACGGATTTACAGGAGAAATACATGATGGCATAACCGACATGTATTATCTTAGGGCGAGATACTATAGTCCTTATATAGGAAGATTTACACAGACAGATACATACCACGGAGACGGACTGAACCTATATGTATATGCAGGGAATGATCCGGTCAAGTATGTTGATCCAAGTGGGCATAAATGTAAAAAAAGTGTTTCAGGAATTATTCAAGGGGACAGCAATTTTGATGAAAACGATAACTTTTTAGAGATAAAATTTCCTGAATGGAGACCAGGAGATTCGATTACGAAAATGACACCAGATGGAAATTATCCATCATGGGATACAATTCGTAAAAGGTATTGGATGAACAGAGCATTTTTTGATCCCGATAGCTTTAGCCCACAAAATATAGGCAGAATGAAAAACGGTTTAGCACCTGTGGCAAGAGTAATCGTAAAAGATAGAAAAACAGGTACGATTTACGAGAAACTTGTTAGTAAAGATATACATCATGCGAATGGGAACCGTGGGATTCCCGGATTTGATGAACCTATATATCTTCGGGAAGTATGGCCATGGGAACATGAAAATCTTTTTCCGCCAGGACGAAAAGTGAATTATGATTTTATAAAATTTAAGTAAAGTTCTACTATAATAATTGACATTAATGCTGGAATACATTTTAACATAAGTACTATAACCCAAAAATTATAGGGCACAAAGTTTTTCTATAAAGTTTTGTGCCTTGAGCAAATGAAAGGAGTGTATATAAAAATGAGTGAATATATTGATTTTACATCTGAAATACCTTGGGATAAAATGGAGATATTATTAAAATTAGGTAATGAATTTTATTTTGATCCTTCTTCGAGTATAGAGAGTGAAGAATATTTTTTAAAATTGTTATCAAAATACCAAGGCTGTGATGATGACTTAGTAACTCTATTAAGAGCAGATATAAAAAAAGATTTCAAGGTATTAGATAAAAAACCTGATTGGCTTCAAGACCCAGAATGGCAATTTAATAATGGCAGACCAATGGAATTTGTGGGACAGCTAGAGATAGGGCATGATAAAAACGGATTATATGATGATGCAGTATTTTATGTTTTTTGGGATCGAGAAATGGGTATAACAAAAACGATTATACAAACTGCGTAATTGTGGTTTTACTTAATTCATAACCATAACGCTTTATAAAAATACGCATGGCTCTGTGGCCTGTTACACAATTGTTATTGTAATAGACATACTTTATAAGTTCAAAGATGTGATTTAAGCGTTTGCGGTATTCACACTTTGTATCTTTTTATAATTGTAGTAACAATTAGGACTGATACCAAACTGCTTACAGAGCCATCTTAACCCAAATTCATTTTTATAATCATCAATAAACCGATATACCACTAATCGATTTCCTTTGCAAAGAATGCCGCTGCTTTTTTAGGAAAGCAGTCTCCTTATCTTTTTCATTAATAAGTTGATTAAGCTTTCTTATCTTCTTTGCTTCATTACTTTCTATTGTGGTATTGGTGGTATATAGGCATTCTTCACTGTATTCCTTAGCTCATTTGCTGACTGTGTTTTTGAAATATTATATTGTACTGCAATCTGAACAGTAGATTTATCACCAGCCATATAGGCTCTTACAACTTCTTTTTTGAAGTCATCATTGTAATGTACTGACATAGCAATCTCCTCCTTGTAGCATAATATTATAATATATTATTCGAACAAGGTGTTACAAATTTAGTATATCACTACACCCCTCTTATGTAGTAAAAACCCTATCCTTTTATCTTTCTGTTTCAATTTGAATATATCATACTATTCCAGTTCCATTTTCCCAAGCTCCATTAACTGGTTTCGTTTCCCATATACAACTGCCGTTATATGAACTATCTGCTGTTCCTCATCTGTCCAGTAATATATTATAAAATTTTTTACTATTGTTTTTCTTTTCATTTCCGAAAGCGTATTATATGCCGCCTATGGAGCAAGGAGTTCATTCGCAATATAATCCCTTATTTCCTCCATCTGCGTCAGAGCGCTTTTTGTAATTTGAACTTTGTATCGGTTTTTCATAATAATCAAAGCCCTTTCATAAGCTGGTCAAAAGCTTCTTCATAAGGAACTGATTCTCCTCTTTTTGCCTGTGTCAGTCCGGTCTGCATCATCTCATTAAACTCTTTATTGGTCATGGTATCAAGAGTTTTGATTTCTGCAGGCAGTTCAATAATTACCTGCCTGTAGGTCATATTAATAAAAACCGATGCGGATACACCGAGTTTATCCAGTATATCTTCTGCCTGTTTCTTGACAGCGGGTTCTACTCTGACATTTACATTTGCACTTCGTGATACCATATTACCGCCGCCTTTCCTTTTTTCTCTATTATACCTTTTGTACCGCAAAATACAACACAATTACATCATAAACGCTGCCTTCCCACTATCCGTGCGTGTTTAGTACTTTCACCTTTAAGATTTTGCCCATGTCATACAAACAAAAACAGTGACCTGATTACTCAGACCACTGCTCAAACCGCTTGCTGATTTTTCCTGTGTATAAAATGCCAACAGCATATACCGCCGAAAGCACCCCTGCCAGCAAATAGCTTGCTGTCCAGGACAGACCAAAGCCGATTGAAGAATTTAAGATAAAGCTCCCAACAACAAACATATAGAACATCCCAGGCAGGAGTGCCATCATATACAGCCCTGCTTTTTTTATCTCCCTCATCATATATACTGCAATCATAGCAAATGCGAAGACAGCAATTACCTGGTTTGCCCATGCAAAATATCTCCATAGGATTTGGAATCCATCTGCATTCATTTTTGAAAACAGAAGCAATATAGCTACCATCACAAAAATGGCAAGTGCCACAAACAGCCTGTTTTTCCTTTTTCCCTGGTCGATATGCAAAGCATCTGCTATAATCAAACGCATTGAACGGAGTGCCGTATCGCCTGAAGTAATAGGCAGCACAATAATTCCTATGATTGCGACTGCCCCGCCTACACTGCCTAGCAAGTCGCCGGCTACAATTCCGACCATGCCTGTTGTAGAAGTGGACACATCCGCAAGACCCAATTTCATAGCCCCCATTGCAGCGGCAGCCCACACCATAGCAATAAAACCTTCCACAATCATCATATTATAAAATGTCATTCTTCCCTCTTTTTCATATTTCATTGTGCGTGAAATCAGGGTGGACTGGGTAGAATGAAATCCTGAGACAATACCACAAGCCACTGTCACAAAAAATATTGGCACAAAATGAAGCCCCTGCGGGTGGATGCCACAAACCCCTGTTTCCCAAATCTCATCTAATGGGTAGCCTTTGATAAAAATCCCAATTGACACACCCAATGCCGAAAGCAGCAATATCCCGCCAAAAATCGGATAAATCCTGCCAATAATCTTATCTACGGGAAACAATGTGGCAATTACATAATAAACAAAAATCACTCCATATACAATCCAGATAACAGGATTTGAAATGCTGCTGTCTGTCTTTAAAATCTGAGATACAAACAGGTCGCCCGGTGTGTAGATAAACACCGCTCCCACTAAAACCAGCAGGAGGCATATAAACACATTGTAAATAAAATAAACATATTTTCCCAGATATTTGTTAATCAAAGACGGCATCTGTGCCCCATCATTCCTTATGGAAGCCATGCCGCTCATATAGTCATGGAATGCACCACCCAGCACACAGCCGACCGGTATTGTCAGAAATGCAATCGGTCCAAATAAAATACCCTGGATTGGTCCGAAAATCGGACCGGTTCCTGCGATATTCAGCAACTGAATCAGGCAGTTTTTCCATTTTTTCATTGGTACAAAATCCACGCCGTCCTCCAGACGCACAGCAGGCGTCTCCCTGTCATCAGGCTTTATGACACGCTCACATATCCTGCCATAAGCTGCACCTCCAAGAATCAAGATTACCATCCCTATAATAAAAGTTATCATTTTTCTACCATCCTATCTAGGAATTCCTGTGTGGTTTCTGTAAATGCAACCTCTACTTCTGCACCATCTTCCACAATAAATTCCGTCATGCCATATTCTGATCCGTTATCTGCCCAGTCATAGGTATAACCCAGCCGTGTCCATGGGTATGAACCATAGAAATAAGACCACAGGATATTTTCATCAAACCAGGATTTGAATTCTTCATCCACATTTTCCTCAAAGGCTGTCTTCATGCTTCCATCTGTCGGGTCACTCTGGTAAGCCGGACGCCTTACATTTGCAGGGTCAACCCAGAACCCGGTAAATGTCGTATGTTCAGAGTCCGGTGCAAAAGAAATAAGCTGCTTTAACCGCATCTGAGCATCCTCTGACTCTTTTAGTTCATCAGCATGGGAAGCAATTTCCAAATCTGTAAATGCCCAAACCGGTCCCCACGCAATTTTAACCTTTTCTCCTTCCGGATAGCTGTCCGGATAATTGTGCCACGTACAAAGCAGCACGCGTCCCTGCTCATCCCAGCTTACAAGTTCATCATCTTTCGTCAGTGAGACCAGTTTCTGGATTTCTGATTCTTCGGCAAAAACAGAATCCTCCACTGCCCTTGCATAAAGGTCATTCGGGCTGTCTGCCTTTTCGCTGTCATTTCCATCTCTGGCTATATCTTCAGTCTGTACGACACTACTGCTTTCCGGCTGTTTTTTCTCTGTTCCATCAGATGAAGATGAACCATTGCCGGAACATGCAGCTGTCATCAATACTAATACCACTGATAAAACCAATAGTTTCCATTTTTGTTTTTTCATTCATAAACCTCTCTTCTGTTTGATAAAATTAATAGTAAACAGTTACTTCCTAAAACTTTAAATCATATAAATTTTTTCATTAACACTACAGATTTATTACTCCATCATCTTTTCCTCGTAATTATTGGCAACAGCCGGTCTGCCAAGAATTTCTGCTATGTACTTACTAAGAATGCCCATCAGGAATATCGAAAAAATAATCGCAATACAAGATACGATGATTGCCCGAATCAGATATGGAATCCCAGGTGCAACGTTAATGGTCTTATTGTATAAACCTTGCAGGAATGTTTTATGAATTAAATAAATCCCCATTGTATTTTGACCAATATAAAGAATCCAATTTCTGTGTTTAAGAAAGTGGTTTGCAATTTGTGCAATCATAATGACCATAAGACTTCCTGTAAATCCATTTATCATACAAAGTATGGGACTTCCAAATTCAGCATTTGCCATCAGCATAAACGGATAAGCTTCAGAATAATGAGCAAAATGTATGCCGATTAAAAGCAGTATAAGAGATGTAACTGCAATCAACAGTTTTACTAAGTTTCCACACTCAACAAGTTTTTCAAGATAGGGCCTTCCCAGATAACCCAAAAACATAAATGCACTAGCCACAAAGGCAATGTCAAAGCCCCAAGGCATACCAATTCCGTCACCGGTATTGTTGTGCGGCAAAACCATTCCCAGTATAAAAAACAGAAATGTGCATACTATGGCAAATATTCGTGGATTCCATTTGAATTTCCATGCTATGTGCATCACGGCTTCCTGATAAGTTCTTGCCATGAACAATACTGGCAAAAACCAAAGCGAACTAAGAGTTTGTGTGTTTCGTAGTACAATCCAGCTTCCATATAGAACCTTCCCCTCACTGATGTATGTAAAAGGCATATAAATAGCAGCCCAGATTATGTAAGGAACAAACAGTCCCAGCAAGTTCTTTTTGAAAAATGCCTTCCATGATTGAACTCCGTAATGACTTTTTTGTTTCAAAAAGATTCCTGACATCACAAAAAATAATGGCATATGAAATGCATATAAAAATCGCTCTACTGCTCCATAGTCCTCTACTGCTCTTGGATGTCCTAATACAACCAGAAAAATGGTAATTGCTTTGGCAATATCAATATATTGAAGTCGTTCTGTCTTTTGTAAGTCCATATCCTGTCAACCTCCTTCCGCAAAATTTCTATTTTATTGTAACGAATTTTAGTTGGAAAACAAGATATCTGGCAGGAATGTATATTTTCTGGCAAGAACGTCAATCATATTTTGAAATTTTGGGGTGACAGGTTTGAAAAAAGCCTTTTTTTATGGTATATTATATTGGATTTTTATAAGAAATTGAGGTGAAACCGATTTGAACATGGATATGAATAGATGGCTTTCTTTACTGCCGCAGTTTTTAATCCTGCTGCCTGCGGCTGCATCCTGTTATTTTACAATGAAGAACCAGATGAGGCACACACCGCTTAAGACTGCCGCACTGTGTATAGCTGTCCTACTCCCATACTCCCTCCTGTGCTCATGGCTCTGCACAATACTGCGGCTCAATGCAAATTCCATCCTCCTGCCCTCCCTTGTCCTGCTCTTTTTCCTGTACCGCCACACTGTGACAGCCAGCCTGCCAAAATGCCTTGCCGTATATGTGGGCGTCTGCGCCGTTCAGACCTTTCCGGCACAGTTCGCCTACTCCTTTGACGCTTTCCTGCACCCGGCTTCGGGTGCAGCAGATATTTCCATCGAGGCGGCCTTTTTCCAGCTTGGAATTTCCTGCCTGATTGTGGTTGCTTTCATCTGGCCGGCCTGCCAGCGTTTTTTCCGTATGGTCGATTATCTGGACATCCCGAAGATATGGTACTCAACAGTGGCATTGTCCTCAGTATTCCTGATCTTTAATATACTGGCTGTTCCCAAATCCTACAGCACCCTCCATGTAGGGCGTATGTACTACCTTTTCCCGCTGCTGGAGGCAGGTGAGTTGGCAGTCCTTATCGTGATCTACCTGCTCTTCTATAGTTGTACGATGGTCATACTTGAACACGCAGAGCTAAAGGAACGCTCCCAACTCCTTGAGATGCAGTCCCACCAGTACCGGGCACTGCTGGAGCATATGCACCAGACCGCAAGGCTGCGCCACGACTTCCGCCATAACCTACGGCTTCTTTCCTCACTTGTGGAGAAGGGCGATATCGACAGCATACAGACATACCTTGCAAATTATGAAATCAACCTTGTAGAAAGCACACCTGTAAATCACTGTGCCAATGCCGCACTAAACGCCCTATTCGGCTATTACCATGAGATGACCGTTTCCGCAGGTGTAGACACAGACTGGCACATCGAACTACCGGAGCCGCTCCCCATTACAGAACTTGACATGGCGTCCCTGTTCGGAAACCTGATGGAGAATGCCATTGATGGATGCCTTACCGTGCCGGAAGGAGAGAGGTATTTCTACCTGACCACAGAGATTCGCCATGGTAACAGGCTGTACATCGTTTCCACCAACAACTTTGATGGAAAAGTCAGGAAAGGGAAGGACGGCTATCGCTCCACAAAACACGGTGGGAATGGAATCGGACTTGCTTCCATCGCTGCCGTTGCGGAAAAATACGGTGGCTCGGCAAAAGCTTCCAACAGCGGCACGGAGTTTTTTGTGGATGTGATGCTAAAAATATAAATGTAACAGTTCAGCCATGCCATTCATAATTTGCCGGACTAAGCATTATGGCTGAAAATGTAAATTAATAATATCTTCGGTTGACATTTTACTATATTTGAAATAAACTTTAGATTAATAAATATGTATTGGAGGATAAAATGAATAAAAAATTTGCAACAATATTTGCCATATGTACACTAGGACTTATTACCGCCTGCGGTTCAAAAGATAAGGGCAAAAAAGATATAGATATTTCCGATTTTAAATCTTATGACAATTCCGGGTATTCCATCAGTCTTCCTACGGACTGGGGAAAGACAGATAATAAAAATGCCGATATTGCATTTCTATATAAAAGCAGTGATAATGACTTTTTTACGGAAAATATAACAGTCATCATTCAAGACCTTGATACTTATGATTACACACTTGATACCTACAAAGAATTGTCTGTAAGCCAGTATGAAGAACTTGGTTACGAGATAGATGAATGCAAAAAAGTCACTCTGGATGAAAATGAATGCTATTCTATTACATCACACTCTGAAAATGATGGAAAAAATATTTACTGTAAGCAGATATTTACACTTCTTAACAAGAAAGCATACCTCTTTACTTTTGCTGCTGAAGAGAAAGACTTTAAAACATTATCTGATGAAATAGATGCTATATTTGATACAATAAAATTCAATGTGAGTAAGGAAGAAAATACTACTTCTGAAAATATTACTCCACCTGCTGAATCCGGAGTTTCTGACGAAATTGATACTTCAAATGAAAATGTATCCGAAGATAACGCTCAGCCGGAAGAAGTTTCTTCCCAAACTGATTCATTTGCAGAATAATTGTAAATCAAACACTATAGAATATTTGACCCTCGCGGCAGTCGCCAAATGTCTGCAAGCAGCCACTTGGCTCGTTGCTCGCGGGAATAAAACGGGCGGGATTAGTAACATTAGATAATCTTTTGTAACAAACCCGCCCTGTAATTATGTTGAATCAGGTGTCATACTATTATAGACAGCTTTTTATTTCTTCTAATTGTTCTATCGGATTATCCCATATTTTCAAGATATCAGAATCTTGTACTAAAATCACAATTGGTACACTTCCAATATTATACATATCTAAAATATCATACATTTCCTCACTTCTGCTCCCTTCGCGATCCTGTGTTGTGTAATAAGCTGGAATTTCTGTATGGTATTCCTCTAATATTCTTTCCAACTCGGTTTCAAATTCCTTACACTGTTTGCAATCATCCCTGCCAATATATATAAGAATTTCACTATCGGAACTTAAATCTCTTTGCAATTCATCTAAAGATATACCCCTAAAATACTCTGATGGCATATAATCTTGATTTTCTATTTCATTGAAACTATATGGTTTTACTGTTGCATAATAATTCATTCCAAAGTATATATTGGTAACTATCAGCAATAAAAATCCTATAACTCCAATTATTTTAAAAATATAATTAGTTTGACCCTTTTCCTGCCTAATCAAAAGAAATAGTGATACTAAAAAAATAATAAACGTTAATATAAATGATATTTCAAAAAAGTATGTAAATCTATCACTAATTTCTATTGTAGCATAAACATCTCGAAAAAAAGCTTCATGTACTATTTCTACAATGTTCAATACCATTATAATAAAATCAATAACCAAAACGCTATATAATATTTTCTTCATTTACAACCACCACATGCAAGTTAGTTTACGCTAATCAAACTATATAATAACTTACAGTTTTCTCCTTGTCAAGTAAATTCTCATTCTTGACTGATAGTCAAATACCCTGCAGCAAGCTGCGGGGTATTTGACCCTCGCAGCAGTCGCCAAATGTCTGCAAGCAGCCACTTGGCTCGTTGCTCGCGGGAATAAAAATCTTTATTAAATACTGCCTATTTATTCTATTATAGCCCAAAACTGCCATCCGGAAATTATAAAATTCCCGAATGGCAGTTTTATTTTTAATCTGCAATATTTAATCATCATCCACCGAATCACTGTAATCACTCATAAATTCGCGACCCGATACTCTTTTTCTCATACGCTCTTCTTCCACCATATCAGACAGCATGTCCTTAATCTTTTCAGAATCTTTTACGCTCTTAATGTCAAATTCCGGCGTTGATTTATCTGCTGAATTTACATGAATAGTCCCAAGTCCAAATATTCTTTGTCCTAATGTCCTGTTCAAAGATATGTCCATTATTCTGTATAATCTTACTTCTTCCTCATGTTTGTTAAAAAATCCTGTAGTAATAAGAAGCTTTTCATTAGTAAGGCTGTATACAGTAAATGACCATGGAAGACCGAATAAAGTTCTTTTTCTGTCTTTCCAAACGTAATCCATAATTACCTCATTTCTACACCATTTCATTAATCATGTTCACTACCTGTTTTCCAAGTTCCTCTGACTTTGTATCTGCATCTTCCAGCGAATTTCCTTTTATTCCATAGTAGAATTTAACCTTTGGCTCTGTACCGGAAGGTCTTACACACAACCATGCATTATCCTCTAAATCATAATAAAGCACATTTGACTCAGGAAGTCCTGTTTTTGTAACTTTTCCTGTAGCTATATCTGTAATGGTATCTTTTTTGTAATCTCTTACAGACAATACTTTGTAGTCTCCAAACTTCTCAGGTGTATTGCTTCTAAGAGTCTCTAAAATCTTTTGTATTTTCTCAAGTCCTTCAATACCTTTAAGTGTTATAGACTCAATTCCATCCTTGTAATATCCATATCTCTCATACATTTCAACCATGGCATCCCAAAGTGTCATGTTTTTTGACTTATAATATGCCGCTGCCTCACAAAGTGCCATTGTTGCTACTATGGCATCCTTATCCCTTGCGTGTGTGCCTATAAGACATCCATAACTTTCTTCAAATCCGAACAGATAAGTTCCCTTACCTGAATTTTCAAATCCGAGTATCTGCTGTCCTATATATTTGAAACCGGTAAGAACTTCTATAAGCTTAACACCATAGTACTCTGCTATGGCATCTGCCATATTAGTGGTAACTATAGTTTTAATAAGTGCACCGTCTTCCGGTATTCCCTGTTGCTCTTTAATCCTGCCAATCTCATAGTCAGCCAGAAGGCATCCTGACATATTTCCTGTAAGAGTAATATATTCACCTGTCTTAGAATCCTTCACATATACGCCAAGTCTGTCTGCATCAGGGTCAGTGGCAAGTACAAGGTCTGCATCCTTTTCCTTTGCAAGCTTTAATGCAAGTTCAAAAGCCTCCTCCGCTTCAGGATTAGGATAACTTACTGTAGGAAATTCTCCGTCAGGCAATTCCTGTTCCGGTACCACGTATACATTTTCAAAACCTATTTCTTTAAGAATACGACGTGCCGGTATATTTCCCGTACCATGAAGAGGTGTATATACAATCTTTATGTCTTTCTGCATATCCTTTATAACATCAGGGCACTTAACCTGCTTTTTAAGGCATTCAATATATTTATCATCAATATCGCTGCCTATTACATTATAAAGCCCTGATTTTACAGCCTCATCCTTTTCCATAGTCTTAACTTGTGAAAAGTCTGTAACTGCTTTTACTTCATTCATTATACCGGTATCATGAGGAGGTGTAATCTGTGCACCATCTTCCCAATATACCTTATATCCATTATATTCCGGCGGATTATGGCTTGCAGTAATATTAATTCCTGCAATACATTTCAATTCTCTTACGGCAAATGAAAGCTCAGGTGTAGGTCTTAAGCTTTCAAATACATAAGCCTTTATACCGTTGGCATTAAGGCATAACGCTGCCTCATCGGCAAACTCCGGTGACATTCTTCTTGAATCATAAGCAATGGCAACACCTTTATCCGAACCACCCTGTGCCTTTATATAGTTAGCAAGACCCTGAGTTGCCTTTCTAACTGTATAAATGTTCATCCTGTTTATACCTGCACCGATTATGCCACGAAGACCGGCAGTACCAAATTCTAATTCCTTATAGAATCTTTCTTTAATCTCATTCTCATCTGATTCTATAGCCTTTAATTCTGCCCTTGTATCTTCATCAAAATAAGAATCTGCAAGCCACTCTCCATAAAGTTTTTTATAATCCATTTTCGTTGCCTCCTGTATATTAAATTTATTTGTGCATTTTCTATTTTAAAATTTCACTAACTATCTTTGATAATGAAACAGTTGTTATCTGCTCCGTTGTTGCTTTTTCTGTAGTCGTTTCTTCTGTATCTGTATCTTCGTCAGTTGTATCTTTTTCTCTTTCGTTATTCGCAGTTGTACCTTCTTTTTCCTTAGAACTTGCAGTCTGCTTATCCGCAGTGGTTTCCTGAGGTTCCAGTTCTATAACTACATCCTGATATACAGAATCTACATTTAACGTAGCAGTATATGTCTTATATCCTTCCCCGGTAACTATGATTTCATGTACACCATATGTGACTTCAATCATTCCGGAATAATCATCTATCTTCTTTTTATCTATATAAAGATTAGCACCATCAGGTGTTATCTTAAATCCCAGATTACCATATCGTTCTCCGGTCTTCTGAAACTCTGCAAGATTGACTGTCTGTTCCTGATTCCTTTCAATGGTAATATCTTTTGAACCGGAATCTTTTCCCTTAGTTACCGTAAGCCTGTAAGTGCCTTCAGGAACTAACAGTTTCATATTCGCTGTAATTCCGGTAATAACTTCTTTTCCTACCTCTATTATTCCACCTTCATAAAATCCTGTATTTTCAAGCTGTAGATATCCATGACCTCTTGTAACAACTATAGAATCAATCTTTTTGTCTCTTCCCCTGATAAGAATGTGGTCAATAAGTTCTATATCCTCTAACTTACATTTTGAAGTTCCGGACATAACCACCAGATTCTTGTCATAAGTATATTTCTGCTTTCCATATTCAATGTATGAACCGCCTGTATCTACATTCACACCTGAAGCTTCCTCTTTCCATTCATCAGATGAGATGATAAGTGCATTCAATTTATTAATGCCTGCATTATAATCTGCGTATACCACCTCTCCTGGCATAAGCTGCGATGCAGACATAACCTCATTATTATGGTTACGGATATCTGTAGCACCTGTATATTGTAATTCTATCGTTCTTTTATCTATGACCTTCAGTGTAATAATCTGTTTATCTGTATCTATGGCAGTTACTACAGCCCTAATGCCCTGCTGAACTTTACCTTCCGAATCTAACTGTCCTGCAGTGGTTACTCCGGGAAGGCGAACTACATCCCTTCCTCCCGAAATATTTCCCGATGTACTTCCCTTACTGCAGCCTGCGGCAAAAATCAGCAGACCAAACAGACATGTTATTATAAAAAGCCTGTTATTCCTGCCTAATCGCATGACCTTACCTCCAGTCTGCTCTACATTTTATCTGAGCAAAAAAAAGTTTACACCGAATAATTATATACTACTTATCCAATAAAGTCAAAGACTTACTATTTTTGTTACGGATTCACCGTATTAACAAACTGCTGCTTCTTTTCATCCTGACTGCATACGGTATTAAGTTTATCTGCGTTTTTATCAGGAATCCATGACTTATTACCATTATAATACTGATTAACAATCTTCCAGAATTTTTCAGGATATAGCAGCATTACATATATAAGTTTTCTCTCATCACGGCTTATCGTACGCACACGGTCATACTCATTTAACATTTTATATCCAAGTTCCACATCCCAGTTATACTTTTCCATAACTTTCCTTAAAAAGTCATAAAAGTCTGTTATTTGAATATCGACCACTGCTCTTTCAAAATTAACCGGAATTGCTTCTTTGTCATAAAATAAAATATTATGATAATTGAAACTGCCATGACATATAGTCTGATTATCATATGCATTTTCCCTCTGGGCTTCATAGTTGCACTTTTCCAATTCTCTGCCCGCATCTGCCGCCTTAATATAAAAGCGGTCAAAACATGACAATATCTTCAGCTCAAATTCATTTTTTCTGTTTTTATTCCTGATAAATGAACGTGCCCTCCTCATTTCATTATTATGTCTTTCATATTCTTTCATCAGATTACAAGGATATAAATCAAACATCCTGTCTTTATTATACCCGCTTAAAATGAGATGTATTCTCGCCAGCATACCACATGCACTGCATATTTCGGATTTATCCCAGACATTACATTCGTGTGATGTATACCAGTCCTTTAATATGTAAGACATACCGTCATCATCTTTAGTAAGTATTTCCCCTTCACTGTTTTTAACTATATAATCCGCCTTGCACCTTCCTGATTCCTTTATCCTGTCCAGTATAAAACTTTCAATCTCCAGATGCTTTTCCGTTCCCTTATATTCCCTGAAAAGTTTTAATCCGTTCTCTGTATCACATAGAAAACCTCCTCTTGCCCTTGTAACTCTTCCGACTTTTAGTTCATATTTTGATAACAATTCAGTAGTCTTCTCATTCATTTCGATACCTCCCTCATTTCTACTTTTATAATATGAGTGGTATCTTTTGATTATGTAAAAGATTTCTTAAGTAGTTCTTTTAACTGCTCTTTTGTATTTAATTCCGGATTCTTAAGAATTGATTCAAATAAATAGTCCAGTCCCTCTCCAACCTGTTCCCCCGGTTTTAATCCCCATTCTATAAGGTCTCTTCCATTGACAGCCATTTCACTTCGTGACATACAGTCACCTCTTTTAACCACAAATTCATAAATCTCTTCTACTTTGTCAAAAACAGGAGTTGTAAGTTCTATACTGTACCTGCTCTTCCCGCTTAAATCAGCCCTTCTTAATTTCAACAAATAAGGAAATATGTCATTCCCAACCTTTACTACAGCCTTTCTTACAGACTTTTCATTTGGCTTAATATCATAATCATGGAATTTTACCAGCCGGCTTACAATCTTAACCGTCTTATTATCAAACTTAAGATTCTTTAATATTTCTTCGGAGATTTTTTCTCCTGCTTCTCCATGTCCGTAAAAATGAGAATATCCATCATTTCCGATTGTATGTTTAATAGGTTTTCCCACATCATGAAGAAGTGCCGCCCATCTCAAATAGTGGTTGGGCTCTACATTTTCCATTACTTTTATGGTATGCTCCCCAACATTATATCTGTGATATTTTGAATTTTGTGGTGTCTCCATCATATTGTCAAACTCAGGTATTATCCACTTTGTTATACCAAGTTCATATGCTGTCCTCATACTCTCAGGATGTGATGACATTATCAGCTTTTCCAACTCTGCCTGTATCCTCTCATGGCTTATATGCACAAGATTTCCTGACAGCTTTTTAATTGCAGCCGCAGTGGCCTCTTCTATCTGAAAATCCATTTGTGCCCCAAACCTGACCGCACGTAATATTCTTAATGCATCTTCATTAAATCTCTCTTCAGCCACTCCTACGCACTTAATTATTCCATTCTCCAAATCTTCAATACCGCCAAATTCGTCTACAATCCCCCTTTCATCATTATATGCCATCGCATTTATGGTAAAATCCCTTCGTTTTAAGTCTTCTTTTAAATCAGGTGTAAACCTTACTTCTTTCGGATGCCTGTTATCTTCATACTCACCATCTATTCTATATGTAGTCACTTCAAATCCCTGATGTTCCAGCATAACCGTAACCGTCCCATGCTCTATTCCGGTATCGATAGTCCTTGAAAATATTTTCTTAATATCCGCAGGTTTTGCTGAAGTTGTAATATCCCAGTCATTCGGACATCTTCCCAAAATGGTATCCCTTACACAACCACCTACGGCAAATGCCTCAAACCCGTTTTCCATAAGCCTGTCTATAATAAATGATACTTTTTCAGGAAGATTTATCTTTATATCTCTATCCACTTCTGCCTCCATTTCTATACACATCCGGATATGCCGGCAAAACAATAGTTAAAAAGCAATAGCAGTGTGCTGACCACACTGTTATTGCCATTAAAATATTACACCCGGGTTTTAGTATGCTTTACCCCAATATACCATTGTTTTTGCCGTTCTTCCACAGCATACGCATTTATCCGAAAGCTGCTCCTGCTCAAACGGCATACACCTTGATGTTGCCGTAGTCTCTTCTTTCACTTTGTCTTCGCATGCCTTATCACCGCACCACATTGCCTTTATGAATCCCTGTTTATTTTCAACAGCATCTTTAAATTCATCATAATTAAGTGCAACCGTAGTATGTTCATCCCTGTGCTTTCTTGCCCTCTCAAGCATTTCCTTCTGCATGGTTTCCAATACTTCTCCGATTTTAACATCTATTTCGTCCAGAGATACCGTTATCTTTTCCCTTGTATCTCTTCTTACTATTACAGCCTGATTAGCCTCTATATCTTTTGGTCCTAATTCTACACGCAAAGGTATGCCCTTTACTTCCTGCTCACTGAATTTCCAACCCGGTGATTTGTCTGTTTTGTCTATTCTGACTCTGTAATCTGACAGCTTATCTGCCAGCTCGTCTGCCTTCTCAAGTACACCTTCCTGCTGCTGTCTGACAGGCACTATCATAACCTGAACCGGAGCAAGTCTTGGCGGTAGTACCAGTCCGCTTGAATCACCGTGTACCATTATAACTGCACCTATAAGTCTTGTAGTCATGCCCCATGAAGTCTGATATGCATACTGAAGCTTATTATCTTTATCTGTATATTGAATACCAAATGCCTTTGCAAATCCGTCTCCAAAATTATGGCTTGTACCGGACTGAAGTGCCTTTCCATCATGCATAAGTGCCTCTATTGTATATGTAGACTCCGCACCGGCAAACTTCTCCTTTTCCGTTTTTTTACCACGTATTACCGGTATTGCAAGGAAATCTTCACAAAAATCGGCATACAGATTAAGCATCTGTCTTGTCCTTTCCTCTGCCTCTTCAGCAGTGGCATGTATGGTATGACCTTCCTGCCATAAAAATTCCCTTGAACGCAAAAACGGTCTTGTCTCCTTTTCCCATCTCACTACCGAGCACCACTGATTATATAATTTAGGTAAATCCCTGTATGATTGTATTATATCTTTATAGAAATCACAAAACAATGTTTCTGATGTAGGTCTTACGCACATTCTTTCCTGTAATGGTTCCATTCCTCCATGTGTAACCCATGCTACTTCAGGTGCAAATCCCTCTACATGGTCTTTTTCCTTCTGAAGCAGACTCTCAGGAATAAACATTGGCATATATACATTTTCCACGCCTGTTGCCTTAAACCTTTTATCTAATTCATTCTGAATATTTTCCCATATGGCATATCCGTTGGGACGTATAATCATACATCCTTTTACACTGGAGTATTCAATAAGTTCTGCCTTTTTTACTACATCCGTATACCATTGTGCAAAATCCTCATCCATGGAAGTTATTGCCTCAACAAATTTCTTTTCCTTTGCCATTTCAACCTGTTCCTTTCATATATTCAATTCACTGTCAATGATTTTATATCTAATATAGTGCTTTTGTCAACCACAACAGACTTTGTTCCTTCCTGACTGTTTTCCTTTGTAAAGTGCCTTATCTGCTGATTCAATGACTTCATGTGACATAATATGTTTCTCGCTTGAACTTATTCCAAAGGTCATTGTTACATGCACATTTGCATCTTTATAACTGATAATGGTTTTCTCTATAGTCACACGTACTTTTTCAATAACTTTTTCTGCTTCATACATCGTATTATCAGGAAACAGAATCAATATCTCTTCTCCTCCCCAACGGCATACATAATTGCCATTGCCAACTCCATCGGCAATCAGCCTGCTTACTGTCTTTAATACAACATCACCACAGTCATGACCATATTCATCATTGAACTTCTTAAATAAATCTATATCGCCAATACATACCACATAATCCTTAGAATACAATTTTTTCTGTTCAACACATTTATCTATATACTCCTGCATGGGTCGTCTTAATAAAAGCTGTGTAAGCGGGTCATGGTTAGCAAGTTCATTCAGTTTTCTATTTTGGTTTGTAAGCCCGCTGCTGATATTAAATACCTCCGCCATAAACACTGTAGCTGAAAATACAGTGAAAAATATAGATACAATCCAGTTAAAGCTTTGAAAAATATTTTTCTCAATTACTGTAAGTGACTTCGTTACAAACCTGTCATTTAATAATACTAATATAATATCCGTAATCAGTATAACCGCACTGGAAATATATGATAATATGGAACTGTCCATAAGTAAATATTCCACAAAGAAAAATACAGGTATCATGCTTAGAAGAATTGAATTAAAACTGTAATCGGCTCCCAAAAGCAATATGCTTAAAACAGTACTTATGTAAATACACATTGTCATGCCTATCATCTGGAATCCACTGTTTCTGCCATTTTCATCCCGTTTATTCAAAAGAGAAAAAAAGTACACTATCTCACCACTGTAAATAACAGCCAGCAAAAAATGTCTTACACACATAAACAAGACAACATATATGACATTCACAACTAATGCTGTCCATACAAGAAATGTAAAAATGTTAGTATTATATACCCACTTGTCAAAGTTATGTTTTACTATCTTCAATCTCTTCATCGTATACTTCACCTGTACCCTTTATCAGTATATTTGCCAGTTCATTGGCTGCAATGTAAGAAAATGGTCCTGTTATCACACCTGTAAGTCCAAACAGCTTATATCCGACATACATTGTAATCATTGTCATAATCGGCGATAATCCTACATTTTTTCCCATTATTCTTGGTTCTAATATCTCTCTTGTGCAATAACATATGATAAATACAACGACCATTATAACCGCTGTCCTTAATTGCCTTCTCAATGCGTATATAGCTGCTGCCGGAAGAAGAAACACTCCTATTCCCAATAATGGCAGTGCATCCAGTATACCTACCACAACAGCATACAAAGCCGAATATTTTATCCCTGCCATCTTAAATCCTATAAAGCACACTACAGCCGTAATAATCATAATAACTGCCTGTGCTTTTGCATATGCCACGCCCGTAGTATATATTCTGCCCATTATTCTGTTTATCTCTTTTCCAAACAATGAGCCTGCCCTTTTTTCTGCCATCTTATCCCTATCTTTAAGAAAATAAAAAGCTGATATAATCACAACAAAAGCTGCCACTATACATTCAACTGATGTTACAGCTGCACTTACGGAACTGCCCATTACTTTTGAAGTAATATTGTTCGTATTAAATCCGTCCGCATACCGTACTACTCCTCTGTATATAGTTCCGTCTTTAAGACCTATGCTGTCTTCTATATAAGAACAGGTATGTTTCATCTCATTTACCATATCACCTGAACAGCGATTCCACATTTTTATAAGACCGCATACCTGTCCGGCAGCATTGATTCCTGTCCAGCATAAAAATGATACCACAAGTACAACCGTAAGAAATAATGCCATAAATGCCGCCATTCCACTGTTCATCCTGAATCTGTCCGAAAAAATCTTTGCCACCGGTCTTATGCACCAGGCAAGAACATATGCAGCCACAAACGGGATAAACAAAGGAAGAGCATATTTTACCGCCAAATACACTACTATATATGAAGCTAAACCTATAATTAAACTAACTAATTTTGCACTATCAAAACGCATATCCAGTCCTCCATACCTCTATTATCTTCTGAAAAACTGAAAGTATGCGTTACTATAATTAGTAAAAACTTAGTCTCTTTATAATGAATATTACCACTTTAGAATATACACTGCAAGAAATTTTTACATTTTAAATCTGTATCCCACTCCCCATATAGTCTCTATATACTGTGGTTTAGATGTCGAATACTCTATCTTTTCACGTATCTTTTTGATATGTACTGTCACTGTAGCAATATCTCCAATGGATTCCATATCCCATATTTCTCTGAAAAGTTCATCTTTCGTAAATACATGATTTGGATTTTGTGCAAGAAATGCCAGAAGATCAAACTCTTTCGTTGTAAATGTTTTCTCATCATTATTTACCCATACACGCCTTGCCGTCTTATCAATTTTAAGACCTCTTATCTCTATTACATCATTTTCCTGCTGACCTGAGCCTATAAGCCGCTCATATCGTGCCAGATGTGCCTTTACCCTTGCCACCATCTCACTCGGGCTGAACGGCTTAGTCATATAATCGTCTGCCCCCAGACCTAATCCCCTTATCTTATCAATATCATCTTTTTTAGCCGATATCATAAGTATAGGTGTATTTTTAGATTCCCTTATGGTTTTACAGATTTCAAAACCGTCCACGTCCGGCAGCATAAGATCAAGTATATACATGTCAAATTCTTCCGACATTGCTCTTTTCATTCCTGACTCTCCGTTATTTTCAATCTCCACATCAAATCCACTGAGTTCAAGGTAATCCTTCTCAAGTTCTGCTATGCTCTCTTCGTCTTCCACTATCAATATTCTACTCATTTTCATTCACCCTTTCGACTACATTTTCCACATATTTCCTAATCACAAAATGCATTGCAGTACCTGTTCCCGGTCTGCTCGTTGCCCATATCTTACCGCCATGTGCTTCAATGATTTTCTTTACAATAGATAACCCTATTCCGCTTCCACCCTGATTGGAATTTCTGGATGAATCAGTTCTGTAAAATCTGTCAAATATATATGGCAGGTCTTTTGATTCTATTCCTTTACCATTATCTTCAATCTCTACTCGTATAAAATCTCCCTCATCATTTATGCGTATATTAAGTGTTCCCTGTTTATTTCCAATATATTTAACCGAATTGCTTACAATATTATTTATAACCCTTTTCAACTGCTCAGAATCAGCTATTATTATGGTATCTTTATCAGTATAATTAAAATATGTCAGTTTAATATTTTTTGAACCCAGCTCATAAGCAAGTTCATCTACACAATCATTAAAATATTCATCAACATTCACCTTTGAAAAATTGTATGGCATTCTGTTTGTATCAATCCTTGAATACGTTGTAAGTTCTGCTATAAGTCTGTCCATGTCGTTTGCTTTATTATAAATGGTATGAATGTATTTGTCCATTTTTTCCGGTGTATCTGCTACGCCATCCATAATGCCCTCAACATATCCCTTTATAGCCGTTATAGGTGTCTTAAGGTCATGTGAAATATTACTGATAAGCTCCTTCAACTCCTCATCATCCCTGATTTTATCCTCCGTCGACTGCTTGAGTCTCTTTCTCATTTCCTCAAAATCATCACATAATTTTCCAAACTCATCATCTGCCTCTGCCTCAAGAGTAAAATCCAAATCACCCTCTGAAATCTTTCTGGTAGCTTCGGTAAGACGATTCATCGGGCGAAGTACACTATTATATATCCATATAGTCAAAATAATTCCTGTAATAAATATTATAAGAATCATGGCAATCAATAATTCAATAAAAAGAACCTTTAATTGCGGAATAATACCATCTATACCCGTAAAAATAAATACTACTCCCTGACTTCCGTCCGAATAAGTAAAGGGATGGTATCTGACAATATACTGTTTCTCTCCATTTACATAAAAACTGTTCTGCATATCAACACATTCTGAATAAGAAGGAAGTTTCTCTATAATATCTGATATATTCTTATCACTTCCGGAGTAGACTACATTGTCATTCTTTGTAACAACCATAAAAGAAAACTTCTTTAAAAGCTTTCCATTAATTTCTTCCACATATTCAGATGATTCTATTTTATCTACATCATTTTCCAATACATCTTCCACATCATTGAAAATTTTATCTGCAATATTACCAAATAACTTTGCAGGATTTGTAAGGCTTGTAAAATCCTTTATCTCTGTATCATAACTGCTATTTATATCATTTACCTGCCACATTCCCAAAAGTACAACAACGCTTGACATAAGCAATGTAGGAATAATGGAAATAATTACAAAAGATATTTTTAACTTTGTTCCAAGCTTCATGGCTGTATCTTCTCCTTAATACTGTTAGTTATAATTATACCATATATAGACATTTCCATTAATGAATAATTAAAGATATTTATAAATATTCTATAAATTTTTGTACATTTAAAACCTAAAAAAATACCTCTTACATTCGTTTTTTTACCTGTCACTTAAAATCTATTTACTTTTAATTTTATTCTGATATATTAAATCTATGGAGGAAAACAGATGAAAATAAAAATTGAAACGGACTGCAATATATCCGAAAATGAAATCATTATAAGATGCAACTCTATTAATGATGATATTATCAGGCTGCAAAGCTTAATCAATAACACATACAATAATTTAAATCAGCCTGTATTTTATAAAAACGAAAAAGAATATTATATTCCGTTAGAAAAAATTCTGTTCTTTGAAACGAACAACGGTATCGTAAATGCCCATACCACAAATGAATTATACCTTGTTAAAAACAAACTTTATGAGCTTGAAGAAATTTTACCCGGTTTCTTCACCAGAGTATCAAAATCAACAATCTTAAACACTCATGCAGTGTACTCCATTACAAGAAATATCACTTCATCAAGCATTGTTGAATTTGAAAATACCCATAAACAGGTATACGTTTCACGATACTACTACAAACCATTACAGGAAAAATTAAAGGAAAAGAGGTTGTCTTTATGAAAAAAAATGATAATTTGTTTTGGGGATTAGTATTTGTTGCTGCAGCATTTCTTGTACTTGCAGGCCAGCTTGAAGTATTTGATAATATTAGTCTTACCAGAATTTCAATTGGAATATTGTTTATCATTATATCCATCAGAGGGTTGCTCCACAAGAATTTTTTTGTTTTTTTACTTTTCTTAGCATGTTTCTTCATAATATTTGATGATGAATTTAATATTACTGCAATCACTCCGGGACCTATGATTTTGGCAGCAGTTCTGGGAAGCATCGGTCTGTCCATGATATTTCCTGCCAAAAATTCTCACACAAAAAATCACGGCAAACATATACATTTCGACAATATTACAAATGAAACTGATGAGAGTGAAGTAAAATGCCGCACTCAATTCGGTTCAATCGTAAAATATGTAAATACTACCTGTCTCACCAAAGCAGATATATACTGTTCATTCGGTGCTGCAGATATATATTTTGATGCTGCAAAATTAAAAGATAAAACAGCTACCATAAATCTTAATGTGTCATTTGGAGGTGTTGAGATTTATGTACCTAAGAACTGGGAGATTGAACAATCTGCTAATGCAATGTTAGGCGGCATAGATATAACGGGAATGCCGGATTCCATTACGGACTCAACTGTTACAATAACCGGAAATGTAAGATTCGGCGGCGTTACTATCCATTACGTATAAGACCGCTTTCCCACCACATGATTGACTTCATCATTGCTGCCGCAATAAAAAACCATCTGTATTATATCCCATTAAATACAGATGGTTTTTTAATTACAATATTTTATAAATATTTCTTTAATTCTTCTGCTTTATCAAGCTGCTCCCACGGAAGATTAATGTCATTCCGTCCAAAATGTCCATATGCTGATGTCTGCTTGTAAATAGGTCTTCTAAGGTCAAGCATCTTTATAATACCTGCCGGTCTCAAATCAAAATTTTCCTTAATTATTTCAACAATCTTTTGATCCGCAAGCTTTCCTGTTCCAAATGTATCTACCATTATTGATGTAGGATAAGCCACACCTATTGCATATGATAACTGTATCTCACACTTATCCGCTATACCTGCTGCAACTATGTTCTTAGCCACATATCTTGCTGCATATGCGGCAGAACGGTCAACTTTTGTACAGTCTTTTCCAGAAAAAGCACCTCCGCCATGACGTGCATATCCGCCGTATGTATCTACAATAATCTTTCTTCCCGTAAGACCACTGTCCCCATGAGGTCCTCCAATTACAAACCTGCCTGTCGGATTGATAAAGTATTTTGTTTTATCGGTTATAAGTTCTTTCGGAAGAACCGGCTCAAATACATATTTCTTTATATCCTGATGAATCTGCTCCTGTGTAACGTCAGGGTCATGCTGTGTTGATAAAACCACTGCGTTAAGATGGATTGGTTTACCGTTTTCATCATACTCAACAGTTACCTGTGTTTTGCCGTCAGGTCTTAAATATTTAAGAGTACCGTTTTTACGCACCTCTGTAAGTTTTAATGCAAGCTTATGTGCCAGTGCGATAGGATATGGCATATACTCTTCTGTTTCATTTGTGGCATAACCGAACATCATTCCCTGGTCACCTGCACCTATGGCATCAAGTTCTGTATCGGTCATGGTATTTTCTCTTGATTCTAATGCCTTATTTACACCCATGGCAATGTCATCTGACTGTTTGTCAAGTGCTACTACTACTGAACATGTATTTCCGTCAAAACCATATTCTCCATTGTTGTATCCTATCTCTTTTATTGTATCTCTTGCTATCTTCTGGATATCTATATTTGCCTTTGATGTTATCTCTCCCATAACCAGTACAATTCCTGTAGTGGTACAAGTTTCACATGCTACGCGGCTCATCGGATCCTGTTCAATAAGTGCATCCAGTACTGCATCTGAAATAGCATCGCATATTTTATCCGGATGTCCTTCGGTTACTGATTCTGAAGTAAATAATCTTTTTTCCATGTTGATTTCCTTTCTTTTTGTAATGATGTTTATACGTAAAAAAAAGTCCAATTAACGGACTTGAATTCAAGGTATCAAATCCTCTTATTGATCGATTACTCGCTCAGGCTGGCACCTACCGTTTCCTTGGGGTTGCCGTGGTTTCACAGATCCTTGTATCTCCACCACTCTGAATAAGAGAAATATTTGTATGAACTTTCTGAATGCTAATATAACGCATTTGTATGTATATGTCAAGATTTAATAGAATTTAAAAACTGAATCCTCTATTGACTTTAACATAAAGCATGTGAAAATGTGTATAGACAGGAAATGTGCAGGAAAAATATGCGGAACGCTACCGCACCGAGCATGGCATGATATGTTATTGTGAGCTAGTCTGGTGTGTGGTATAATTTCAGTATTGCTGATAGCGGCAAATCGGAAATATATTGAAAATGGAGGTATAAAATGACAGAACAGGAATTTAAAGCAAAGGCAACGGAATTGATTAAATTGATGGTAGATACGATTGCTGATAAAGAATATACAAAACTTGTATCTATCATTCCACCGAAACCTTCATGGGCTTCCTTTAATGACGCAGAACCGACGCCGGAAAATGATTGTCTGGGATTTGGAGAATGGTTGGATGGACAATTAGCCATGTGGGAGGAAGATGAAGATAAAAAATTTGTTGTAGACCATTTCAATGAGTCTTGTTTAGACGAAATAGAACTTGAAAATGATAACACTTCTTTTGTAACCTATAATCCGACAAGTTTTGGAGAGAAATTGGACTTTTGGTTTGAAATAGACTTTGAGGTAAAAGGTGAACAGATAACAGCAATATTTGATGTGAATATATGATGTTTTATATTTCGATTTTTCTAATTCTAAACTAAATAACAGGCACTAATAAAGCAGCGTCAAAGATTTGCGAATACATACCACGAATTAAGAGAGACTGGTGTCAGGATGGACATCACATAAATTAATACGAAAAATGGAGCGTTATAAAATGATTGAAAATGAAAAGCAAATAACTGAGATTTGTAAGTACATTGTACAATGTATTGTAAATGAAAATTATAAGGAATTAGAAAACAGAGGAATACTAGACAGAGTATCTGAAAAAGATTTAAGGCGAAGATTGTCAGAATATAAGACAAGTGAACATACAATAATGCCACCAGACCAATATTTCGATAATCTGGAAATACATGAATATAATAATAAATCAGGATATTGGGTAGATATTGATTTATGGTATAGCGATGAAAGAAGCGATTTGACTTTACAGCTTGATATAGGAAAAGATGAAAAAATATTAATAGATGATTTACATGTACTATGATATGTATAACTATATCACTACATAAGAATATATGGTGCTAATTCTAACTTATATGTAATATTTTATAAGCAGATTCGCTTCAAAATGCATAATCCAATGTGGAGAAAGAGACATTGGAATTAGCCCTTTGACATCTTTCCCACACCAGTAAATTTGATTGCATATACTTATTTCTTCTTAATCGGAATCCATATCTCTGTATAATAATTTTCATCCTGCATTCCATTTTGATATTTATCCGGTGCATCATACATCTCTACACAATATCCTGCTGCAAACTCATAATCCTGTAATGCCGGAAGCCATTCCGAAAATACTTTTGTATTTACATCTTGTAAAGATTGCGGAAGTGCACCTATACATGGAAAAACCGCCCATGTGAATGCCGGAATCGTTTTTACCATAAACCCACTTGGAATATCCATAGCCGGATTATAAATATCTGCTATAAGATATTCAAATTTTTCATTTCCCATTTGTAAGTCAATATTTATTCCGAACATTCCACAAACATATTTTCCTTTTCCGGAAGCATAATGCTCTTCCCAAAATAAAGGTATTTCCTTTTTACAATTGTCATAATTAAATTCTTTTGAAACTGATAAAACCGTAAAAGACTCCTTTTTTGTTATTCTGTAATCCATGAGACAACCACCTTCCAATGATATTTTTAATTTCAGCGGTGCGAAAGCTTTAACCATTGTTCCATTCTTACGCACTGTTGAAGGTGAATACCCATGAAATCTTGAAAAGGCTTTTGTAAAACTGTCAGGAGAATCATATCCATACTTCATCGCAAGCTCCATAACCGTAATATTACTTGTAAGCAACTCTTCTCCTGCAAGTGCCAATCTGCGGTTTCTTATATATTCTGCAATAGAATATCCACATAATATGTTGAACCCTTTATTAAAATAAAATGGTGAGATACTAACATGATTTGCCACATCATACATTGTAATATCCTCCATCATATGCATTTCAATAAAATCAACAGCTTCCTTTACAGCCTTTGCCCATTCCATGCTTATCACCTCCTGCTGTAATTACAGTATACCATTAAGAATTTTCTACGTCCCGACATTATCTGCTCTATTTTGTCAGAAAAAAAATCTAAGGCAAAATCTTTTACCGCCTTAGATTTTCTTCTCACACTTTTCACACTTTTAAACTTATATTTTAAAAATACTCATCTTACTTTCAAGATCATCTGCTATTTCCTCAAGCTTCTGAGACTGTAATGACATATCCGCCACAATGCTTGTCACCTCTGTAACCGAAGCCGAAGTCTGCTGCGTGCTTGCTGCATTTTCTTCTGCTATTGCCGTAAGATTCTGGACTATATCCACTACATTCGCTCTGACATCATTTAATTTTTCTGTTTTTTGATGAATGGCATTCATACCATTTACAGACTGCATTACACCATTTTTAATATCTTCAAATGCGGTATTAGATTTATCCACATAAGCACTTTGTTCTCTTATAATCTCCTTAACATCTGCCATAATCTTTACGGCTGTTTCCGAATCTGATTGAAGTCTGGTTATAGCATTCTCTATTTCCTTTGCCGACTCATTTGACTGCTCTGCAAGCTTCTGAATCTGTGCTGCCACCACTGCAAAACCTCTACCCTGCTCACCTGCTCTTGCAGCCTCAATCGAAGCATTCAGCGACAACAAATTCGTTTCTTCTGCGATTGCAGTAATCATCTCTATGGCATTGCTTATCTTTGCTACCGACTCATTTGTCATATCTGTCTGATGTGCTATTGAATCTATATGCTCCTCAGCCTTTTTATTAATATCCTCAAGATCTTCAAATATTTTCTTTGCATAATCACTTGCATTTTCCATTACCTTTGAAGAACCTATTACTTTCTCAACTTCAATCTCTGTATCTGATACCATGTCACCCATTAATATTACATTTTCTGTAGCCTTCTGCGTCTCATCAGCCTGTGAAGTAGCACCTTGTGCAATATCATTTACAGCACACTCAACCTGCTCCATTGCAATATTAGTTTCTTCAGAATTCCTGTTTAATGCATTGGCAGCATCTTTAAGCAGCCGTCCCTGTTCTCTTATATCAGCAACAACATTTATCAACTCTGATTCAAGCTCTGTTATTGCCCTTCCCATCATACCAGATTCATCTCTTCTTTTTTCAAATTTATTCTTCATTTCAGTATCAGTGAAATCCATCTCGGCTACTTTTCCGGTGAATTTTGTAATAGCGTATATAGGTCTTACTATCAGATATGCCAATAAGAATCCGAGAAGTCCACATATAATTACACATCCAATTTCTCCATAAATTCCTATTCTATTTATCCTTGATACTGATTCAAGCAACTCATCTTCATCTGCAGTAACTACAAGAATGAAATCCTTTTTCTCATTTACAAATATTGCTGCATATTTATCCACACCTTTATAGCTATATGTAGTTACATGATTATCCACGTCACCGCCTGATTCGAGTTCTGATACCACTGACTTTACTGCATCACTCTCCACAGGCTTTCCTATTTTCTCACTATCAGGATGGTATAACATTGTTCCATCTGTAGATGTAACATATATATAACTTGACTCTATTCCCTCCATACCCTCATCTTTCAGAATATCTGACAAATAATCTTTGTTAAGAACTTCATCTTTACCATTATTCTCTAAATCGCGCTCTACATTTTCACCATAAGATTCTGACAAATCTTCAATGTAGTTCTTTGCAATTATGACTATCTCCTTTTTCATATTAGGCGAATAGGTAAAGATCATCAGGGTGCCTGTCACTACTATTGCAAAAATTATAGCCGCACATATTTTCATCATAATTGAATGAAAAAATCCAACCTTCTTTTTGTTCATATTGCTACCTCCACTTCAGCATTTTATATAAATATACCACAATTTTCACCAAAATAACAGTACCGAATAATAAATTAATAACTTATACATAAACTTTTTCATTTTACAAATACTATGAGTAATATCAATTATTAGAATGGAGGAAAATTATGAAAGCTTATGTAAATCGTGATACTTGTATATGTTGTGGTGTATGTGAAGGAGTATGCCCGGATGTATTTGAACTGGATGACGAGGGAAAATCAGTTCCTATAGACAGTGAAATCCCTGATGATGTATTAAGCATGGCACAGGATGCTGAAACAAGCTGCCCTGTAGATGCTATCAGCGTTGAATAAAATTACTGTTTGTGCCGCCAACGAAGGTAACAGAATGGAGATTAATATGGAAAATTTAAACAACAATCAAATACATGGCATCCATAACGGAAATAAACGCATTAACAAAAAGTACAGACTGGAGAGTGAAGAAACTGCCGCCTGGACAAACGCTGTATCCAAAGCACCAAAAACTAACGTTTCCATTCCCGGCAATGATGCAGTTGATAACGCAAAAGACTGGGTTGATAATGGAAGCAGACTATAAAAAAGGGAGAGAATAATCTATATGGGAAAGATATTAATGACAGTAGATGGAAATACGGCTGCCGCATATATTGCCTATGCGTTTACAGATGTAGCCGCCATCTATCCTATTACTCCTTCATCTGCCATGGCGGAAATGGCAGATGAATGGGCGGCAAATGGTGTAAAAAATATATTCGGGCAGACTGTAAGTATCGTACAGATGCAGTCTGAGGCAGGTGCGGCAGGTGCATTCCACGGTTCTCTGCAGGCAGGTGCCCTTACTACCACATTTACGGCTTCACAAGGACTGCTCCTGATGATTCCTAATATGTACAAAGTTGCCGGAGAACTGCTTCCCGGAGTTTTTCATGTCAGTGCCCGTTCCGTTGCGGCACAGGCATTAAATATATTCGGAGACCATCAGGATGTAATGGCTGCAAGACAGACAGGGTGTGTAATGCTTGCTTCATCCTCTGTACAGGAAGTTATGGACTTAGCTGCCGTGGCACACTTATCAGCCATAAAAGGACGTCTACCATTTATCCACTTTTTTGACGGATTTCGAACCTCCCACGAAATCCAAAAGGTAGAGGCACTTGAATATAAAGACCTGGCAGGATTAATAGATATGGAGGCACTCAGAAACTTCCGCAATAATGCACTTTCACCAAATCATCCCGTAATCAGGGGTACGGCTCAAAACCCTGATATTTACTTCCAGACAAGAGAATCATGCAATCCTTTTTACCAAAATATAGTTCCTGTAGTGGAAGATTATATGAAAAAAATCAGCAGCATAACCGGAAGAAAATACGGGTTATTTGATTATTATGGTGCCGAAGATGCTGAATATGTACTGGTTGCAATGGGTTCCGTTTGTGAGACCATTACAGAAACTATTGACTATTTGATGCAGAACTCTACTGAAGGTGAAAAATATGGTTTGGTCAAAGTCCGGCTGTTCCGCCCGTTTTCATCGGAACACCTTCTGTCTGTTATACCGGACACCGTAAAACGTATTGCTGTACTAGACCGTACCAAAGAACCGGGAGCTATGGGAGAACCACTGTATATGGATGTACGAAACTGTTTTTATGGCAGAGAAAACGCACCAATGATTATAGGCGGACGGTTCGGACTGGGCTCTAAGGATACTACACCAGCCGAAATTAAAGCAGTATTTGATAATCTTAAAAACGATATACCTAAGACACACTTTACGGTAGGCATAGTTGATGATGTTACAGGTACTTCTCTTCAAGTCAACAAAAAAATTATTACAGCACCTCTGGGGACAGTCCGCTGCAAATTCTGGGGGCTTGGTTCTGACGGAACAGTGGGTGCCAACAAACAGGCAATAAAAATTATCGGTGAACACACAGATAAATATGTCCAGGCATATTTTGCGTATGATTCCAAAAAATCGGGAGGTCTGACCACATCACATTTAAGATTTGGCGATAAACCGATTAAATCTGCATACCTTATTGATGAAGCAGACTATATTGCTTGTCACAACCAGTCATATGTACACACCTACAATCTTACGGAAGGACTTAAAAACGGAGGAATATTTGTACTTAATTCTCTCTGGAGTGTGGATGAACTTGAATCTAAACTTCCTAAAAGACTGCTGCGTGAAATTGCCCTTAATAATATTGAGTTTTATATTATAAATGCAATAGGAATAGCCGAAGAAATTGGTCTTGGCAACAGAATTAATATGATAATGCAAGGTGCATTCTTTAAACTTACTAAAATCATACCTGAGGATGATGCAAAAAAATATCTTAAAGATGCAGTTACGAAGGCATATGGAAAAAAAGGTGAAAAGGTAGTCAGTATGAACCATATGGCAATAGAGCGTGGATTCACGGATTTGCAGAAAGTAAATGTGCCAAAGGAATGGTCTGATTTGTCTGATGATATTTCGTCTGAGGTTCAGGAACCGGAATTTATCCGTAAAATTATGCGTCCTATGAACAGACAGGAAGGTGATTTACTGCCTGTCAGTACATTTTCAGGCATAGAAGACGGAACATTTCCGTCAGGTACTTCTGCCTATGAAAAACGTGGTGTTGCCGTAAATATCCCTGAATGGAATGTAGATACCTGTATTCAGTGCAACCAATGCTCACTTATCTGCCCTCATGCCTGCATACGCCCATTTTTACTAAATGAAGACGAAAAAGCTGATGCACCCCCATCATTTAAAACAAAGCCTGCGTCAGGAAAGGAACTTAAAAATCTTAATTACCGTATGCAGATAAGCCCTATGGATTGTACAGGCTGCGGCAACTGTGCCGATATATGCCCTGCTAAACCAAAGGCACTTGTAATGCAGAAAATTGCCTCACAGACAGACGCCGAAGTTCCAAATTGGGAATACGCAGTAAGTAACGTGTCATATAAAGGTGATATTGTATCCGCTGCAAATATAAAAAACAGCCAGTTTAAAACACCGTTAATGGAATTTTCCGGTGCCTGTGGCGGATGCGGAGAAACTCCATATATCAAACTGGTCACACAGCTATTCGGTGACAGAATGATGATTGCAAATGCAACAGGCTGTTCATCAATCTGGGGAGCTTCCGCACCTTCCATGGCATATACCTGCAACCATGAAGGAAAAGGGCCTTCTTGGGCAAACTCTTTATTTGAAGATAATGCCGAATACGGCTATGGAATGTATCTTGGTGTAAAGCAGATTCGTGACAGAATTGAAGAAAATATGAAGGCACTTATTAAAAATGGTGTAGAACCGCAGTTAGAAAAAGCTTTTGAAGATTGGATAAATACAAAAAATGATGGTGAAGGTTCAAAGTGTGCATCAGAAAATGTTATTCGCATGCTGGAAAATGCACAGATAACTGATTCTGAAAATATGCATTTGATTGAGCAAATCCGAAGTCATGAAGATTATCTTGTTAAACGTTCCCAATGGATAATCGGTGGTGACGGATGGGCTTATGATATAGGCTATGGAGGTCTTGACCATGTAATGGCATCGGGTGAAGATATTAACGTTCTGGTATTTGATACGGAAATATACTCAAATACGGGTGGTCAGGCTTCAAAATCAACTCCTGCTGCTGCAGTTGCAAAATTTGCCACATCCGGAAAAAAATCCGGAAAAAAAGATTTAGGCATGATGCTTATGACTTATGGAAATGTATATGTGGCACAGGTGGCAATCGGTGCTGATAAAAATCAGACTCTAAAAGCTATCCAGGAAGCTGAAAACTATCCGGGACCTTCTATTATCATTGCTTACGCACCATGCATCAGCCACGGTATTAAAGAAGGTATGGGCAGAAGTATGTCAAATATGGCACAAGCCGTAGAATCCGGTTATTGGCACCTGTACCGTTATAATCCTATGCTTGCGGAAAATGGAAAAAATCCGTTTACCCTTGATTCAAAAGAACCAAAATCTGATTTCCGTGATTTTCTAATGGGTCAGATTAGATATTCCTCACTTTATAAACAATTTCCGGAACAGGCGGAAGAATTATTTAATAAAGCGGAAAAAGATTCACGCAGAAGATATGAGTATTATAAAAAATTGACATTATCCTGATATAACGGTTCAGACATTTAGGGATGTTTTCTCTATATGTCTGAACCGCAACATATTTATTTATATTTATCCATTTAATCCTTGTCTTTATCTTCCATTCGTTTTATAATTTTAGTAGAAGTTTAAATGCTGGAAACTTATCCCAATACAGTATTTGCATCCACTTTATTTCAAGTAAAAACAACAAAATTTTAGGAGATATTATATAATGGAAAAAATAACAAGTTTTACAATTAATCATCTTAAGTTGTTGCCGGGAATATATGTGTCACGTAAAGATTATGTAGATAACAGTACTATTACTACATTTGACTTAAGAATTACACGCCCTAACTTTGAACCGGTAATGAATACCGCAGAAGTACATACTATTGAACACCTTGCTGCTACATTTTTAAGAAACCACAGTGAATTCGGCAGCAAAACAATATACTTCGGACCAATGGGATGCCGCACCGGATTCTATCTTCTGCTGTCAGGAGATTACTCTTCTAAAGATATAGTTCCTCTTATAAAAGAACTTTTTGAATTTATAAGGGACTATAAAGATGATGTTCCGGGTGCCTCGGCAAAAGACTGTGGAAACTATTTGGATATGAATCTTAATATGGCAAATTACATTGCCAATAAGTATTTAAAAGAGGTTATAGACAATATAGATGACAGCAGGCTTATTTATCCTGAAGATTAATAGGATAAAACAGTATATACAAATTTGAAGAAGGGAGATTATTGACATGTTAGGTATTATAGGTGCAATGGAAGTTGAGGTAAATCAAATCAAATCTGAACTTGCAGATATAAAAATTATTAAAAAAGCAGGTATGGAATTTAACTCGGGACTTCTAATGGGAAAGCCTGTAGTTATAGTCCGTTCAGGTGTAGGCAAAGTCAATGCAGGTATATGTGCACAGATACTCTGCGATATATTTGATGTAGATGCAATTATAAATACTGGTATTGCCGGTTCACTTAAAGAAGAAATAAATATAGGAGACATAGTATTATCTGAGGATGCACTCCAGCATGATATGGATGCTGTAGCTTTTGGCTACGATATAGGTGTAATCCCGCAGATGGAAGTGTCAACATTTAAAGCTGATAAAAAACTTATAACACTTGCTGAAGAGGCATGTAAAAACGTCTGCACACATATAAATTCATTTATAGGAAGAATAGTAAGTGGTGACCAGTTCATTTCAGCTAAAGAAAAGAAAAAATGGCTTACTGATAATTTTAACGGTTATTGTACGGAAATGGAAGGTGCGGCAATAGCACAGGCTGCCTACCTGAACAATGTTCCTTTCCTGATTGTAAGGTCAATATCTGATAAAGCCGATGACAGTGCTCATATGGACTATCCGGCATTTGAATCAATGGCAATAGAAAATTCCGTTAAGCTTATAAAAGAAATTGTTAAGAACTATGAGTAAAATAATTGTAACAGTTTAGCCATAATTTTCCCGGACTCAAAAATATTTTCCGAAAGCAGGTAGATTACTATGAAGATTAATGAATCCCCGAATAAAGATAATATTAACTATGATAACTTTGTACTGGACATATCCAAAGACCATATGTCCGCATCTCTTACTGTATTCAAAGACAGTAACCATGATTATACATATAATGAAATTATTTCATATCTCAACCGTAACAAAATCGTATACGGCATTGACACTATGGCAGTACAGAAAATTGCCGGCGGAGAATGCTTCTATGAAGCTATTTTAGTAGCAAAAGGCTCTCCTCAGGTTGACGGCATAAACGGACATTTTGAATTTACATTTGATTTGACCACTCAAAAGAAACCCATTATACAGGAGGATGGCTCTGTTGACTATAATACTTTGGGAAAACTTCCAGTTGTAGAAAAAGACCAGCTTC
This sequence comes from Lachnospiraceae bacterium, assembly GCA_014799465.1. Taxonomy (GTDB): domain Bacteria; phylum Bacillota; class Clostridia; order Lachnospirales; family Lachnospiraceae; genus UBA2821. The sequence continues at coordinate 23,227 of JAAVHZ010000022.1, read as the reverse complement.
TTGCAACATATCATCCGATGGTAGAAGGCTCTGACGGAAAAAACATCTTTGGTGAAGTACTAAAAGCAAAAAAATCATTTGACTTGCCGCCCCTTAAGCTTATCAACACAAGCTATGACCCAGATACCCTCGAATATCATGCCCTTATAGAAGGTAAAGTATCAATTGCAGGAAAGGCTCTCAAGGTAACACCCGTACTTGAAATAAATGGCGACTTAGATGCAATCACAGGAAATATTGAATTTCGTGGAGATGTACATGTTAAAGGAAATGTATTTTCTAATGCCGTCATAAATACTACAGGAAACATAACTATAGATGGGCATGTAGAAACAGCCACACTTATAGCCGGTAAAAATGTTATTCTGAAAAACGGCATGCAGGGTTCCGGAATTGGACGGATAAAATGCGGAGGAGGTCTGATGGCAAAGTTTCTTGAGCAGACTGTTGTGGATGCCGGAGGCAATATAAGTACAAATGCAATTCTTAACTGTGATGTATCATCCGGAAAGTCTGTAAGTGTAGCAGGCAGCAGAGGAACCATAGTAGGCGGTAAAATTAGTGCTGTAGAATCTATAAATGCACATGTGATAGGAAACAGCGTTGGTATAACAACAAAAATTGTAATCGGACTCGAAAGTGATTTTAAGACAGAAATAAATATTATTGACAATAAAATCAGCGAGTATGAAAAAAAATTAACAGAAGCTACTGACAATCTTAAGCGTATAACCTATGAAATGAATACCTCAAATATTCCTTCTCTGAAAAATGACAGACTTGCATATATGCGTGAAAAAATATTAAATCAGGGAAAGCTTAACGAACTTATTAACCAAAGAAATTCCCTTATAGATATCCGTCAAAGATCTATGCAGGGCAAAGTGGTTATAGACGGATTCATTAATCCCGGTACTATAGTAACAATAAATGCAATGACGGAAAACATTAATTCCAAGTATAAAAATGTGACCCTTACAAGAACGGAAAAAGAAATCAGAATAAAGTCAAATGCTTTAGATTAGCTTTAGATTAAATTGAACAGAGGGGGCTGATTTTATGGATAAATCTGCCTCCTCCTCTTCATATATTGGCATAACAAAATGCCCTATAACATAACCGGTATTTTTAGAATTATAATAAATTCATCGTTTTCTATCTGTGCATTAATCTCTCCACTCATTTTTAATGTCAGTTCTTTTGCAATAGCAAGTCCCAGTCCTGTAGATGTATTACGCCTTGCCTCATCAGCTTTATAAAAACGTTCAAATACATTATCTGTATCTATTTTATCTGGATTTACAACCTTATTTCTACACTCAAATACCATGTGTCCATTATCTGATTTCAGAGACATCTTTATACTCTTATCTCCATGAAGAACAGCATTTTTTATAATATTATGGATTATTCTGCTTAAAGCCATTTTGCTGCACATGCCTGTCATTTCACTGTCTGAGAAATCTATTTCCGGTACTATTCCTTTATTCTTAAATTCACGGTAAAATGATACTACGGCTTCATTTACTATTTCATGCATATTTTCACTTTGAAATTCAAGCTCATATGAATCATTCTGAAGCTTAGTATATGTAAACAGCTCCTCCAGCAAATCTTTAAGAATATTTATTCTTCCCTGTATAATATCCATATACTTTTTACTGACTTCCTGATTCACATCTGACTCCAGCATTTGAAAATACCCATTTAGAGAGGTCAGAGGTGTTCTTATATCATGGGACAGATTTGTAATGGCCTCCTTTAACATCTCATCCTTCTTTTTGTAATCGTTAATTTTATTTCTATATGATACATTGTTTTCATTAATCCCTGATACAAGCTCAACCAGTTCCTTTGATGACACATCCACAGTAAGCAGCATATTTGTGTCATTTTCCTTAATGTACTCTAAACGGCGGCAGATATTTTTAACCTGCCGCCGATATATACAATGCCTTATAATCAGCAAAAATATTATTACAATCAAAATTCCTGTTCCCATAACACTACCTCAGATTTTCTTCTCACGCTTTTCGCCATGCCGCTGGCGGCACAAACAATAGTTAAAATTGTATCGGAAGAATCGCCTTAGCGATTCTTCTGCGTGAGACTTAGAAAATCTTAGGCAGTGTCTTTTACTGCCTTAGATTTTCTTCTCACGCTTCTCACGCTTTTTAAACTTTTATATCTTTTTTATTTACCCATATAATACCTAATAAATTATATACCGTAAAAAATACAAGTGCAAGTATTAGTTCATCCGCATATTCAGAAGCAGTTCCGGTACGTACAAGACTTTTTATATTTTGAGTCACAAAATATTCACAAATATTAAAATCATCAATATCAACAACCCTGTTTATAAATCCTCCTACTATTGTACCAAATCCCATACCGGACAACAATCCCCATATTATACCTATTGGTGTATTATTAACTACTGTAACTGCCAATACAAGCCCACTTGCAAAAGCACTATACAGACACCATTCTGCCAATGCATATTTTATAGTGTTTCCAATCATATTAACTCCAAAATCCGGATTTTCTAAAAATATAGATAGTGCAATAATTTGTGCGGCAGCATATACAATCATAAATAACATAGTAAATATCATAATTACCACCATTTTTGAAGCATACAGTACCCACCTTCTTTTAACCTGACCGGCAATATTCTTCACAAAACCACTACTATATTCTGCATTTACAAATATTACTGCAAATATTGTAACTGATATGCATAATATACAGCTTCCAATATCCGCACATACAAATTCCAGTATATATGGCTCTGTACCATTTTCGTGTATATCAGGTGTCTGTACTACTATCCCCATTGATAGTTCATCTTCTTCAGCTGCATCATTAATCATATCATATGAATCCTTCATCATATCTAAATCCGTTTTCTCCATATAAGCTGCAAACAACCCAAAAACCATAGTAACTATCAATAAAATCCATGTACTTTTACTATGTAATGCCCTGTAAATATTCATTTTTATAAGCCTAATCATTTTTCTGACCTCCGGTAGTTATATTTATAAAGTAGTTTTCAAGATTTTCTTTAACCACATGTATAGATTCAATCCGACATTCTTTTTTACATAACTCCATATTGATAACCGAAATCATATCCAATTTTTCATAAACATAAATTGTATTCTTGTCTATAATTTTGTATTCAGATATGTCCATGCTTTCAAGTACTGTACACACACGCTCTGTTTCACCGGATTTTATCTTAATATAATCACTGCATTTTTCTTCCAGTTCTTCTTTTGTTACTTCCTGTATAAGACTTCCCTTATCTATTATTCCAAATGTATCCGCCAAACGATATAACTCCTCCAATATATGGCTTGATATCATTATGGTCATATTCTTCTCCCTGTTAAGTCTCTTTATAGTTTCCCTGACTTCCATTATTCCCTGAGGGTCAAGACCATTAATGGGTTCATCCAGTATAAGCAAATCAGGCTCACCTGTTATTGCCATTGCTATGCCAAGTCTCTGCTTCATACCAAGTGAAAAGTTCTTTACCTTCTTTTTACCGACATCTTTAAGTCCCACCAATTCCAATATTTCCTGTATATATCCCTTTTTATGTATTCCCATTGCAATACATTTACAATTAAGGTTCTGATATGCTGTCATCCCCGGATACAACCCCGGTATCTCTATAAGATTTCCTATTCTTTCTCTTATTTCAGCTAACTGCGAACCATTCTTGCCAAATAGTTCAATTTCTCCGTCCGTAGGTGAAGCCAGTCCACATATCATCTTCATAAACGTAGTTTTTCCGGCTCCATTTTTACCTATAAATCCATATATTTCGCCTTTGCGTACATGAAGGCTGACTTTATTTACTGCTGCATAATCATGGTATTTTTTTGTAAGTAATGTGGTAGATATTACGTTTTCCATATATAATTTCCTCCTTGTCTGATATTGATATCATACTCAAAAAAGTAAAAGCATTCGCAAAGAAATGTTTAAGATTTGTTAAAGATTCAAATAACTTATAACAGAGGGTCCATTCCCCTCTGTTATACATTATATTACAAGTCTTTCATCAAAGACTGAAGCAGCATTATATGATACTCTTCATCTTTAATAATTCTTTCCAGTACAGCGTTGACATACTCATCATTAATCATCTTAATATGCATTTTATATTGGTTTATAGCTGCTTTTTCAGACTCTATATCAGCCATAATCATTCCTTTTACATTTTCCGGAATATTTAAATATTCCGGTGTCCACATTCTCCGCCTTCCGTTGCTTTGTTTTGCTATAAAACTAATATTACCGCCCAGTAAAAAAACCAGTTCACCTAATTTCTGCAAATGCATCATTTCTGCCATGGCAATTCCCAAAATTGTTTTTGCAATAGGACATTTTTCACATGATAAACGATTTTCATTATTTATATACTGGGTTATTGCTGACATTTCAGATACTGAGCCACAATAATCTATACTAAGCAGATCGGCATAAACCTGGTTTTTTCTACATACTTGAATCGGAGGATATGGCAAATCCATCATAATAGGTCTTATACCTGTAAAACTGCAGGTGTTGACCAATGCATTATCTTTTTGTTCCATATAAACTAATCTCCTAATATATCTTTTACATTATTATATTGGAGATTAATAATAATGTGAGTCTTTGTATTCCGAATACAGAAAACGGACACATGGTAACCTTTGACCCTGTATCCGTTTTCTGATATTCAATGTAAAAACAACTTTATTCCATTTCGTCCTGATTCATTTCTAATTGATTTTCTTTTTCATCAATAAAATTAATTCTCTCTTCTTCTATTACTAATGGTCTTTTCATAACTCTTTGGTTAATGCTCATTATATATTCACCAATAAACCCTATGAAAAATAATTGAACTGCACCAATAAAAAATACACCAATTAATACAGGTGCCATACCTGCACTCATCCTTTCCCACCAAATCAGCTTCATAATCAGGTATATCATTCCTATAATAAAACTAAATAATCCACATCCTATTCCAAAAAATGTACATAGTCTCAATCCCACTTTTGTATAGGATGTAAAACTAAGCATTGCTGCATCATACAGGCTGTACCAATTATTATGGGTTTTCCCTGCCCTTCTTTCAGGCTGTTGATATGGAATTTCTTTTCTTTTATAGCCAAGCTCCGCTACTATTCCACGTAGGAACGGTGTAGGATCATCCAATTCTCGGAGAACTTCTACAAACTCCCTGTCATATAGTCCTGAGCCGGTAAAATGTTCAATCTGTTCCACATCTGAAAACTTCTTAATTAATTTATAATACATGCTTCGCAGTCCATACATTATTCTATTTTCCCTGCTGCTGGTCTTAATCCCGATAACAATCTTATATCCATCTTCCCATTCTTTTAGATACTGCGGAATTAACTCTATAGGATCCTGAAAATCACATACCATAGAAATAGTACAATCTCCTGTTGTCTGCAATATTCCATAATATGGTGAATTAAATTGACCAAAGTTTTTAGCATTAAATATTGCCTTAATATGATAGTTATTCTTACAAATCTCTCTTAGCAGCGGTCGTGTATTATCTTTTGAATCATTATCAATAAACAGCAGTTCCCAGTCGTACTGTGTCAATTCATTTTCAAACAATTCTGTAATAGCCTTGCTCATAGGTACTACATTTAATTCCTCATTATAACATGGTATCAGTATACTTACTTTCTTTTTCATTGTCTTCATCCTCTCATACTGAATTAACCGTAATTTTTCTTATACCATTCTATGGTTTCTCTGATGCCTTCATCAAAATTATATTCGGGAACAAAACCTGTGTCATCCGTCAGTTTTTCAATATCTGCACACAAATACATCACCTGCTTTTCCCCATAAGGAATATCACCAATGCCTAATTCTACATCTGTATCTATTGAATCACGAATCCGCTCAACATATTCTTTAAGAGGTCTTGCTTTTCCGCTACCAATGCAATATACAGTACCGTTTTTCCCTTTCTCTCCTACAAGATAAAATGCATTTGCCACATCTTTTGAATATAAATAGTCCCACATCTGCTCTCCCTTTGTAAGGGAAGGTTTCTCACCTGACAATATTTTTCCTATCACCGACATAATCATGGTATTCTCTCCATCATATGGACCATATATACTAAGTATGCGTACCCAAATATGTTCCAATCCCAACTGTTCACACATAATTTTTGTCATCTGTCCGGCACACAATTTCGCAATTCCATACCCATTTTCCGGAAAAGCCGGAGTATCGGGTTTTAACATTCCTTCTACTCTTCCGTATTCTGCCTGAGAACCTGCACCGACAAATTTAGTACATCCTATTTTTTTAGCTGCTTTTACTGCATCTAATGCATATTTTACATTATTATTCTGAAGATTCAAATCATTTCTTGTATCTCCGAAAGTTCCATCCCAGGCAAAATGATAAAATACATCCGCACCATCTTGAATTATATCCGGTAATTTATCCATATCTTTAAGACTACATTCAACTATCCTTACATTTTCATGCTTTGGAATCCTTGATATTCTCTCAGATTTCGGTCTGCATACAGCAACAATGTGAACACCTTCATTTATTAATTTTTCTATCAGTGCCATTCCGATTGTCCCTGTTGGACCTGTTATTACTGCTGTTCTCATACTGCCTCCATTCAAAGCGATTTTATCACATAGAATTTGTGACACTCCTACACAAATTGCTGATTTATTCCTTGTATGTTAAATATATTTTGTTGCATTGTTCTTGACTTTTGTTGCATTAAGAGTTATTATATTCTCAATACATAATACCACAAAAAATATAAAAAATGAATTAAGAAAGGAATGTTTTTATGGTCACTAGTGAATCAAAAAATTTACTAAATTCAATCGAATTACTATTTGATAAAAAATTAGAACCTATCCACCATGACATCAAAGAAATTAAATGCGAAATCAGCTATATGAAAGCAGACATTTGCATTTTAAAGTCTGATGTGGAAATTTTAAAATCTGATGTGGAGACTTTAAAATCAAAAATAAAACACTTAGACTTAAAAATTGACTACGTGGAAGATTCACTTAACAAAAAAATTGACGGAGTTTATATATGTCTTAACAATAAAATTGATGAGGTCAATTCTTCTCTTAATAAAAAAATTGATGATGTTAATTCTTCTCTTAATCAAAAGATTGATGAGGTCAATTCTTCTCTTAACCAAAAAATTGATGAGGTCAATTCTTCTCTTAATCAGAAAATTGATGATGTTAATTCTTCTCTTAACCAAAAGATTGATGATGTTAATTCCTCTCTTAATCAAAAGATTGATGAACTTGATATTAAAGTAAACCAAATTTGGATTGAGCTTGATACATCCATCATGAAAAATTCTGATGATATTAATTTAATAAAACATACTAACACATCTAATGTTGTATCTTTTAACAATAATTAAACACAATAGCTTCCCATTAGTTATTCATATATGCTTTTCGTCAAAAATTCTATCTGTATTTTCCCCTGCTTTTTTTTGAACTCCTCTCTTATTAAATGGTTTCTGAGTTCAAGGAGCTCAGGTGAAAAATCGTACTCTAAGCCACTATTAACATAATTGCCGCGATTGCTTGTATCATATCCATCTAATCCTGCAAGACATACTTTTTTAATACCAAGATGTATTAACAGATTTACACACATAATACCTGAGTTTTCCATAATTTCCGGTGATTCTGATGAATAGCTGGCAAAATTCACCATATAGTCATAATTACTTGCTTCTCTTAAATTCGAAGTAACTATTTTTTTCATATCCATATTTAAATCAACATTATGTTCCTGTATATTTTTATATCTACGCATATGGCAGCTAAAAACATAATCGCAACGATAATCATTTGGTACAAAGTTAAGCGATATTACTATAGGATTCTTCTCCTTAATATATTTCCTTACCGTTTCTTCCTCTCTTTTTAAAGAGCTTCCCGGTCCCAGAAGAAGGATTTCTCTTCCTGATACCTCTTTTTCCAGATTCTGTACCACTTCCCTGTCATCTACAAAATTTTCCTGATATTCTTTATATATTTTTTCAGCTTTATCTTTACTATATATAGCCTTATCCTCTTTCGGAATAGACTTTAATATTTCATTGTAAGACTTGACGGTAAGCGTTCCCTTTCCTGCGAAATAGATTGCATAGTTAGGATGACAGGAATTAGATGCCGATAAATATAATGGAAGAGAATATCCCCAAAAGTTTTCTCTATAGATATCATTCAAATATTCATCTATAATTTCAAGCATTGGTTCGATTCTGTAATGTTTTCCGAAATTTTCGTTCATATATTCCGCAAACAACTCCATATTCAGGTTACCTGCACCACGACCCATTCCGAATACACATGCATCAAGTACTATATCCCGCTTAAGATTTAATTCTGTCATTGCTGATGCATTACCCATTGCCTGCTGCATATTATTGTGAGAATGATATCCCAGCATTATATCCTCTTTAAGGTTATGGTCTGCAATCTGAACAAGACGCATAAAATCCCTCTTTTTAATCAAACCGAAACTATCTACAATATAAAATGCTGATATTGGTAATGAGTTAAACTTTTCTATAAGGGCAATAAATTCACTGTCAGTATAATTATCCGTTCCAACTGCCTGTGCAAATACCTCATATCCCAGTTCAATCAATTCCTTAATATAATCATATGCTTCCTCAATCTTGCTTTTCTTAAATATAACACGAATAACATCAAATCCGTCTTTAGTTTTTCTGCCAAGCTTGTCAGCCGGAATGACTTTTCCCATATCTATCATTCCTACATACTTTGTGCCTGACTGCTTTGGTGTTATCATATCCTTTACACTGTCATTTCCATCAAACAAGGAATAATCCTTATCATAATTACATTCCCTGACAAATCCAATTTCGAAATATTCTACACCTGCCAATGCCATTTTTTTTGTTATATTGCGGATTGCTTTTTCTCCAAAATGCCATTCATTAACATAACCGCCATCTCTTAATGTACAATCTAATAAATTTATTTGATTCATTTTTTCCTCAATTCTGCCGACTGACTGCCCGCTATAAATTGTCTGACTGTCAATTCATCCACTTTAATATATCTTTTATATTAAAAACCGTATCAGTGTCTTTATGAACCTCGTTTCCTATATAAACGGAACGACATCCATATAAGTTTGACATTTTTATATCACTTTCGTAGGTATCTCCTATCACAAGAATATCATTCTTATTAAGATGATGCCGGCTGCATATAATATCCAGCAATAGCGGATTGGGTTTACCCACCACGTAATCTACGGTTTTACCAAGGCTTCCTTCCAATGCACCTACCATAGCCCCACATCCCGGCATACGCACTGCACCTTCACCAGGATAATGTTTCTCCCTATTACATGCAATAAGTGCCTTTGCACCAAAAGCCACCTGTAAAGCCTCTGTCAGCTTTTTATAGTCAAACTCCATATCATACCCAATAACAACTACATCTGCTTTATTTGAACTTATAATACCTGCTTCATAAAATTCTGACTCCAATGCACCAGTTCCAAAGATATAAACTGAATTGTAACCCTTTTTCCTTGCATATAGTGCTGCCGCATATCCTGAAGTGTATATTTCTTCCTTACTACATTCTACCCCCATGTCTACTAACTTATCACATATCTGCTTTCTGCTTTTAGTAGAATTGTTGGTCATAAATAAAACTTTTTTCCCCGCATTCCGAAAAGCCTCTACTACTTTGTCTGCTCCATCTATCAATTTACTTCCATAATAAATAGTACCATCCAAATCAAATAATACTGCTTTTATGTCCTCATACATATTTCTAACCTTCCTCAATCGGTTCAATAATCATATTCTCCCTGAATTCATCTCTATCGAGAAAAGGTGCCAGATCCTCTAATGGCGGACTCACAAGAGTTCCATCTGAAAGTCTTTTGGTAGCACTTTTAGGTTCAAAATTCTGAGTAGTGGATACGAATATTTCACATATTACAGGTTCGTTTGTATTAAGTGTATTATCAACTGCTTTCTTCATTTCAGCATTACTATGTGCTTCAAAATAAGAATACCCAAAAGCTGATGCCAGCTTGCCAAAATCAGGAAATGTCAAATCTCCGCTTTCCGGTCCTATTCCTATCTTACTATGCTCCTTAAACAGATTATTTTGTGTCTGACGAATAGAGTGATATCCTGAATTATTTATAAGAAACAGTTTTATAGGAAGATTATTTGTAATAACTGTCTGCAATTCCTGAAGATTCATCATTATACTTCCGTCACCCTCTATACATATAGTTGTATTACCTTTAGATGCAATACACGCTCCGATGGAAGCGGGAAGACCATATCCCATGCTTGCAGCCCCACTGTTTATAATAAAACGGGCATCCTTCTTTATAACATAGTTATGGCTTCCGACAACACATGCACTTCCATTAGACACTACTGTCAGATTGCCATCCTTAAGACTGTCACTCAGGTAATGGATAAATGCATATACATTAGCATATTCTCCATCTTCATCCCAATGTTTTTCCAATGTAACAGGGTATTTATTCTTCCATTCAGCACATCTGCTAAGCCAGAAAGAATCTTGAAATATTATGCCATCTTCTTTATCCAGTTCCATAATCATGGTTTCAAGAAAGTCTTTTGCATCAGCACATATAGGCATCTCCACATGCAGAGTAGTCTTTTTTAACTCTGCCGAGTCTGCATCAACCATTATAACATAAGCTTCCCTTGCCCATGTTTTCCAATTGTATCCAACTTGCCTTATTGATAATCGGTTACCTACAGCAAGTATCAAATCAGAATTTTGTACGGCAAAATTACCTGCCCTGTCTCCCATAATGCCGCCTCTTCCCACATAAAGCGGATTTTCATCCTCTATGGCATCAATCGAATCCCAGCATGTAACCACAGGAATACCCAGCTTTTCTATAACTTTGCGAAATGCATCATAACCTTCTGATAAACGTATTCCGTTTCCTGCATAAAAAACCGGTCTTTTTGATTCTTTTATTTTTTGAATTACATCCTTAACTATCTGCTCTTTTACAGGTTTTGGCTCTTTTTCTTCATCTTCCAATAAATCGTATCCTTTTAAATCATCTGTCTCTATATAACTTCCCTGATAATTAACTGGAATATCAATCCATACCGGACCTCTTCTTCCCGTCATTGCCAAATGGTATGCCTTTTCCAAAGCATAACGAATCTGGGAAACATCTTCAATCATTACAGCGTATTTACACATACTTCCAACAGCTTTTGTAATATCAAATTCCTGATCACCTACAGCCCTTAATTCTAAACCATCCGTAAATTGACTCATATATCTTGCTGTGGTATCGTATCTTACCTGACCCGAGATAACAAACATTGGAACCGAATCCAGCCAGCCTCCGAGTACACCGGTAATAGCATTAGTTCCTCCGGGACCGGTAGTAACACAAAGTGCTGCCATCTTATTATTTACTCTGGCATAGCTTTCTGCTGCTATTGCACAAGCCTGCTCATGATGATTATACGTACACTTTAGTCCTTCCTTGTGTCCCAAAGCGTCATTTAAATGCATGGCACCACCGCCCGTTACCATAAAGCAATCCTCTATTCCGTGTTCCACTAAAAAGTCTGCAACATAATCTGCCAACCTCTGCTTCATAACAATCCTCCATGTTTCCCAAGTTCAATAATTATTTCACTGCATCTTTAATAGTCTTTATCATATAATCTATCTTTTCATCTGTCATACCCGGATATACACCTACCCAGAAGGTATCATTTAAAATTCTGTCTGTATTAGTGAGTTCTCCCACAACTCTATAACCTTCACCGCTCTGTCTCATTTCATCAAAACATGGATGCTTTATAAGATTACCGGCAAACAGCATTCTCGTCTGGACTCCATGCTCTTCAATATAAGGAACTACTTTATTTCTATCCACACCCTCACGGCATGTTATAAGGAAACCAAACCAGCTCGGTGTAGAATTCTCACAAGGTTCAGGAAGTATGATTTTATCCTGAACTTCTTTAAGACCAGCCTTAAGTCTGTCAAAGTTATGTCTCCTTTTTTCCACAAATGAAGGAAACTTTGCAAGCTGTGCACACCCTATCGCCGCCTGCATATCTGTAGCCTTAAGGTTATATCCAAAATGAGAATACACATATTTATGGTCATAGCCTACAGGAAGTTCACCATATTGTTTATCAAATCTATGTCCACACAGGTTATCCTGTCCCGGTGCACATATACAGTCACGTCCCCAATCCCTGAAAGAACGTATAATTTTATTCAATAAAGGATTATCCGTATATACGGCACCGCCTTCTCCCATAGTCATATGATGAGGCGGATAGAAACTTGATGTACCTATATCTCCTATAGTACCTGTAAATTTCTTTTCTCCATTTATTTCATATATTGAACCTAGTGCATCACAGTTATCTTCAATAAGCCATAGATTATGCTTATCGCAAAACTCTTTAACTGCTTTTAAATCAAATGGATTACCCAATGTATGAGCTATCATTACAGCCTTTGTCTTTTCTGAATATGCTTCTTCCAGCATATTTACATCTATGTTATACTGTGGAATTGTTACATCTACGAATACTGGAACTGCACCATATTGTATAATAGCCGACACTGTAGTTGGAAATCCTGCCGCCACAGTAATAACCTCATCTCCACGCTTAACTCTTCTGTCACCTAAAAGTGATGAAGTTAGTGCCATAAATGCATTCAGATTAGCTGATGAGCCTGAATTAACCAGAGAACAGAATCGTACACCCAGATATTCTGAAAACTGCTTTTCAAACTGTTCTGTATATCTGCCTGCCGTAAGCCAGAACTCTAATGAACTATCCACCAGATTTACCATTTCTTCACTGCCATAATATCTGGAAGCATATGGAATCCTGTCACCTTCCTTATATGTCTGTTTATTATGATATTTATTACAATATTCTTCTACTAATCCTAATATTTCTTCCCTTGCCTGTGATTCAGTCTTGTTATCAAACATTTTAATCCTCCATCTTACATACAATATTCTTCAATCTGTCTGTCCATACATTCAACAACGTCTCCATCTTCAACAAATATCTTTGACCATTCCACCGTCTTTTCCATTGCCTTATCAAAATTCCACTTAGGTTTCCACCCAAATACTGTCTTAAGCTTGGAACAGTCAAGTTTAAGAAAACTTGCTTCATGAGGACCACCATCCGACTTATTTAACCATTTCATTCCCTGACCCCATTTACTGCAAAACGTATCTACCAACATACCAGTAGTTACACAATCGCCCTCATCAGGACCAACATTATAATATCCCTGATATCTTTTATCCTTATATTGCTCTTCCGCTATCATAAGATATGCCATAACCGGCTCTAATACATGCTGAAAAGGTCTTGTGGAATGTGGATTGCGGACTACTATATCCTCATGCTTTTGTGCTGCCCTTACACAGTCCGGCACTATCCTGTCATTGGCGAAATCGCCTCCTCCAATTACATTACCTGCTCTCGCTGTAGAGACTGCCACATCCATTTCATTAAAGAAAGAATTTTTGTAACTGTGTGTAACCAGCTCAGAACAGGATTTACTGTTCGAATATGGGTCATATCCATCCAACGGCTCATTTTCGCGATATCCCCACTCCCATTCTTTATTCTCATATACCTTATCTGTTGTAACGTTTAAAAATGATTTTACGCAATTATGATTTCTTACACATTCACAAATATTAACCGTTCCCATAACATTGGTCTCATAGGTATATACCGGTTCCTTATAAGAATCTCTTACTATAGGCTGTGCCGCAAGATGAATTACTATCTCTGGCTTAAAATCACAAAAAAGCCTGTCAAGCTTATCAAGATTTCTTATATCTCCAATGACAGACTTTATCTTATCCTCTATTCCACATATATCATAAAGATTAGGCGTTGTAGGTGGTTCAAGAGAATATCCCGCAACTATAGCTCCTGCATTTATAAGAACTCTGCACATCCATGATCCCTTAAATCCCGTATGCCCGGTAACCAGTACTTTCTTTCCTTTATAAAAATCCAAATAACTCATACAAAAGCTCTCTTTCTAAATTTTTTACACTTCCAACCATACCGCAAATCCACCAGTGCCAACATAAGTTGGCACAACAATAACTAAAATTATATTCGGAAGAATCGCCCCAGCGATTCTTCTGCGTAAGACTTAGAAAATCTTAGGCTGCGTCTTTTGCAGCCTTAGATTTTCTTCTTACGCTTACCAGAGTTTCCACGGTGCATTTCCACTTGCCCACATCTCTTCAAGTTTTATCTTATCTCTCTGTGTATCCATACAATGCCAGAATCCTTTATGGTTATATGCCATAAGTTCCCCCATGGATGCCACAGTCTCTAATGGTTTCTTCTCAAATACTGTGGTATCATCATCTATATAGTCTATAATCTTCGGCTCAAGAACCATATATCCGCCATTTATTATACTGCCGTCTGACTTAGTCTTTTCCCTGAAAGCTTTTACCGTATGACCATCATCACCAATGTCCAAAACACCAAATCTCTGATCAAGACCGATTGCTGTCATGGTAGCGATTTTTCCATGTGACTTATGATATTCAACTAACTTATTAATATCCACATCAGCCACACCATCACCATAAGTAAGCATGAATGTCTCATCGCCAATATAATCTTTAACCCTCTTTATTCTTCCTCCGGTCATCGTATTAAGTCCTGTGTCCACTAATGTAACTTTCCACGGTTCTGAAGCATTATTATGAACTGTCATTTCATTATTAGCTAAATCAAATGTCACATCTGATGTATGAAGAAAATAATCCGCAAAATACTCTTTTATTACATACTGCTTATATCCAAGGCAGATTATAAATTCATTATATCCGTAATGGGAATATTCTTTCATTATATGCCATAATATCGGCTGCTCACCTATCTCTATCATTGGTTTTGGCTTCAAATGGCTTTCTTCACTTATCCTTGTCCCAAATCCACCGGCTAATATAACTACCTTCATTACTACCTCCATATATACTTATATTTCAAACAATGTACTTTTTAAATCATATCACAATAACTACCTTTTTTCAACATGTAAAATACTAGCAAAAAGAAACCATGCAAATGCATGGTTTCTTTTTAAGTAGTGTCGATTATAATTATTTCTTAATCTTTAATGTCTTTACACTGCTGTATGCACCAGTATAAGTTGTTTTACCTGATTTAGCAACTGCTGCTACTTTAATCTGGTATGTTTTATTCTTCTTTAATTTAGAAAGAACAATTGATCTTTTCTTAGATGTTACTGTAGACCACTTCTTAGCACCCTTAACTCTGTAAGATACTTTGTAGCTTGTAGCACCCTTAACACTCTTGATTGTAACTTTTGCTTTCTTTCCTTTAACATTAACTACTTTCTTAATGCTTGCTTTACCAGGAACAATCTTAAATGTTTTATTAACTGAACCTGAGTAATTGCCTTTTCCTTTGATTGTTACTTTTGCCTTGCCAATCTTCTTATTGTTACTGAATTTTAATGTATAATCTTTATTAGCCTTTAAAGTCTTAGAGCCATCTTTAACCTTAACAGTTGCTTTTACACTCTTACCTGTATAAGCTACCTTGCTTGAAACTGTAATCTTAGCAGATTTGATGCTCTTAGCTTTAACTGTGAATTTTCCTTTTACTGTACCTGTAAAGTTACCTTTACCTGTGAATGTAACATTTGAAGAACCTACATTTGTTCTTGAAACAGCTTTTACTGTATAGTCTGTACCCTTCTTAAGAGTTACTGTTTTACCATTAAGTTTAATCTTTAATGTATACTTTGAAGATGTAAGTTTCTTGCCAGTATATGTTTTACCGGTAACTGTAGCTGTACCTGTCTTAATATTCTTCTTAGCAATTGTGTATTCCGCAGCTGCCTGACCCTTATAGTTTCCTTTACCATCTACCTTTACAGTATACGTACCGGCTTTTTTAGGGCTTATTTCTGTAACTTCATAATCAACTCCGGCTTTTAATTCTGTTGTACCAAGAACTACTGATGAAACAACTGGTGCCTGTACCTGACCATTATAAGTAGTCTTAGCTTTTGCCAATGTAACTGTAGCTGCTGAAATATCTGTCTGCTCAACCAGTTCTTCATCTACAGATGTCTTTACTGTCATATCTTTAAGGTTGAGTGTTACTGTTACATCACAATCTTCCTTAACCACACATTTTAAGTTTGGATAATCTGAGTTAATGAAGCCCTGTGCTCCGCTGAATTTTGTATCCCAGCTGTTATTCTTTACTATCTGGAATTCATATGAACCAGCTTTAACATTTAATACTGTGTATGTGTAAATATTTGCGTCATCCTTTGACTGAACCATAAATCCACCAGATCCCAGATCCCATGTACCAACTAATGTACCTAAAATCTGATATGTGTCTTCCTCTACAGGGTCAACAGGCGACTCACTTGGATTTGGGTTTGTACTTGGTGCTGCTGATGGTGTTGGTTCCGCCTCTGTTGTTATCTCCTCTACCGGTTTCGCCTCTGTTGTTATCTCCTCTACCGGTTTCGCCTCTGTTGTTATCTCCTCTACTGGTGGTTTTGCTGATGCACTTGTTGATGGTGCATTAGTTTCTAAACCATAACCTCCTGATGTTGTAAACGCTAATGCTACACTTGATACTGAAAGTGTAACCGCACTAACAACTGCAAGAACTTTTTTGTTGAATAAGTTGTTAATCATCTTTTTTCTTCATCCTCCTAAATTAAATTGAAATTGTTTTAATGCTAAAGTTTTTTCGACACTTATGGTTATTATAACATTCCTTTTAAATTTGTCAATCAAAAATATTGAAAAAGTAGCACTTTGGAATAAACAACCATAAATATTACAGATTTTTTAACACATTTACCATCTCTATAGCCGAGCATGCCACGTCATACCCCTTGTTTCCCGCTTTAGTTCCAGCTCTTTCTATAGCCTGTTCTATATTATCAGTGGTAAGCACACCGAATATTACCGGAATTCCTGCTTCAAGGGATACAGAAGCTACTCCCTTACTGACTTCGGCACATACATAATCATAATGGCTGGTAGCTCCTCTTATTACTGCTCCAAGACATATGACTGCATCATACTTTCCGCTCTGTGCCATCTTTTTTGCAACTAAAGGTATCTCAAATGCACCTGGCACATATGCCAGAGTTATATCCTCATCTGCCACACCATGTCTTACCAGTGCATCCTGTGCACCTCCAATAAGCTTATTTACAATAAACTCATTAAACCTTGCTGCTACAATTCCGACTTTAATACTGCTTCCTATTACATTTCCTTCTATTCTGTTCATTTTAAACTCCTTTACTTGTAATCAGTCATATGTTCCATTTTGTTCTGTTTTGTAAGAAGATATTTTAAATCTTCCTTCTTTGCTTTAATCTGTATCGGCACTCTTTCCTCTATGGAAATCCCATACCCCGATAAACCTGTTATTTTCTGTGGGTTATTAGTCATAAGCCTTAGCTTTTTTGCTCCCAGATCATACAACATCTGTGCACCTATACCATATTCTCTCATATCAGCCGGAAATCCCAGCCTTATATTTGCCTCCACCGTGTCAAACCCCTGTTCTTGAAGTGAATATGCTTTTATCTTATTTATAAGCCCTATTCCTCTGCCTTCCTGTCTCAGATAAAGCAGGACTCCTCTGCCTTCCTCTGCTATCATCTGCAATGCTTTGTCAAGCTGTTCACCACAGTCACATCTGTAAGAGCCAAGCACATCTCCCGTAAAACACTCTGAATGCACACGGCAGAGTACCGGTTTCCCATCTGATACTTCTCCCATTGTGAGTGCTATATGATGCTCTCCATTTAGTTTATTCTCATAACCATGTATTGTGAACTCTCCGTATTTAGTAGGCAGTTTTGCTGATGACACACACTTAACCAGACTTTCCTTTTCAAGTCTGTACTTAATAAGGTCTGCTATGGTTATTACCGTAATTCCGAATTTATCTGCCAGCTGCATAAGTTCAGTAGTTCTCATCATTGTCCCGTCTTCACGCATTATCTCGCAGCACAGTCCACACTCTTTAAGTCCTGCTATCTTTACCAAATCCACCGTAGCTTCAGTATGTCCGTTTCTTTTCAGTACACCCCCTTCCCTCGCTTCCAACGGAAACATGTGTCCCGGTCTTCTAAAATCTTCCGGACTCACTCCATCCTCAACCACTTTAACTGCTGTCATGCTTCTTTCATAAGCCGATATCCCCGTTGTAGTATCCTTATAATCTATTGATACGGTAAATGCAGTTGAATGATTATCTGTATTGTTATCCACCATTTGGTTCAGATTAAGTTTCTCACACATTGACTTGCTCATAGGCATACATATAAGCCCTTTGCCATAAGTTGCCATAAAGTTTACATTCTCAGGTGTCGCATATTCTGCTGCACAGATAAAATCACCTTCATTTTCTCTGTCGGGATCATCTATAACCAGAATAATCTTTCCATTTCTCAAGTCATCTGCTGCCTGTTTTATTGTTCCAATATCTGCCATAAAATCGTTGCTCTCCTTTCTTGTTTACATAATTATTTATATAAATCCGTTTTCCGCCAAAAGTTTTTCCGTAATATTGCTTTTCTTACCTTCTAAATAGCCATTGTCAGAAAAACCCATTAGCTTTTCTACGTATTTTCCAATAATATCACATTCCAGATTAACTGTAGAACCTGCCTTTTTTTCTGAAAGATTTGTTTCCTTTCTTGTATGTGGAATTGTTGACACTTTAAAACTCTGTTCATCCACATATGCAACCGTAAGACTTATGCCATCTATTGTAATAGAGCCTTTTTCAACAATATAGCGAAGTATATCCTTTGATGCTTTTATCGTATACCAAACTGCATTATCATCCTCATATATGTCTGATATACTTCCGGTTCCATCTATATGACCTGAAACAATATGACCTCCAAATCTACCATCTGCTGCCATTGCCCGTTCCAAATTTACATAATCTCCTTTTTTTAACTGTCCGAGGGAACTGCGGTTAAGTGTCTCATGCATTATATCTGCGGTATATTCACCTTTTCCCATTGTTGTAACAGTCAGGCATACCCCATTTACAGCAATACTGTCTCCAACCTTTGTACCTTCTAAAACTTTCTTACATTTTATGAAGAGTGTGGCAGAATTTTTTCCTGTGGCTATATTACTGATTACCCCCTGTTCTTCTACTATTCCGGTAAACATTTCACACCTCCTGATATGCAATAATCATTTCCAAGTTTAGTTATCTCTGTATGCTGAAGCATTACTGCATCTTTCATAAAACTAATGCCTCTGCCCTCTATTGGTGATTTTGCATCTGCACCACCTATTATTTTAGGTGCAATATATGCATATACTTTATTTACTATTCCTTGTTCAAGTGCGGAAGCGTTAAGATTTCCACCTCCTTCTAAAAGTATACTGTCGAGCTTAATTTCACTTCCAAGATACTTCATAAGATATCTAAGATTGAGTATCCCCTCTGATATTTCAGGAATTCTGACTATTTTTATACCTTTTGCCGTCAACTCTTTCTCTCTTTCCACGTCCGCATTTTCTCCACATGCCACGATTGTAGGTATGTTTTCTGAAGTTTTGGCTATATTTCCGGACAACGGTAAACGAAGGTATGTATCACATATTATCCGCATCGGGTCAACACCATCTTCAATTCTGCAGTTTAACATAGGGTCATCTGCCAAAACTGTTCCAATTCCTGCCATAATTCCTGAATATTTCTTTCTAAGAAAATGAACATATTTTCTTGCCTCTTCACCTGTCACCCATTTTGAATCTCCTGTAAATGCTGCTATCTTACCATCCAGTGTCATTGCATATTTCATAGCTATAAAAGGCACTTTTTCTCTGATATAATGGAAAAATATTTCATTCAGTTTCAGGCATTCATCCTCCATTATATACTCTTCAACCTCAATACCATGTTCTCTAAGTATACTGCTGCCCTTTCCTGCAACTAAAGGATTGGGGTCACCACTTCCAATGTACACTTTCTTTATTCCCTTTTCTATAATAATTTCTGTACATGGCGGAGTTTTCCCATAGTGGCAGCACGGTTCTAATGTAACATACAACTCCGCACCTTCAGTATCTTCTTTACAATTTAACAGTGCATTACGCTCTGCATGGTATTCTCCGCACTTCTGATGATAGCCTTCACCTATTATTTTTCCCTGTTTTACCACAACACATCCAACTAAGGGATTGGGACTTGTATGACCTGTTCCAAGAGCTGCAAGTTCCAATGCTCTTTTCATATACTTTTCTTTTTCATTATCCACACACCGGCACCTCCTCCATATAATTAATAAAACCCTGAATTCCATAGGATTCAGGGTTTTTATCAAAATATCATATAGTAATACAATGACTGTAAGCCATTTTTAATAAACTTCTTTCATCCAGACTTTACTGTCGGCTTCGAAATCTCATCGAATCTGCGAATCTCTCCGCTCGCGGGCTATACCGCCGGTAGGGAATTACACCCTGCCCTGAAGTTCTGTTTATTTCATTTTCATATATAGTATAATACTTTACTTGTTTTGTAAAGAGGGAATATGCTCACGAATCAAAAATGCATCATCAAACATAATGATTTTTATAGTAACTAAAGTTTTACAATACAAAATCATTAGCCACATCGTTCAACTATGATACTTTAACAGTATCTGTTATATTGGCAACAGACTGTGGTATTTCAACAAAACATTGGTACCTTTTCATATTGCCTTTTTTATAATCCTTTTTACTAGTACCAGGTTTTATAGAAATAGTAATTTTGAATTTACCATTACTTTTCATTGCTTTTTTTACTGATGCTACCGATACTTTTTTGTCCTTTGTCTGAGTTATTGTATGAAGACATAATGCTTTTTCTTTAAAATATGAACTGTTATAACTTTTCAATCTGTTTAATATTTTCTTATCACAATTCTTAGATTTTGAATACTGTTTAATAATTTTTTTCATCTGGCTGTAACTTGTTATGAATCTATTTTTGAACCCAAAATTATCTTTTGTTGATATTATATAGCTCTTTGACTTTACATTTGACGAATATGAATTTACCTTAATTTTATATTCAGTTTTTAACTCTTTGTTTGATTTACTTGTAACTGTAATTATTGCTGTTCCCTTTGATACACCTGTTATTTTTCCACTGCTGCTTACTTTTGCCACACTTTTATTACTGCTGCTCCAAACCACATCCGATGTCACTTTACCATTAATCTCAGCCTTAAGTTTCACAGATTGTTTAACATAAATTGCATTTTTATCACTGCTTATTGTTATTACATCCTTCAAAACTCCATCATCTGATTTCCCAACAATCTTAAATATCGTTGTTAATACTCCTGTATAGCCGCCAATGCCCGTTATTACAACTCTTGCAGTTCCTATATTCACATTATCATAATATTCCAATGTATAGTCAACATCTTTAGTAAGTTTCTTTCCGCTAATGCTATACACATCCAATAATTTATCTATATTTACCGGTTCCCCAGTATATACAACAGTATAACAGATTTCATTAACCATAATCCCTTCTTTATCTACCGAATTATTGTTTTTGTCATTAACTTCATCATCCAATTTATCAACAATTTTGAATATTGTTGTTAATACTCCTGTATACCTGCCTATGCCTGTTATTACAACTCTTGCAGTTCCTATATCCACATTATCATAATATTCCAATGTATAGTCAACATCTTTAGTAAGTTTCCTTCCGCTAATACTATACACATCCAATAATTTATCTATATCTATAGGTTCCCCTGTATATACAACAGTATAACAAATTTCACTAACCATAATCCCTTCTTTATCTACCGAATTATCGTTTTTGCCATTATCATCAAAATTCTGTATGTAATCTGTATCAAACTTTTCACTATCTGCATATATACATACTTCACTTTGTATAATAGCTAAAGGCATCAGCATTATCAGTATTAGAAAAAATTTTTTAAACTCCATATACATCCCCTCCTAATCATAGTACTTGCAAATATCATTATATATTTTCTGTTTCAAAAGACCATACAAATTAATATCAAAACGTGTTCCATAATTATATTGTCCGCCACCATGAGTGTGAATAGCCCAAGCTACTCCATCTGAATTAAATATTGGTGAACCGCTATGTCCGGGAAGCGTATTAGCGGTATGTTGTACCCTGTATTCTGATATTGAATTCATTACACCCGTACTGCAGCACTGATGACCTATGTATTTTTCATCTCCCGGATAACCTGATACAGTTATCTGCTTATCTTTTATATCCTCTACAGAATATCCTATACCCATCCACCCTGTTTTTGCAGAAATATTTTCCTTCATCGTAATTATTGCCCAATCATAGTCAGAATTCAAATTATTAGGATCATTATAATATTCACTTGATATAGTCCATGAATCAGCTATATGATAAGCTAAATAATTCGTATAACCATTAGGTTTTACATATACTCCAACACTAACAGTATGCATGTCAGGTTTATATACACAATGTGCTGCCGTAAGAACAATTCCGGGTCCCACCATGAATCCTGTTGGTTCACTAATATAATTTGCAACCCCATCGCCATCAGAATCATAGTAAGTTTTGACCTTAACAATCTGACAAAATGGTGCGGGTTCCACATTACTAAGAAAAATCAAGCCTCTATCATCCAATATAGATAATGGATTAACCAAATCTCCTACTCTAAATTCTTCTGATAATGTACTCTGACATTTATATCCCTGAAGAATTTCACTGCCTATATTATTAAACTGTCCTATCTGTTCCCTTGACATCTGAAAATTATCCGAACTAAAATTAACCACTTCAAAAGTTTCACTTTTCGCATAAACATTATAAGTTACAGATGACAATATTAACACCATTATCAATAACCCTACTATTTTTTTCATTATAATCTCCTCCTAGTATAATAATGATGTAGTCAATAAGACTACTTGATTAACAAGTTTCTATATTTCATTTCTTACTGATAACAGAAGAAGGTGTTCTTCCTTCATCAGATGTTATACTAAT
>JAAVHZ010000021.1 GCA_014799465.1 Lachnospiraceae bacterium | reverse complement strand
TGACCTGCAGAAACCAAGAAAAACTTAAGAAATACAGCCAAATCAAACATTCTTTGTAAAAAAAGTCCGAAACAAGGTAATAGAACCGATAAATGATTAATTAATCAGTGTTTCCCTAATTCCTACGAATCGGTATTTTATTTCACAAGTCAAATACCCCGCAGCAAGCTAACGGGGCATCAAATTTGTAACGCAGCAAGCTGCGGGGTATTTGACCCTCGCGGCAGTCGCCAAATGTCTGCAAGCAGCCACTTGGCTCGTTGCTCGCAGGAATAAAAACAGAGACAATGGACTGTAGTAATCTATCTCACAAGTTCATCGACTCTGCGTCTATGTGTCTGGCTCTGTGATATTCGCTATATGTATCAAGCTATTTATTAAAAACTTACAAATATTTGCTCGCTTCTCTAACACTCAATTTATCCATTTTATCTTTATGTAATTCCACAAAATTTCTTACCCATTCTGGATTAGTCTTGGAATAATCTCGCAAGCTCCATCCTATTGCCTTATTGATAAAGAACTCTGAACTGCCAAAATTATTTATTAATATTTTTTCAAGCAATTCTATATTCGTCTTATCCTTTCTGCAAAGCTGATGGTCAATGGCAATCCTACGCACCCAAAAATCCTCATCCATTGACCACTCAAGCATTAAATCATTTATTCTGTCATCAACAAAAGCAATATTTCCTACAATTCTATCAAATCCATCAATCGTGTCCCACCATTGCTTAGATTTGATATATTTTTTTATGTGTGGTACATCATCATATGTTAAAAATTTCTGCATCGCTACAAGGTAATCAATAACAAGATATTGAAATTCTCTGTATTCATTTTCATAACATTTATCCAGGAAATCCCAATCCACTATTTTGCCCTTTCTCTCACTTTTCAGAAAATCTTTATAAATAGTTTTTCGTTTTGGAGTTGGCAATCCATAAAACGGAAATAAGTTTCTCATATATGCTGCCATTTTAACTGCATTTTCCTCATTACGATTTTTCTCAAACTGTACTTTTATTTCAAAATACATATCCATAAGATGTTTCACCTCAAACTAATTTTGTATAATTACTTATAAACCGTGCCTTTAATTCATTGAAAACTATTCGTTACTTTCTTTGCCATATTCCAATTCCTCTCTGAATTGCCTTTCAAAAGTATCAATCCATTCCAAAAGAGCATTATAGAGAAGTTGCTGCTCATCAAAAATTGCTCTGCCAACAAGTGGCAAATGAGAATAAATTAAACGTGAACTTTTTTCATAACATCCTTTTATCCTACAATTAATTTCATTTTTCTTAATTCATTATGATATTTCTCCTTGAATTCATTTGGTGACAAATAACCACAATGACTATGTATTCTTACTATGTAATAAAATGTTTCTATATACTGAAAAACCAGCTTATATGCATAATTATAATCAAATTTTATCAGCAATATACCTTACTTTTTATTTCTTGTCATTGTAAGGACTTTCTAAAAATTCTACACATTTATCATGTAATTCTATACCTTCATTAATAACTTCGCCTGTTACAGTATTAACAATATTACATCTTTGCAATTCACCTCCATAACCATCAAATAATTCCATAATTCTATAAATAACTTCGCCTGTTACATCTTTTAAAAGTTCTTCCGTATTACAATATTTATCTTCTTTACTTAATGAAACATTTACGCAGTATTCTTGTATATATGCTAACTCCTCAAAAAAATTAATCTGTTCTTTCTTCATAAAATTCTCCTATTGATGATATTTTCCATTACTAAGATACTCATATAACTGTTTAACATCTTTGTTGCTTGGAGACAAAGTATCAATACCTACAGTTTTTCCAGTTCTCCCATATATTGTTCCGTTTGGAGCAACATTCCTTATTGATTGATGCACATGTGGTGATAATCCATAATGTTCCTCTGCTCCTAACCGCTTAAATTGTCCTCCTGTATTACCTTTACTATTATTAAACCCTAAAGATTTTGTATACAAAGCGACTTCCGGATTAGCATTTTGTTCAACATAGCCCTTAACAATTCATTTTACTCTTTATAAACTATTATTCTTATATTTCTTCATAACGTTGCTTCGAAAATCTTTGAATCCATCCATCTTCTGTATACAATTCTCCGGCTAATCCATCACTTAGTTCAGATATGATTTCATTTTCTACTTGCATATCTATATTTGCATTTTCCTCAATCATACAAAGCATATTATGAATACTCAAATCAACAATCTGAGGTATAATTTTTTCTATTACCAGACGTTGCTCATCACTCATCTGTTGGACTTTCTCAAATAACTTTTTAGAACTCTCATCTTTCATTTTACCAGTAATTCTCATGTCAAATCCACGTATAGTCCTGTCTCTTACCTCATTAATTAACATTTCTCCAAAATAACTTAATAAATCTTTCATTATGAATTCTCCATTCTATAATTATTTTGAATACCATGGTATTCTAGTTGGCTGTGTTACACCTTGTTCTTTCAAATTAGCCAACGACTTTATCAACAAGTCATTTATCAGACTGTCACTTGCTCCACCTGCTTTTAAAGCCTCTCTTGCAGTTCTCATATGTTCATCCAATGTATTCGGTCTGCCACTTTCATACAATTCTTTAAACAACTTGCGTTGCTTTGAGGTGATTATCTGATGATTTAGTCCGTTTTTCTCCATAAATTCTTGGCTAATTGAAAGTCCTCTTTCAGAGTCATAGTCAACATCTCCTCTAAAAACAGCTTTGGCATGTATATGATGTCCTCCTACATCTGCATACTCTCCAATACCAGAATCACTACCACTCTTGACTTATTAGCAATTTTATTAAATACAGACCAGTCATGATATACATAACTGGTCATACATATTTATTCAATAACAGGAAGTTGGGAGTACTAAAGTATAATCACAATTAAAATAGTTTCAATTTTTCGAAATCCACTTTTCAAATTTTTCCCAAAAACAATAATCAAATACACTTTCAACATTTAAATGATAATATAGCACTAAGTCATTAATCGAGTCTGCTGTATAATTTTTAGGATATTTTTGTACTTTTATCATTTCAATAATCAGCCCCTCTAATGCCATTTCATATTCACCATGCCTATAAAAGTGCATAACTTCATCAACTGATTCTTTATCAAGATATTCTTCACATCCTCTTATCAACTCAAGCAATTTTAGCTCCATTAATTTCCCCCCTTTCGGTGGATTTTGAGGTGTATTCAATGTATATGCTGTTGATATTTTTCCGCTATATTTCGGATTAACCTCTGGATAAAAATCAACTCATTTTTCTATTCCTTATCTTATACCAATAGCATAAGGAGAATCCCATTTTCCCATTCCTTAAGTTGCTTTAGGGTATGTTGCAACATCAGAAACATAACGAAGTATTTCTTTATCACTCCTATTTTGTGGAAATTCTGTTTTATCTGGTTTACCTACACCATATTTATGATTATTTAAGATATGGTCTTTTCTAAAATCAGTTAAATCTACAGGATTATCAAAATTAAAGCCACTACCACTCTCATTTCCTCAAATGTTCAGATATCCACCATTATTATTATGTAATGCTGTGAATGTATTTGTAGCAAGTCCTGCCATTTCTGCTGCGTTCTGCTTGGTAAAGAAGTTTCTGTCTTTTATGTTTTTCCAGACATTTTTCATTCCCCTGACTGTGCAACCTGTTGCCTGTGTGAATGTCGCCGCATAACTTATGGCTCTTGTAGCCGTTTTCACGAATCTAGCTGTCTTCAGATAGTACTTCATTAAAGTTATGTTTCTATTCTTATAATTTCTTTCGCATATTTCTGAAAGATAGAAATATTTACTTACCAACGCTTCTTCTAATCTCTGCTTTAAATAATCAATCTCCTCGTCATCCATACATATTTTTATAATATCCTCAGTGATTATTATTCTATCCTCTTGGTTATTAAGTTGTATTTCAAATCTTCTGTTTTTCCCTAAATAATTAACTGTAGGTGTTCCTTACCATTAATATTATTTTTCTCAATATAGCTAAGCATTTGTTCAATACCTTGTATATCTACTCTTATGTGAAATGAAACAGCACTATTTTTAATCATTTCAATCATCTCTATTCTCCTACTAATCAACTAATGGTACATGTATATTCTTAATCACATCAAATCCGTTCAAATGGATTTATTTAAAAAGGATTTAGTGAGTTGTGAGTACTAAAGTATATCCATAATTAATGAATAGTAAAAACTTCCAAAAAATGTTGTAACATTCTTTTTGTAGCATTCCCTGCAATATTCATTCTGTTTTTAGCTTCTTCTATAATTTGAGGATGCATTTTTACATATGTATGTCCTATTTCATTATCAAACGAGCGCAATGCATCAATACACATTTCCAGCAACTCATCATCATTTGTACAAAACAATTTACCTATTATCTCAAGTTCCTCTTCTATTATTTGATTATCAAGGCAATATACTAATTTTTTTTGCCATTCTAAGTCTTTATCTAATACATCATTTGAAAGTTTTTCCCAATCATCCTTTGAAAAATTATTCATAATATTTTGTGCAATAAGAAAACCATCATCATACCACCAATCAATTGTTGATTCCTCTGATAATAAATCATCTAACTCTCTATACATACAATCACCTCTTTATTTTAAAATCCTGATGGTTTTGGTTCATTAACTTTTCCAGTCGGATAGCCAGAAACTATATCATTCCCAAGTTTTATTACATCTATTTCCATCTGCATTCATTGACAGTTCTTCCACTACAAATAAATCATTACTATTATAAATCTGAAAATTCTTTTTTATACTATCGTACGACTCTTGCATTACCTTAAATCTTTTTATTGAATTTAGATTTTCGTTTTTACAAAATGGTGGCAATATCCATAAAAAATTCATTAATACTTCCTTCTCCATAAGAATCTATAAACTCTTTATAATCTTCCGGAAATATAATTCCTATCCTTTTTTCTACCTCTTCCCATGAATTCTCTTTACAATTTTCCTTTTGAAAAGGCAAAATCATATTAATATCATAATTCATATATTCCTACTTTCTGTTTAATATTGTTTGATAATCTTCAATCCTCTCCTCCTTCTGCCGTTTTCCTAACTTCTTTTTCAATTGAACTCATTACTGGATTATTAACTGGATTTTAGTAAATTGTTACTAAATTTCTAAGGTCACTTCCAGAGCCACCCAACTCTTACCTAATAAATGCCCTCTTGCGTGCCTTTTTTGTCCAACAAAACCTGCCGGCTTTATGAATGATTTAGCAGGACTACCCGCTCCAATCATATCTTGTGTAATGGTGGCTTCTATTATAGCCAAAAGGATGCAATAATCTTAATAAAGACTATTACATCCCTTATTTAATTTAATTAATATTTACATCTACACAACCAATATAATCCATTCTTTTATTTATATAGACTTTTTCATACTGAAAATTATATAATAACAAAATACTATTATATTCGCTCAATTTTTCATTACTTATCAATTTTTTTAACTTATGTATAATCTCATAATCATAAGAAAAACCAGTTAATAATCCTTCTACATCATCACATCTTTCTGAGATCCAATCTTTTTCCTATGCATCTAAATCATACCTTGTTATCTCAAGATCTTCTTGAAATGTTGACTTTATATAGTCTCTTCATACCCCTGCTTGCTGAAAACAATGGCATACCTATCGGATAATATTTCAAACGTTCACCCTTAATAAATTTCTTATTCTTACCATCCACATTTTTACTACAACAACTGGAGAATTAAACGTATTCTCTTCATTCTAATTGCCTTCATATGAACTTTTTCCTTTCATATACCAAATTCATTTGTCTGCAAATGAATTTAGGAAGTTGGATGTCCTAAAGTATAAACCTAATTTAATAAATAATTAATAGAGTCAGTCAAATTATATTCTGTTATTTCCAATTTACCACATGGAAATTCATTTTTAGCATATGACATAATAAGGGAATTCAACCACTTATCATCGTAACCAGAAATACATGCTTTACATATTATTTCAAAGTCATCAGAAACACAACTTGCTATATCACTCGACTCTGATAAATTATATATCCGTATAAAACTCTTTTCTCGTATTCTATCAATGATTTGTTTTTCAGAATCTTCAATATTAATTTCATTTAGAATATTATATACTCTCATCCACTCTGAGTCAAATTCTTCATCATCTCTCATGTCTAATAATTCATCCACATCACAATATGCAAAAAAACTCACATTAATAATATCATTATTTCTAATTTTTTCTATAAACTTGTTTAACATACATTATTTCCTTTTCCATACCATACCTTCCGTCTTCCATTACGGCTTCACTCATTCTGTTAAGACTGTCATATTTATATATTCCCCTGCTGCCTGTAGTACTTTCCATACTGTTTGATTTTGCTGTTTATGATAATATTCCTGTTGATACTGTGTTTTTTTGCATTATTTTACTCCTCCTTAGTGATGTTTTATCGGGATATAATTTTACATAAACGTAAAAAGAGATATTGACTTGGGATTTAGTTCCAGATGTGTATTTTTCCCTTCTTTTTTTCTCTTTTGCCCCTTTTTCCTATTTTATATTCATTTTCACATACTGTGATTTTTTAGTCAAGAATTACTTAACCTAAATTATTCCATATTCATACTTCCACAATTAGATTTGTGACTACTTTGAAAAATCGATTTCATAACGTGTCCCATGTGAAAACAATATTCCATCCATTAAATCAATACACAAAATACAAGTATTTATATCCTCAAAATTATTATGACCATTATCAATCCATTCAGAAAATATTATTTTCATCTTTTCAGCAATAATCTCATTTTCTACTTTTCCGAAATAACCCAAATTAACACCTTTACCATGTGCAGTAAACCATTCGCCCGCAATTGCAACAATAGGATTTTTCTCAATTTGTTTCATTTTATTTGACAATCCATAAGTCAGTACATAAAATGCACCCTCAAAATAAAATGCATTCACACTACGTACATAAGGTACATCATCAACTGTTGTTGCCAATGCAATAATACTATCCTTACCAAATCGTTCATTCATTATTTTTTCAGCGTCTTTTGATAATTTATCCATTAATTTACCTCCAACATTACTAAGATTTCCAAGTATGTTTAAACATCACCGCAACATTGTCTTTTTGTAAGTATATCTTTTCTTCATTTAAAAATCAATCCAGAAAAATCTGCATTTAAAAAGCATTGACTTAAATATTAAATCAGTTATATTATTTATAAATAATATCAAAGGAGGATTAACTAATGGAAAAAATTGATTTTATAAAAAATAAACCTGTATGGGTAAGAGAACCAAAACAGGCGGTTATAACTGAAACCTCAGTAGAAATTATTACAGAACCGAAGACAGATTTATGGCAGAGAACATATTACGGTTTTCAAAATGATAATGCCCCTGTGTTACAGATAGATATATCCGAACCATATTTTTCTTTTGTGGTAAAAACACATTTTGAAAGTAAATGCCGTTTTGACCAATGCGGAATTGCAATGTACTTAGATAGCGACAACTGGCTAAAAGCCTCTATTGAGTATGAAAATACTGAATACCAGAGGCTTGGAAGCGTTGTGACAAATCATGGTTATTCTGATTGGGCAACCACGGACATTTCAGCAGATATAAAAGAAATGTGGTATCGTTTCAGCAGAAGAGAAAGTGACTACTGCATAGAATGCAGTACGGATGGTGTTAATTTTAAGCAGATGAGGATATGTCATATGTGGGAAGGCTCCAGACAAATAAAAGTCGGAATATACGCCTGCAGTCCGGAGCAATCTTCCTTTAAAGCAACATTTACAGATATGGAAATTACAGAATGTAAATGGGCAGCACATAAATAGCATTATGTGCCTTTAGTCACCACCTAATACCTCAATAACACATTCCCTGCATACAGATACCGCCTTATCAATTTCCTGTTCATTTATAATAAGCGGAGGGTTAAAATAGAGTACATTGCCAAGCGGTCTTAAAATCAGTCCCTTCTCAAGTGCCTTTTTATAAATCTGATATCCTATTCTCTGTTCTGACGGATACTCAGCCTTCGCTTTTTTATCAGGCGTCAGTTCTATAGCATTTATAAGTCCGATATGCCTTATCTCACCTACATTCTTATGCCCGACAAGTGCATCATTCAGCTTTTTATTAAGATAGACTGCACGTTTTGATGCATTTTCAAGAATGGGTTCTTCCCTGAAGATTTTTTGTACTGCCAGTGCTGCAGAACACCCAAGAGGATTGCCACTGTATGTATGGCTGTGCATAAATGCTTTGCCCTCATTGTAATCAGCATAAAATGCATTATAAATCTCATCTGTAGTAATTGTGATTGCCATCGGCATATATCCGCCTGTAAGACCTTTTGAAATGCACATAATGTCAGGGTTTACATCAGCATGTGAAAATGCGAACATCTTTCCTGTCCTTCCAAATCCCGTAGCAATCTCATCTGCTATAAGCAGAACATTATATTTGTCGCAAAGCTCCCTTAACTTTTTAAGATATATAGGCGGATATATTCTCATTCCCGCACTTCCCTGAAGTAATGGCTCTACAATCATTGCACAAGTTTCTTCTGCATACTGTTCAAAAGCTTTTTCTGCATATTCAAAGCATTCTGCATTACAGCAATCTCTACACTTCCCATATGGACATCTGTAGCAATCAGGTGCCTGTATATGTATGGTACTCATTAGCATCGGCTGATATATTTTGGCATATAAATCAAGACATCCTACAGATAATGCACCTATCGTTTCTCCATGATATGCATCAGAAAAGCACATGAATTTCTTCTTTTCAGGATGTCCTGTCTGATACTGGTACTGAAAAGCCATCTTAAGGGCACACTCCACAGAAGCAGAACCATTATCTGAAAAATTAAATTTTGTAAGACCCTTTGGAATAATCTCCATAAGCTGCTCACAAAGAGTAATTGCCGGCTCATGTGAAAAGTTTGCAAAAATAACATGTTCTAATTTATCAAGCTGATTTTTAATTCCTTCATTAATTTTAGGATTGCAGTGCCCAAGCAGATTGCACCACCATGAACTTACAATATCCAAATATTCTTTTCCGTTCTTATCATACAGAAATACACCCTCTCCCCTGTCAATAACAATAGGCTGCAGTTCTTCATAATCCTTCATCTGCGAACATGGATGCCATATATATTTTAAATCTCTTTGTACTAAATCCTGTTGTATATTCATGTAACCTCCAAATCCTTTCTGTTTCTATCATACAATCCGGCAAGTCTATCTGCATCCATATCCAGATTCGCATCATTATCATGCACAACACCGACAACCGGAACCCCTGTAAGAATCTCTACCATTTTCTTATTGTCCTGCTCAATAATATTGTCCTCATGAAAATGATTTAGTATAATGCCTTTTATCGTAATATCCCGGCTTTTCATATAACTTACCGTTAAAAATACTGAATTAATCGTTCCGAGACCTGCATCCGCAATAATAAGTGTACTAAGCCCCAGCTCTTTAACTATATCCTCCAGCATTATAATCTTATCATCATATCTGATAGGGCATATTATACCTCCGCTGCCTTCTACAGTAACGTAATCATACTTTTGTAAAATGCTATTATATTTTTCACGAACAACGGACATTTCCACCGGATTCCCCTCTATCTGTGAAGCCAGATGAGGAGAATATGCATTTTCATATACATATGGAACCATCTCTGATAAATTCCCGCCTATTCCTGCAATATAATCAACATATTCTGCATCTCCCGGAATAATACCATTTTCTGTCCTCTCATTGCCGCTTACCGCTGCTTTGAAATATCCTGCATTCAGACCACTCTCCCTAAGCTTTTTTACAATTAAAGCCGTAACATATGTCTTTCCTATATCAGTATTTGTACCTGTTACAAATAAACTTTTACTCATCCTTTAATTCCACCTTATATCCAAGTTTATTAAGCATTTTCATATCATTTTCAATAGAGATGCCTGACGTTGTCAGCATATCTCCTGATATAGCGGCATTAGCACCCGACATAAAGCATTTTTCACCCATATCTTCAAGCAGACCTCTGCCACCAGCAAGCCTGATAAACCCATCAGGTATGGCAAATCTGAAAATAGCAGCTATTCTTCTCATATCATTATTTGTAAGTCTTTTGTTATCTTCATAAGGAGTTCCCTGTATTGGATTTAACATATTGACAGGAATTGAACGTATGCCAAGACTTCGTATGTCAAGAATCATGTCTATCCTGTCTTCCATGGTTTCACCCAGTCCCATTATACCGCCACTGCACACACCAAGTCCTGCCTCTAATGCAGCCTTTATTGCAGCTATTTTTTCATCATATGTATGTGTTGTACAAACATTCGGAAAATTACTGCGTGAAGTTTCCAGATTATTATGTACCCTTGTAACACCTGCATCTTTAAGCTTTATGAAATTTTCTTTGTTCAGAAGCCCCAGTGATACACATACCTCTATATTTGTTTCCTTCTTAATCACCTTTACCGTATCACATATCTGTTCAACTTCATCATCCGTCAGACATCTTCCTGATGTTACTATTGAATATCTGAGTACACCTCTCTCATCATTATACTTTGCAAGTTCCAGAATATCTTCCTTGCTTTTTAGAGGATATTCTTCAATACATGTATGGTAATGTGCAGATTGTGCACAATACTTACAGTCCTCGGAACATCTGCCGCTTTTGCCGTTAATAATTGTACACATATCAAAAGTATCTGAACAAAAATGTTTTCTGATTTCGTCTGCCGCACAGCATAGTTCTTCAAGCGGAGCATCAACTAAACCAAGAAGCTCCCCTTTTTCCGGCAGATATCCTTGTAATATTCTATTTTTTAGTGAATTAATCATATAAACACTTCCTTTTGTCTTAGTATATTTATAATTGAATCGGCTGCCTCCTTAAGCTGCTCCGGTGTGTGCGTTGCCATCAGTGCAATCCTAAGCCTTGCACTTTGCTTTTTTACGGTCGGGTATCGGATGGCAGATATAAAATACCCTTGTTCAAACAGCCATTCCGATATCTCCATTGCCTTTTTCTCATCACCGATTATTATGGGTATTATTGCAGTTTCAGAATGAATATTAAAACCCTTTTGCTTCATATATTCACAAAAAAATCTAACATTATCATGAAGTGCCGTAACAAGTTCAGGATTTTTCTCAATCACTTCAAATGATTTCAAAGATGTTGCCATAGTAACAGGAGACAATGATGTTGAAAATATAAATCCTCTCGCTTTGTTCTTTAGATATTCTATGAGCTTATTCTTTCCGCAGACAAATCCACCTTCACTGCCTACGGCTTTGCTGAGCGTCCCCATAATAATATCAGGTTCACATATGTAGTTATAATATTCCACAATACCTCTTCCTGTCCTGCCGATAACTCCGGTTGAATGTGCCTCATCAATCATTGACAACAGATTATACTTATCGGCTATCCGTACAAATTCAGGAAGGTTAAGTATATCACCATCCATGCTGAAAACCGCATCACTGACAATAAGCCCTTTTCTACATGGATTAACCGTTATTTTTCTTTCTAAATCCTCCATATCGTTATGTCTGTATACAACTATCTTCGCACCACTCAGACGACATCCGTCAATTATACTTGCATGATTTAATTCATCACTGAATATCACATCATTCTTACCCATAAGTGATGAAATTGTGGCAAGATTTGCTATGTATCCCGTATTAAACACCAATGCGGATTCCGTATTCTTAAACTCTGCAATTTTATTTTCGAGCATTTCATGTATTACCGTATTACCTGTAGTAAGCCGTGAACCGCCTGAGCCCGTTCCGTATTTTTCAAGAACAGATGCCGCATACTTTTTCACTTCATCCACAGATGACATGTCCAGATAATCATTTGATGCCATCATTAACATTTCCCTGCCATTATATATTACTGTTGATGACTGCCCAGACTGGATGGTCTTCATACTCCTGTACAGGTTATTCTGACGCATATCTATAAGTTCGTCACCTATAAATTTAAATTTGTCTGTCGGTCTTTTATCCATATACAACGGCTGTACATTTCTTACTATAACAGGCTGTTTTTCCAGAAATGATATCGTCTCTGCCACATCATTTTTACTGCCCTGATATAAAAATATTCTCCCACCGTTTTCACTGCCCTGCTCTTTCATTTTGGTGATACGTTTATAACCTGATGATTTTGATGCAACATAGCCTGTAACATAATCGGGGTCATCTGAAATGCAGATTTCGCCTATAATATTCGGTGCATATGCAACTTTGGTTGCCAGTACAATTGCCTCAGCATAATGATTCTTTCCATTTACGGATACATTATTATTTGTCCTTTCTGCATCCATATATGTTGCACGTATTCCACGTTCTCTGTCCGGCTCAAGACGTTCTAATGTATCCACATCTAACAATATTGCACCACGCATTGAATATGTTTTTGAAAGAAAATTTACAATTTTGTCTGCATTTTCAAGATTCAGTGAATTAAGAAATTTTCGTATTTCTTCTATGCCCATCCGGTAATTGTCAACTTCTATTGTGCATACAGGAAGTGCATCTAAATATAAAATATTATTATTTTCTATCTTCTCGATTTTAATATTCAGCAAATCGGGGCTGCCTTTAGGATGGTTCAATCCACGCTGCATAAGTTGATTTGCATATGATCCAATATGGTCATATGATATGATTTTTTCTGAACCGGAAATATGTTTATTTTTTTGGCTTGCACGCATTTTTATACTGTATAATGACATAATGTGATACATCCTTTCTTCATAATATTATAATAAACAA
This sequence comes from Lachnospiraceae bacterium, assembly GCA_014799465.1. Classification (GTDB taxonomy): domain Bacteria; phylum Bacillota; class Clostridia; order Lachnospirales; family Lachnospiraceae; genus UBA2821. The sequence goes on along the minus strand of JAAVHZ010000021.1, from coordinate 68,667 downwards.
AAAAAGATTGTCAACCTATTTTGCACTATATAGGTTGACAATCCTTTTCTACACCATATCATTATTTCTTTTTAACCTTTCTCTCCGGCAGCTCAGAATACATTTCACAAACCATTTTTTGAAAGAGTTCTTTATTATCCAGAATAGTTACAGGAAGCATATCTTTAGCTCCTTTGTAAGGTGGTTCCGGCTCACTGTCAGGCATATATTTTTTACTTGCAGTTGTAATCTTTACCATAAACCCATCTCCATATATACCGCCAAAGATTCTTTCCTTATAGTAAAATATGTATCCTCCCATCATGGGTATATTTCTCACATTCTCAAGTCCTGACAACTGCTCCATAATATATGATACCAATTCCTTATTATCAGCCATCTCAACTAATTACCTCCCATTTCAGCCTTTAATGCCTCAATACGCATTTTTACATTATCCTCAAATTCTTTATCTGAAAATTTTGGATCCCTTGTATTCATCCAAATATCACATGGAACTTTGCTGCATTCTCCACAGCTTTTCATTCCTTTGCCATTAATAGTACAATCGTATATCGCACACGCTTTACCCTCTGGTGCATGGAAAACCTTTCCTTCACATTCATTACAGCCTGTACACATTTTTCCATAACAATAGCACTTACTGCAGTCCGTCCCGCATACACTTAAATATCCCATCAGCTATACATTCCTTTCTTTGCAAATATTCTAAAATAATCTTACTAATATCCACTATGAAAGTATTGTATATTTCCGACATTGCCATAAGCATACTGTATTGCCTTCTTAATATCCATCGTATGATACCTTTTGAATTCCCTCATTAAGTGTGGTTGATCTGTATATCCATATTTATAAACGGCATCCAAAACATTAAAATCCGGATTTCTTAAAATATCATTCCACAAAAGTTGATAACGCACAAGATTGTTAAGTTTTTTAGGAGTTATACCAATATATTCATTAAACAGCCTTTCCAACTGCCTGATGCTGATAAATGAATCTTTCGCCAACTGTTCAACACTCAGAGTTCCCTTATTTAAAATAATATTGTCAATTACGCCATTTATTAAATTGTTCTCCCTAACCTTTAACAATCTGTTCAGAAACAGATTTTCAACATAATGAACTCTTTCAGATAAGGAATTCATTTCAAACAACCGCTGACCCAATTCAATATCCAGCCAATGGAATCTGGAAGAAATATCATAAAAACCATTTAATGTATCTTTTAATGAATCTTGCGAAAATGCATATGCACCCCATGCATAGAAACGGATGGCAAATGTAGAAATTAAATGTCCTTGATTGTATTTATCAGATGCACAAAAACTTGAATCATTTATTCCACAAAAACGCCCCATAATTTTATTATCAGTATAATCAATATTGTATATTATATCTACACATGTATCCGGTACTATAATATCATAAAATGCATCTGTTTTCACATATGGCTTTTCACTTCCCCAGAAACACCTGATATACGGATTTAACCCATCACATGGTGTAATCTCCATATAAGCATTTGTACATTTAAAAGGTGATGCCGTTACCGGATAATAAATTCCTCTCATCTGTTAAGTATCTCCAACGCTTTCTCTAACTGAGTATCTTCTCCGGTCTCCGGCAAATCCACAATATAGTCGGGAGTTATTCCCTCACCATGAATATTTTCTCCATTCGGCAGATAATACTTAGATACGGTAAGCTTTATGGCAGAACCATCTCCCATATCAATTATTTTCTGGACAATTCCTTTTCCAAAAGTCTGATTTCCCACAATATCTGCCAATTCATAATCCTGCATTACACCTGAAAACACTTCTGACGCACTGGCACTATTCTGATTTACAAGTATACATATAGGAATATCTTTGACTGATGCATCATAGCGTGTATATTCTTCATCACCTTTATTATTCTTATCCTTTGTATATACAAGTAATTTGTCTTTTTCCACAAACAAATCCAATATATCGCATACTACATCAAGTCTGCCGCCCGGATTATCCCTAATATCTATAACGAGCTTTTTCATTCCTTTATCTTTTAAACCATTTATTGCTGAAGAGAACTGTGCCGTACTTACACCGTCAAATTCATCAAGTTTAATATATCCTATGGAATTATCAAGCATTTTGCTTGCAACCGTAGGTCTTTCAATGGTACTTCGTTTAACCTGTATATCCATTTCCTCATCGCCTCTGCGTACAGTAATCTCCACCGTTGTACCATCTTCACCTTTAATATATCCTACTGCCACATTGATATCCGATTTAGTCACATCTTTTCCGTCTATCTTCAGTATTACATCATTTTCCTGAATTCCCGCAGTCATTGCAGGGGTATTATCATAGACTTCTCTGACAAGTAAACCTTCATTTTCTTCAACCTTAGAAACTACTATCCCTATTCCGTTATATTCGCCATTGGTAGATTCCATCACACTTTTATACTCTTCGGCAGTATAATATTGAGAATATGGGTCATCAAGTGAAGCCATTATACCTTTAAAAGCACCATCAACTAAATCATCCTCATCCGCATCTTCAAGATACATTGACTTAATATATTTATTTATCTTATTAATCTTCCTTTTAAACTCTTTACTATTAAATGTAATGTCCGATTTACTATTGTTCAATGATGTAGAAATATTATATTCCGACATTAAACTGTTAATATTAAAATTCCAGCCTAAAATGAACATTACTATAAACACTACGGATACAGCAAGTCCGGTAATAAACCCTTTCCAATATTCTTTCTTTGAGTTTTTATTTTCATTCATATTCAAACTTGCCTTTCTAAATTATATTTCTAACCTACATAATCATGCGGATTAACATATTCACCATTATACCTGATACTCAGATGCAGATGCGGTCCGGTAGAACGTCCCGTAGAACCTACAAGCCCTATAACATCTCCCTGTGAAACTTTATCACCTGCCGAAACATTAGATACTGAACAATGCATATAGACTGAGTATATATCATTTCCGTGGTCTATACCTATCCAGTTGCCTGCCGTAGTACTGTAATATGACCATGCAACTTCTCCATCTGCAACAGCATGTATCTCTGAACCCATAGATGCCGCAATATCTATTCCACTATGATATGACGTAGTTCCATTTATCGGGTCTGTTCTATATCCAAATTCCGAAGTAATGGTATATGATGATACAGGCCATATAAATCCTTCTCCTGAATATACAACTCCCGAACTTCTCTTGCCCGCTTCTGCTGCCTTTCTGGCTGCCTCTGCTCTCTGTCTTTCTATTTCCTTCATCTGGGCAATAAGTTCCTGCTCTTCCTGCAATTCCTTTTGCTGCTGTGCTATACGTGCCTCTGTATCACTAATCTGACTTTCATAAGACTCAATCTCAGACTGTTTATCTGCTATAAGAACCTCTACAGAAGCCTGCTCTGCCTCTGTACGGGATACAAGCTGCTGAAGTTCTCCCTGCTCCGTCTGAAGTGCATGTTTGGATGCCTCTATCTGTGCCTGGGTCTCCTCCATTTTCTTAAGCATATTTCTATCATATGATTCTAATTCTGAAATATACTCTGCTTTATTAAGCAAATCAGAAATATCATCAGTACCAAAAAGCATTTCCATATAATATGCATTTCCATTCTCAAACATAAACTGAATACGCTTTTTCATGGATAAATACTGCTCGTTTATATCTGCCTGCTGCTGCTCCAGCTGCTGCTGCGTAGCATCTATTTCCTGCTGCTTTGCCGCCTGCTGTTGCTGAAGCAATGCAATGCTTGCAGTTATCTGGCTTAGTTTTTCATCCATTGCCTTTATATATGCATCTGCATCTGACTTAAGCACCTGAAGATTATTAAGTAAACTTTGTGAATCAGCAAGATCTTCCTCTATCTGCTTTTGCTTTTTTTCTGCCTCCTCTATACTGGTGGCAAATGATGGCACTGTAGTTGACAGTACCATAACTCCTATAGAAACAGCACATACCGCCCGAATAACATTTTTTCTCATTTTACCAACCTTCCTTAGTGTTAATAACAATTCTAAACCTTTAAATGCTTTCTTATAGTGATAATACTTCCAAGAAGACCTATGCCTCCTCCAATTATAAGTGCCATAGGTGTCATTATGGAAAATACTTTACCGACAGACAGAAACGAAAACTTACCTGTAATGGTTTGAAACTGTCCCATAAGATAGCTTATCACTTTTTGATATACAAAGTACAATCCAAATATTGGAATTGCTGCTCCCACAATTCCTATAATTATACCTTCAACTATAAACGGAGCCCTTACAAAGTAATCCGTAGCTCCTATTAATTTCATAATCTTAATCTCTTCCTTTCTTACCGCAATACCAATCATTACCGTATTGCTTATAAGGAATACTCCTACTGCCAAAAGTACCAGAATAATGGTCATTGATACATATCCTACCATTTTGGCAAAATCAGTAAGTGCACTTGCAGTCACATCAGAATAATTAACCTGACGTATTCCACTCTGTGATTCAAGAAATGAAACAAGCGTCGGCTGCATTGATACATCACTTAAACGTATCTCAAAATAAGCGGAATTTGCCAGAGGATTATCATCTTTAAACCCTTCTGCCAATTCCGGATTAGATGCAAAATAATCCTTTTTAAAATCTTCCCATGCCTGCTCCGCAGAAGTATAACTTACCGTAGCCACCTCCGACCTCTGTTCTATCCTTTGCTGCAAAAGTGTTATCTTATCTGTACTTATACCCTGCTCAAAAAATACAGTAATAATTACCGACTCTCCTGCTTTACTTACCATATGCTGAAAATTCGCTATAACCGAATACATAATTCCCATCATAAATATACAAGCTGCAATCGTTCCAACTGAAGCCAATGAGAACAATTTATTACGCCTGATATTCTTTATGCCCTGATTCAGGCAATACAAAAATGTACTAATCTTCATAAATATATCCACCTTTTTTTTCATCACTTATTACAACGCCTTTATTCATTGTAATAACCCTTTTACCCATAGCATCCACTATTTCTCTGTTATGAGTAACCACCAGAACTGTGGTTCCGCGATTATTAATCTCTTCCAGAAGTTTCATAATTTCCCATGAATTCTTAGGGTCCAGATTACCTGTAGGCTCATCTGCAAGTAAAATAGACGGATTATTTACTAATGCCCTTGCCAGGGCAACTCTTTGCTGCTCACCTCCTGAAAGTTCTTTAGGATATGAGCGGTATTTTTCTGACAATCCCACCAATGAAAGCATTGCCGGAACTCTTCGTTTTATTATTCGTGAAGGTGTCTCCACTACCCTCTGTGCAAAAGCTATATTTTCATATACATTTCTGTCCTTTAACAATCTGAAGTCCTGAAACACTACTCCCATGTCTCTTCTCAATTCAGGAATTCTGTTTCTCTTCATTCTATTTAATACTTTACCATTAATACTAATCTTTCCCTCAGTAGGTTCAAGCTCTTTCAAAAGCAGCTTTATTAAGGTGGATTTGCCGGAACCGCTGTTTCCAACTATAAATACAAACTCACCTTCTTCAATATTTAAATTTACCTTTTTAATTGCCGGTGCACCCGTAGAATAGGATTTAGACACATTCTCCAGAACAATCATAAAAATAAACCATGCCTTTCTAATACTCTAATTTTTCCATATATTTCATATATTTTACCACCATTAATGCAATTTTAAACGTAATTGCATCTTCAAAAACCCTCAAATCAAGATTTGTACTCTTCTGCAGTTTGTCCAGACGATATACAAGGGTATTTCTATGAATATACAACTGTCTTGAAGTCTCTGATACATTAAGATTATTTTCAAAAAACTTATTTATTGTGGTAAGTGTCTCCTCGTCAAATTCATCAGGAGATTTTCCATCAAATATTTCCTTAATAAACATTTTGCATAAAGGAATCGGAAGCTGGTATATAAGCCTTCCTATACCCAGATTACTGTATGCTACCACGTTTTTATCACTATAAAAAATCTTTCCTACATCCAGAGCCATTTTCGCTTCTTTATAAGACCTTGATACTTCTTTTATCTCATTAACTACTGTTCCATAGGCGATATTTACTTTAACCATTGCCTCTGAATTCAGCATATCAAGAAGTGTCTTGGCAGTTCTGTCCAAATCCTCATTATTCTCACCTGATGACACTTCCTTCACCAGAATAATATTTTTCTCATCTACTGCGGTTATAAAGTCCTTCGTCTTGGTTGAAAAAAGACTTCTGACAGTCTCCAGTGCATTAGTATCCTTTTCATGTTTTGTCTCAATAATATATACAACTCTTCTGACATCAGTTTCAATATGAAGTTTCTTTGCCCTGTTGTATACATCTACCAACAAAAGATTATCAAGAAGTAAATTCTTTATAAAATTATCTTTATCGAATCTTTCTTTATAAGCCACCAACAGATTTTGAATCTGAAAAGCTGCCATTTTTCCAATCATATAGACATCTTCGCTGCTGCCTTTCGCAAGCAGTACATATTCAATCTGATTTTCATCACATACCTTAAAAAACTGAAATTCCTGTATAACCTGACTTTCTGCCGGAGAATCCACAAATGCAAGTATTGCCTCAGCATAATGGTCCGCACCGGAAAAAGTAGTTGCCAGAATCTTTCCTTCTGTATCTGCAACACATAAATCTACTCTTGCTATTCCTTTTAAACCTTCTATCGTATTTAGAAGTATCTGATTTGATATCATTTGCTCCACTCCCTTTACATTTTCTAATACCTCTAGCTTATCTTAAACTATTTTTGAGAAAAAAAAAAGAGGAAATACACTTTTTTTATGTATTTCCTCAAAATTTAACAATTTGGTTATGAATATTAAAACTATTCTGATACCAAAACTAGTTTATAATTACAAGCTGTGTATCTTTATCAAATAAATGAAGTTTTGAAGTGTCAATAGCCATCTTAATTGTATCGCCCGGTCTTGCTGTTGTACGTGGATTAACTCTTGCTGTACAACTGAACTGATCTATATCGAAGTATAAGAATACTTCTGCACCAAGCATTTCATAAAGACGGATAGTAGCTTCGATTACGCTGTCCTGCATTGAATTGATAACAATTTCCTGATCATGGAAATCTTCAGGACGAATACCAACTACTACTGTTTTATTAATATAGTTTCCATCTATTAAAGCTTTTGCTTTTACTTCAGGTACTTTAATAGAACTTGAACCAAATACTAATAATACATCTGAACCTGACTGTGATACCTGTGCATCAATAAAGTTCATCTGTGGTGAACCCATAAATCCTGCTACGAATAAGTTCTGTGGATTGTCATATAATGCTTTTGGTGTATCTACCTGCTGTACAATACCGTCTTTCATAACTACGATTCTTGTACCAAGTGTCATAGCCTCTGTCTGGTCATGAGTAACATAAATAATAGTTGTCTCAAGTCTCTGATGAAGTTTTGAAATCTCAATTCTCATCTGTACTCTGAGCTTTGCATCAAGGTTTGATAAAGGCTCATCCATAAGGAATACCTTTGGATTACGAACTATTGCACGTCCCATAGCCACACGCTGTCTCTGTCCACCTGATAAAGCCTTCGGCTTACGGTCTAAGAGATGCTCAATATCAAGGATTCTTGCAGCCTCATGAACTAACTTGTCAATCTGATCTTTTGGAGTCTTTCTTAACTTAAGACCAAATGCCATGTTATCAAAAACTGTCATATGCGGATACAAAGCATAGTTCTGGAATACCATTGCAATATCCCTGTCTTTTGGTTCTACATCATTAACCAGTCTGTCTCCGATATATAATTCACCGCTTGATATTTCTTCAAGACCTGCAATCATACGGAGCGTTGTGGACTTACCACATCCTGAAGGACCTACAAAGATAATGAACTCTTTGTCCTGTACTTCAAGATTGAAATCCTTAACGGCAACAAAACCATTTGGATACACTTTTGAAATGTTCTTTAACGATAAACTAGCCATTTATAATTGTCCTCCTAAAATTATTATCTTTTCATACGTAACATAATTACTATATAATTATATTCTAAAACGCTGAAAATTTCTATATAACAAATAACTGAAAAGCCTTTTAGGGTTTTGGTCATTTTGTATAATATTACTATTTTTTGTGCACCATTTTATCAAACAAATTCCAATATCATAAATGCAATACATACTGCTGCCCCTGCAAGAGCCGGAATTGAAATAATTCTGCCATTTTCACTTTTCCTGAATCCTTTTCCTGCATTTCGGAAACATTCTTTTATATGCTCCCACCTGCCACATCTTTTTGAATACCAGATAAAAATTTTGGTGTTAATAAATACCGCTGCTATTGCAAATACACCATATCCTGCCACAAGCATCAGCTTTGCCTTTAGCGGATATGCCGAAAAATTTTCTACTGCCTGAGTCGACTCCTGTACAGTTTCTTCTCCTGAAATTTTTTGAAGATAAGGCATTAATTTGTACATTTGTATCAAAAATACTGTATTAAAATTAAATACAAAATGCATTATCATAGAAGCAAAAATACTTCCCGAAGCCTCGTCCATAAGTGCAAATACCATTCCAAGAATACATGCATAAATAAACTGATTCACATTCATATGATTGAGCCCAAACAGAACTCCTGATACAACAACAGCCGCTATCACACCATATTCCCTGAGGCCATAGAACACTATACCTCTGTATGCAATTTCCTCAATTATTGCAGGAAGCACGGCAATCATTAAAAGATTCACAATAAACATATTGTTTGTAAGCGAATCTACAGTTCCCGCCACATGATTATCCGCAAACATCATTGAAATTACATTTAAAAATCCTGCTACCGGCATACATACCCATGAAAATATTACAACAATTATAGCATTTTCTATTTTTACTTTTTTAAATGGTATATCCCTAAATAGTTTTCCTCTTGTAGCAATAATATATATCATTATTGGTATAAATATACTAAGCTGACCAAACAAATAACTGAAATTAACTGTTTTTATACTATCAGGAATGAATACCACTACAAAGCCCAGCAGGAAATATATAAATATTACTGATATAAAATACCATCCTATCCGGGTTGATTTTTTCATACTCATACCTCCTGCAATAATTATTTAACTGCTATTGCCTCAATCTCAATCAATACATCTTTCGGAAGTCTTGCTACCTCCACGCATGAACGTGCAGGGCAGTCCTTTGTAAAATATTTTGAATATATCTCATTAATCTTTCCAAAATCATCCATCTCTTTAATAAATACTGTAGTCTTTATTACATCATCAGTACTTACTCCTGACTCCTTAAGAAGTGCTGCAAGATTGCCTATTGCCTGGTCTGCCTGTGCCTCAATTCCTTCAGGTATTTCTCCTGTAGACGGATTAACAGGTATTACTCCTGATGTAAAAATCATCCCATTTACTTCAATTGCCTGTGAATAAGGTCCTATTGCTGCCGGTGCCTTGTCTGTTGATATTATTTTCTTCATGTTATCCTCCATTCTGCTGAATTATCAGCATTACATATTTGTTATTCTTTTAATATAATATTTTTTTCTGTAATGTCAATACGGTGTTCCCTGTATAACTTCCCTACTGCACGTTTAAATGCTGCCTTGCTCATTCCAAAGTCATGTGCAATAACCTCCGGTGAAGCCTTATCATTATATGGAAGGCAGCCATTGTATTCTTCTATAACCTTAACAATTTTTTCTGAATCCTCGTCCATCTGCATATATGATTTCTTAAAAGGGCTGAGATTAAGTTTTCCGTCTCTTCTTACCTCTGTAACTCTTGTCTTTACTACGTCTCCTGCTGTGAAGTTCCCATGCAGTTCCTTTTTCGGAATCAGACCGAAGTATTTGTTATCTACTGCCACAAATGCCCCTATGTCTTCATTAATTTCGTATATAGTGCCTTCTACTTCCGCATCTCTTCCATACTTTTCTGCCGGCTCAAGATATCTGTCTATTTTCATGGTGGCAGCAAGCCTTTTACTTCTGTCTACATACATTGCCACCAGATATTTTTTCCCTTCCATTACATTTTCTGTCATCTCCTTAAACGGCAAAAGCAAATCCCTTTCCAGCCCGTAGTCCAGAAATGCCCCTATCTTTGACATTTCCTTTACCTCCAATATTGCAAGCTCTCCCACTGTAATATATGGTTCTGCAGTAGTCGCAATTATTCTGTCTGAAGAATCTTTATATACAAATACCTCTATGGAATCTCCTGTCTTTAAAAATTGGGGAACCTGTTTTTTGGGAAGCAGCACCCTCTCTTCACTTCCATCACTTAAATAAACACCAAAATCCGTTTTCTTTATAACTTTAAGATTCTGTTTTCTGCCAAGCTCTATCATTCCTTCCTCCATCCTGTTTTATGTATTGCCAAATGTAAATTCTATAACTGAATAAACTTTATCTTGTTCATCACACAATACCACTGTCTTTCCATTATCAGCTGAAACAGTCTTTACTTTCATAATGTCATTTAAAACAGCTGCTTTCTTATATTCTACCCTCATACTTTTTATATCATCGCCTTCAAGATAGTCCATTGCTATTTTAACATACCATGCATTATTCATGTGCCCATTCGTATCTATATGATAACCTCTTACTTTTATACGGTCTTCCTCTTCCAATTCTTTAGGAACAGCTATCTTTCTATCAGAATAATCCATATCCAGCTTTTCTTCTGCTCCATACATTTCTACATCAGATGATTCTACTTTAACAGGCCGCATCTTATCTGTGTCTACAAGGACCCAGCGACTGGCAGCTCTGACACATTTATTACCTGCTTCATCTTCTATCATAAAATTTCTGTACCCAAACATTTTATCAAAATCATATGCCCAGGTACATACTTTTATATTATCACCCATTTTCAGCTTATTATCAAATACTATCTGCCATGAATTAAGTATCCATACTCTTTTCTTCTCTGAAAGATATTCTATTCCCACACCTAATGAATCCGACTGAAAATTACCACAGTCCTGAAACCTGTCTATTACTGCTCCGGCAGACATGTAGCCTTTACTTGATAATTCACTGTATCCTACTCTTGAATCAAAGCTGTACTTCAACTGTATCATCTCGTTTCTTTAAAAATTTTTGACCAAATTGCATTATACCATAAATTTCCGATTATCACATCAATTTTTAAATTTTTCAGCATTATAATAAAATAGAACTGCTGAAAATGTGGGCAGTTCTATTCTAAAATAATTTTATTTAAGTTTTTTTAATGTGTTAATGTAAGTCGGATATGTTTTCGGAGTCAATTACTTCCAGGTAAATTGAATCACTTTTTCCGCTGTTATCATCCACCATTGCAGTAATTTTCACTTTACCCTTTGATATAGCTGTTACAACACCTTCCTCATTCACTGTAGCAATCCTATCGTCAGAACTGCTCCATTTCAATTCAGCCAAAATAGCATTTACAGGTTTTCTAACTACAGTAATCGAAATACTATTTCCGACCTCCACTTTTCTTGATGGTGCAAATAATTTAATTCCGGTAATCTTAAACTTAGACGTTATAACTTTTGCATTATCCAAACATTCGTTATTATCTTCAACAATTATCCTATTCCAGTGCCTGATATTTCCGGCATAATAAATTTTCCTTAATCCATCACAGTCATCAAAGGCATATTCATAAATATCCGTCAAACTTTTCGGCAGCCCCATTCTCCTTAAGGCTTTGCAGTTATATAATGCATATCTTCCAATACTCGTAACTCCATCAGGAATATTAATGCTTCTAAGGCTGCTGCATCCATAAAAAGTATAACTTTCTATTTTTGTTATATTAGCTGACAAACTTATACTTCTTAAATTATGGCAGTTTGAAAACGCATTTTCCCCTATTTGTCTTACGCTATCCGGAATATTAACTGCTTTTATGTATGAATTATGAATAAATGCATCTGCACCAATTTTTGTTACCGGTTTACCATCAATCAATTCTGGAACATCTGCTATCTCTCCCATTCCGGCATATCCTACTATCTCAATTGTGCCATCATCAAGCACATTATAATAATAATCACCATATTGGTTATTTATATTAACCCTGTTATTATTTTCAACATAGTCTCTTGTTGTTTCTTTTTGCTCTGTCTCTTTAGGCAGAAGTTTTTCTGTTTTCTCTTCCTGAGATGATGTCTGTACTTCATCAGGCGGCTGCGTTTTTGAATTGGTGTCATTATGTTCTTTAACTTCTGAACTATCCTTTACATTTTGCTCACTTTCCTGCGGTTTAGTATCTATTGTTGTTGATACTTCAGGTATATCTTTAGTCTTTTTCTCCGTTGCTTTTTCTTTTGCTTCTTTCTCTTCTGTTTCTTTATCAGATTCACTCTCGGAAGAAAGTTTATCTGTTGTGCATTTTTCTTTTTCCTTGTTGTTTTTTACATTTTCCTGTCCATTTTCAGCCGTCTCATAAAAATCCAAATTCAATACAGTTTTATCTTTACAATATTGAATAATTTCCATTACCGACATATTCTCTACCAGATTTACATCTAAACCATAATTTTGTGTTAATTCTGCTTCCAGAACTTTTCTCCCTTCCGGTATAGAGCCGTTCCCTTCCTGATAAAATGCGGTGGTAACTTTGTACATATCCATATTTTTTAATTTTCTGTCTATACATTCTCCCAATTTACTTTCTAAATCCTCATACAAACCATTGTCAGATGTATATAGAGTAACCAATATTCCTTCATTTTCACGAAGATAAGATTTATATACCACATCTTCAATCAGAGTATTCATTAAATCCTGTATAGATTCCCTCTTTTTCCATTTCAACTCTTTTATAACGCTCTTTCCGTCATCGTTTAATCCCTTTATACGTTTTACCTGATAAGATTTATTCATTTCAATCTGTATACCGGGATTAATGTCCAAGGTCATATATAGAGAGTCTTTCTTTTCCAAAAAAATCCCAATTAAACACAGACAGATAATTGCAAAAACTGCACAGACAGACATAGCATATCTGATTAATTTTACTTTTGCCATGGGTTTTCTGATTTTTTCCGGTTCTATCTCCGATGCCTCCGGCTCCTGCATTTTGACAGTTTCCATTACGTCATCAAATATATTTGGTGCAAGCTCAGAAAATCCATTTTCTATTCTATTTTTCAATTCTTTTTTTTTCATAGCTTCTCACCAAATTCCTTCTGTAATTTCCTGATTGCCCTGTTATATCTTGCCATTTCCGTGCCAAGAGGCATATCCATCAGTTTCGCAATTTCTCTGTGTTTCATTCCGCCAATATCATGCATAGTAATAATATTTCTGTCATCTACAGATAAAAGTTCAAACATTTTCTCCAAAACTACTCTGTTATCCGCATTTGACATATCCTCAAATCCAAGTTCATTCTCCATATCATCATAGTTCGCACCTATTCTGCGTTCTTTACGGTCTTTCATAAGAAATAAATTTTTTGCAATCTTCATCATCCAAGCCATTGGATTTCCGTTAACTTTATAAGAATAACAATTAGTATATATCTGAATATAAGTATCATGCAGTAAATCCTGCGCATCTTGAAAATTTTGGGTATAAGAAAGAAGGAATGCATAGAGAGGTTTGTATGAAATCTCATACAATTCTCTAAATGCATCCTGTTCACCTCGGCGAATACGCTCAAACAGCCTTTCGTCAATATAGACTTTCCGCTTTTCAGTGACTTCTTTCATCGTGTCTTGCCCCTTTAGCATTTTGTTTCTTGGAAATTTCATCTACCTGTTTTCCCTGCTGATTTTTACCTCCTTTAATTTATTTGTACTTAGATAATGCATGAGAAGTTATTTTTATTGCATTAAATTTAAATATTTTTTATTTATAGTACATGAACCTTAATAACTCTCTGTATCAAAAAAGGGTCAGTCAGGAAATAGATAGTCCTAAAACAGAGAAGCCAGTCTATACCCTAAAAAAGTGATAGAGAAATTAGATTTTTCAGACTTGCCCGCCTATTATTCAGATACGAGAAGAAGCAGGTACAATCCTATCACGATGTATGCTGTCGTTACCTACGCAAACATGCGTGAAGTGAAGGCTGTTGACTGTATTGTGGAATTATGTAAAAGATACCTTGCCCTTATCCGGCTTGCCAAAGGCCGGAGACCAAAGCGAGATGCTTTTTACGATTTTAAAGAGAAAAAGCTGACTGGGAGGTATTGGATGAGTTGAATTACCAGTTCCTGTGCCGACTACTCTGATTGTTTCCACTGCATCCTCAATTTTAGTAATATCACCCTTTTCTGTTTTTATCATATACATACTGTCACCCACCTTATATTACGATTCCGTTGCAATGGTCAATTTCATGCTGAATAATCTGTGCAGTCCATCCGGAATACTTCCCATGCTGCCTTTTAAAATTTTCATCATAATAATCCACTTCTATTTCCTTATATCTCGTGCATGGTCTTACTCCTTCCAAAGAAAGACATCCTTCCTCAGTCTGATATGCCCCTGATTTCTTTGTAATGACCGGGTTTACCATTACAAACTGAAACAGTCCTGCTGCCACAACAATAATATTCTTTTTCACACCAATCATATTAGCAGCCATTCCAACGCAACGGTCCAAATTTGCTCTAAGTGTGTCAATCAAATCTATTACCACCTGCTTGTCTGCTTCTGTTGTATCCACCGATTTCTGTGCAAGAAATAGTGGATCTCGCATTATCTTCTTTACCATTAATTCCATCCCTTCCATACATCCGTCTGATATGCAAGTGTATCTTTATCCTTGCCTTCCCGGTTAATAATATTTTCAATGCCACTACTTGACTAAGCAACCGAATTAAATTCTCCCTTACTCATGCCTTTTTCTTTCATATCAATGAACTGAAACTTAATGCCACACTATATCTTTTCTTTTGATTCCGGATTATGACAATCTAATAAACTTTTCCAATCAGCTTGTCTCCACCCCATTTCTCGTAACTTTGTACTGCTTTTGAATCAGGTACTCTGTCATATTCAGTCACATACTTTTTGTACTTCTAATACTCCCATGCAGTAATCTTGTCCTTCTGCTTCATCTTGAGATTACCAAAAGTCTTATTCATCTGCAAAAGCTTCCCGTCTATTTTCTTATGTATTTTGGTCTTTTTACTCTTTGCCATAATCTCAATATTCCTTTATAATTTCTTCCTCTATTCCATACATCGACTTGAACATTTCAAGGTCTGCCAAATTTTTTATCAACATTACTTCTTCTATCCTACCTGTATGAATATCTTTAAATCCTGCCACCTGTTCACCAGTGCAAATGCTTGACTTAATAAAAGGCTTCTTATTTTCCTTGTCATAAGACTGTACTACAATTTTCTTCTTGAATAATCCCATATAGTTCTTCTCACCTTTCCAATACCATCAATACAAGCTTCTCAAAGGATTTCGCAAATCTTTCATCATCCTCATCTGTTCGTTTCCTCGGTCCTTTCATATGATTCTTATGAGAACCTTGTCTTACCTTCCTGCTCAGATGTCTTTCCATAAGCATCCGGTCTATATTCTCATCAGTATACCATTTGTCGGACTGACGGATTGCATGAGCACTCTTGCCAAGTGCCATGACAGCCACTCCATAATCTTGTGAAACGACAATATCTCCCTTATGACAAATGCTAATTAATTTTAATCTATCGCATCAGCACCAGCTCCAACAATAATCATTTCACTATAATCAGAACTCAAAATATGATTCGTATCACAAAGTAATGTCACCGGAACATTATGCTTTTGTGCTATATTCTCCACAATGCCGACAACCGAGCAGGCATCAGCATCTACAAAATCTGCATATTATCACCTTTATCTCCAATATTTCTTGTATGCCTCCATAACTGCTCTCAGTGTTACACTCGTGAATACTTTTTTGATGGACTGTTAAAAATGGGGATTGATTTTGAAAAAGCATATGAAATAGCAGAATTTATCAGAAAAGGCAAGCAGAACTCCGCAAAGCAGAAATTTGCCGATCAGTTTGCTTCATTTGAACTTCCGGAAGAATTCAAATCAGTGGCTAAAGAATATCTGTATATGTTTCCTCGCACAGAGTATATGTTAATGTATGCAAAGCTTGCTTTCTATGCTAAGAAAGACATCAATGCATTTAGTAAAATTGTGTCTAAATGATTCTAAAAGTTATAAATCTATTAGCCGTCTTTTAGAAAATAATCAACTTGACGGCTTATAGATTTATATATCCTAACGCATCACTTAATCTTGCCTGTTAAGATAATCATATTTCAACAGCCTTGCCATGAATTCGTCATCAAAATAAACTACTTTCTTTCCTGTTAACTTAGCAATATATTCAATTTCATTTTCTAATTGAGGATGAAATCTCATCGGACAAATTACTGCTATTATATCTACCCTTGCATCATGAGACATAGTTAAAACCTGCTGTATCATTTCCCTTGCTGCTTTTGAACTTGTAGTCAATGTATCTGCAGAATTTTTACTTTTAGCAATACCCACAAGAGTTCTCTTTTCTCCCTTATATGTAACCCAAAAATTCACATCACCAAATTCACTATTTTGGTGTGGATTTGGTCTAAAATCAAAACAAGTAAACAAACTCATTATGCATTTTCTATTATCATATGAACACACACTACATGCATCATTAGAATGGGCACTGCACTTTTCTTTAATACTTTTGTATTTCTCCAATAAAGACTCTCTCTCCGACTTCTCCAATGCAATCTCGCTTATACATTTTAATTCTTTCAATTCCTTAACAAGAATTTTTCCACCACTTGCCTTCTTTCTTATAAGAGTCAAGTGACCATCACAAATATAAAACGAATCATATCCACTCATATCAATGCTATACAATTCTCCCATAATGTTCCATATTGCTTCTTTTAAATTCAGGTCTGGAAACAATGCCAAAAATCTTTCTACTCCTAAAAAACGCTGTTCATTTCCTTGTTCATCCTCAAATACATATTTTCCTTCCTGTTGTTCTCCACATGACAAACACGTTACTCTTCCCGATTTTGTAATAGCAAAATTCGTTGCCCCACATTCGGTGCAACTAGGTATTCCTTCATCATGCTCATCATCGCTTTCACTAAAAAAGTATTTCAGAAAATGTTTATCACATTTATATAAAAGCTCACCTGAAGTACATAAAATATGATAGCTATCTAAAGAATGTTTTCTCATGCAATAAACGCAAAATAGTATTTTTACAATTTCCTTTTTCTGAGTTATCGAAAAACTATCTAGACTCCCATGTTCTAATGGATTCATAATATCAAATGCCTCTTGTGATTCAAGCGTAGCATCCTTTATATAATGCATAATATCTTTAATTCGTTTTAAACTCCATGTTCTAAGTTCACTAGCACTCATATTCTTAGAAAGATATATTTTCCCTTGCTTGCAATTTATTCCAAGTGTACTACTAATGTCATCATTAATATTTTCTTCCAATGATGAAGATGTCATATCATAATCACCATATGCTTCTCTTACATTCGGTTTTTCTGCAAGATTTGCGTCAGCAATTGTAACCTTCTGAGCCTCATCATTATTAGCATTCGGTTTAAAATATGTCCCTCGCTTAATCTTATTGTTACCAAATATTTTATTTATCATCTGTTTTGTTAAGCAAACAGATATTACATTGGTTCTAAACACGTCACCCATTATACGCTTCAGAAGAAAAATGATTTTAGAAGGTGCACTTTTTATTGCCAAATATCCGCCACTCGTACTAATCCACACAAAAGTTTCCTTATACTCATATACATAATCCGGATTTTCCTTTTCTGTTATATATGAATGTTTCGAAAGGAATGAAAAAGCCAATTCACTTGTATCCATTGAAATTGATTCTATTCCTTTAAATTTAACATTTTTATACTGAGCATCTTCAGCATAATTAACTGTATTTAATTTTTCACAAATTTTTGTCTCTAATTCCGCTTTATCAATATCTTTACATTCAGCTCCTAAATAGCATAATATAAACCCCGGCTTAAGACCATATCTATACTGTTCATAAACTAAATCAATATCATTATCATCTATCTCAGGACATATTTTTATTAGTTCTATAAGATCTTTTCTAGAAAAATGACCAATCGCTTTTTTTACATCTCTTACTTCCACATCTTTCATTGAATTAATTCTAAGTTCTAAAAGATCAATTTCACATTTTTCTAAAATTAATTTTATTATTCCACTTACCTGAACTAACTCTAATTTCAAAATTTTATCTTGATTTACCAATATATCTACACTCCTATACAGTCAATTTTTCTCTTTGCTATTCAAAAACTTTTCCGATTTAATGTACTCTCTACTTCAAACGGTACGATTAGCTGGTGATACAAATAACTATATTCTCTTAACTACAATGCTCTCCACTGTGATTCTCCAAAGTTAACTACATCTTCCAAACCTCATACCCTTGCATCCTTGCAGAATCATACACATTTTTCAGATTCTTTTCCAACACACAAGTAAATATACACTTATTGCACTCAGGTACATATAACTCCTCTAATGACCATGGCATTACAAGGTTGTCCCTTTTACATTTATAGAATATATCCATTATCACTCCATATTTCTGTGCACTTTGATACATCAAATACTGATTATCTGAAAATTTCTTGAAATATTTATTCCAATCCGGCAGGCTGTTGCTTTTGCTGGAATTTAAAGAACTATCCATCGGCATCAAATTCCACAATTCATCATTTGCAACAAATGACCAAGGCACAAAATGGTCTACATCAAAACGATTTTTTTCAAAAGCCTTATTCGTATATATATCATATACTGCTGAAACATCCATAATTGCGTTCCAAAGCTCTCTGACATATTTCAATTTTCTTTGTTTATCATTCTCTGGAGCAAGTTTATAAATAATTCCGGGCACACCAGGGTTTCTCCCTTGCAAATACCTGACTTTCTTCATTTCAATCCATCCTGATATGGTCACATAGTTATCATCGAAAAATTGCTGCCAGTTTTCACTTACTACCACTTTTTTGTTAAGCGAAACTCCATCAATAATATGATATGGTAAACAGTTAATCACATTTATTTTTTCTATGTATGCAATCAGTCTCTTCCTTTGATCCCATAGTTTATCATTTCCACCTATTTCCGGCATAAATGAAGATAAAAGCCGATATGGCACATTTAATATTAGTTGTTTCTTCTCATCAGCAATTTCTTTATCATAAATCTTAATGGATTCGACAATACTGTATTCATCCGCATTGTGTGGCAATTCAGCTATCTGCTCAAGCTTTATTACGGCTCTTTCCAAACTATTCATTACTTTCCCGTTAGCATTCTTCGGACCCAAATGAAGGTGGTATTCAACAACCGAATACCATGCATCAGCAATCATCTTATTAATCAAATCATCAAATAAAATCTCTGTTTTTCCCCTTGAAAACAGTTTAAGCAACGCATCTAACCAATAGAACTTATAACATTCCGTTGGATCATCTAACATATGAATAAAATTTCCAACATCTAAATCATTTACGTACTTAATCTTATTCAGTTCCATTACCCACCTCTAACCTTTCTCGCTCAAACAAAATTTCCAGCTATAGATAAGAGTTCACAAAAATTATCTGATATTTCTTCAATAGAGATATGTGGTCCCCAGCTAATCCTTATCGCTGACTCTATCACACTTTCATCCAATCCCATCTCTTGCAATACATAGCTGTTGCTGTACACATTTGTGTTACATGCAGAACCATTAGAAATAGCACAATACATTTTTGTTGACAACATTAGTGCTTCTGATGAAACACCGCATATACTAACATTTAAGGTGTTAGACAGTTTATGTTTTTCATCTCCATTTATTATGAACTCTAACTTTGATTTTTCTAATTGCGATATCAAAATTCCTCTTATTTCCTTGCATTTCTCATCGTTATCAACATATTCTTTCATCGCCAAATCACATGCTTTTCCAAATCCTGCAATCAATGCTACCGGAAGTGTTCCGGGTCTTATGCCATGTTCTTGTTGACCTCCATATGTAATAGCGTGTATTGGAGGTAATTTATATCTTTTTTTCTTTAAAATTAATGCCCCAACGCCTTGTGGTCCATACATTTTATGAGCACAAAATGACATCATATCGTATTTCAACTCTTTTATTTCATCTATCAGCTTTCCTGCACTTTGAGTTGCATCTATATGAAATAGTACATCCTTATCATCTAAAAATTTGCCAATTTCTTTTACCGGTTGGATAACTCCAGTCTCATTATTCACATGCATAATGCTCACAAGCAATGTTTCATCCCTAACAAGCGATATCACATCATCAGTATTTACATATCCATTTTTTTCTGGTTTTACAAAATCTACCTCGAACCCTTGTGTTGACAAATATTTTACTGCTTCTAATATTGCTTTATGTTCAATAGATGATGTAATAATATGTTTTTTTCCTGTTTTTTCTGCATACTCTTTAAATCCCAATATTGCAATATTATTACTTTCTGTTGAACCACTGGTAAAAAATACTTCATCCTTCTTTCTTCCAATCATTGAAGCAACACTCTGTCTGGCTTCCTCTACAATTTTTCTTGCATTGTCGCCATAATTATGCGTTCTGCTATCTGAATTACCATATGAGTTCAAGTATATTTCATTCATATATTCTAAGACTCTTATGTCGATTGGTGCTGAAGCATTGTAATCCATATATACAGCCATAAATAACCATCTCCTAATTTGTAGCTAACTTTAATAAATCATTAATCGATTTAATAAAATTAGTTCCACATAAATATGAAATACCTCTTTCCATATGTAGTTTAAAATATTTTGAAACTGTTTCATGATCCAATGGAAGATTTTTAGATTTACACCATGCTATTATTAAAGCTTCATATAAATCACTATCCTCTCCTCCAAATGTGTACCATGACATTTCCAGATTACTATCCTGAATAATCTGGACATCTGTTGGAATAGAATCTTCCTTAATCGAATAGCACAAAGCCCATCTGCACAATACATTCCAATTTTTAATTCCCGTTTTACCCTTTAGCCTTGAAAGCTTGTCCTTTGCCTGATTAGACAATCTTATTTGTTTAACTATCATCTTTTGTCCTCCGCAAAATATCCCTTACGAATTGATGTTGATTTTGTATTATCATCATATATCAATGTAAATTCATCACCAACATTATTCTTCATCATTTCATAATACTCATCTGTTATTTCTGAATCTGTTGAAAGGATAATCGTCTGCTCACTAGCATATGGAAAATAACAATTAATAAGTGTTTCTCTATTATTAGAGTCAAGTCTCGATAATGGAGTATCAATAATTACAGGCAACTTTCTTTTTGAACAAATTGCTAATGACCATAACAGCGATATAACCATTAACTGTTTTTCACCTGCCGAAAGTGAAGATTTTAACACTTCATCTCCATCAAAGTTAATGTATTTCAAATCCAGCGTATCCTCATCCATTATTATTTTATCAATTAACGTCTTTTTATTTGCTAACTTCTTATAGCAAGCAGTCATTGTGTCTGCAACTACATTCACCTTTCTTCTCTGCAACCTAATTTTATATTCATCCAGAATATTTATTGCAATTTGTGAATACTTCAATAATCGGTCTGTGTCATCCTTCAGCTCTGCGTGTTGTAAATATGACTCAACATTCTTCTTAAATTCTGCATTTACAGTGATATACTTTCCATTTCTCATTCTATGCTGTTCTTCAAGTAATGAAATACTAACTTCTATGTCTGCAATTTCGTTTTCAAGCCTCTTGATATCTTTGTAAATTTTAGCTATAAACTTTTCATCAATATCAACTGAAAGATAATTCTCCAACTGGTCAATTTCTCTTTGATTTCGTCGTAAAGAATTCATATGTTTCTGAGTTTCTTCAACCTTATTGTCCAATCCATTCTCTAACAGTACCTGAAGTCTAAATAAAGTATTATCAGACAATCCATAAATCGCTTCCACATCACCAGACTCTGCATTATTATTGATATAATCAATAAAGTGATTAGCATTTTCTACACCTTCCGGAAAATCATTTTCATATTTCTTAAGCATATATTTCATCTGATAAATGGTCATTTCCAAAGTCTTTTTTTCTTGTTCTAGTAATGCTTGCTCTTCAATGTCAAGTAATAAATCCTTTACCATTATTAATGGAAGCTCTGAAGCAGCATCACTAACTAAAATTTCATTGCACTGATTGACAGAAGTACTTAAAGAAATCCTCTTTTGATACAAATCTTCTCTCTGTTTTACAACCTCTCCCCCTTTAGATTTATACTCGCTTTTTAACAAATCTAATTCTCTGTTTTTTTCTTCAAGTAATGCATTCTTCTCTGAAATATCTTTTTTAAGTGATAACAAATCTTTTTCAAGCTGTTCTTTAGTTTCACGAATTTTTTGAATTTCAGATACATTTTCATTTGGTCTACTTTTTTTGTAGTTTCTTGACAATATACGTGACATATCCTTACTTAGTACATCTAATACTGAAATACCCAATAACGAACGAATAGATTCTTTCATCTGAGTATCTGTATCTTCCACAGCTAATTCAGCAATCTTTTCCCCATCAAAGAAGAAAAAATTTGATAACCTACTTGGAAGTAGATTTTCGATAAACATGGGCCAATTCTCTGTAAGAAACGAATTCCATTCTTCATTTTTATATACAGCTACTTCTTCTTTTATTCTTTGAGCATTTCCATTCCATGTTCTGCGAATTCTGTATTTTTCATTTTCTGTAGTATCCTGTGAAAAATATAATTCTACACTTGCCTCATTAGTCCCATCAGTTGTATTGATATAAGATTTCAAATACTGACCATAGGACTTAAATTTACTTTCATGATATGCGAATGAATTTTGCCCATACAACGATAATAGAATAGCCTCTAAAAATGTGGTTTTTCCTCGTCCATTCATGCCTCCAACAAGAACAACAGGTTTATCAGAAGTAAATCCAAAGATATTATCGCCCGCATATACACCAAAATTATGTAGTTTCAACTCTTTAATAACCATTACTCCGTCACCTCTTCTTGCATATCTTCATATTCATCTTCTTCATCATTTACACTAACAAAGAACTTCTCATTATATTTTCCACCCATATCTTTTTTTCGTTCTAGTTGTTCTCTATAATATGATGTAGCATCGTCCTCATTTGAATAAAATGTTTTCTTAATACATGATTCTAAGGAATTTAGTATTCCCTTTCTCTCGTTGACTGAATTTATGCTTGATTCCGTATCAACGAGACTATACATCATTTCAAAAGATAGCTCTTCATCTTTGTATAAATCATTGCATACCTGTTTTAATATTTCCCACTCATCTCTTCCAAATGCCTCATTCGCTATCCATTCCGGATCATCAAAACTATCACCTGTAACACTTTCATAGATTTCTGGTAACGAATCATCAAACTCATGTTTTTCATTAACCCAAATTCTTCTTATAACTCTTAATTCATCCAATGAAATCAGTTTCAAATCAGCAAATTCTTCTGGACCATTATCATTAATATCCTTTTGTATTTCCAGCAACCGTTTAAGCCACCATTCTCTAACTTCTTTCAAATATGGTCCATGATGCAATCTTTCATAGCTTCCGGTAAGATATCCCTGCATCTTTCTAAAACTTCTTCGTTCTCTATCTTTTTCTTCATCACCAAACAAATTTCTAAATTCCAATAATGAAGTCATCCAAGCTTTTTCATCATCATTAGCAATCATAGCTTCCATTGATTTGTCCTTTTCAACCATAGTACATACCCAGCACCCAAATCTGCTTTTACCACAACTCGGTAAATTTTTGTCAGTCATTATTGGACATTCATTATCTTCTGTAGCACTCATATACAATGTCTGAAGTTCATGATTAGATAACCCCCACGGATTCTTGTATTGCATTAAAAATACCCAGACATCATCATCCTTCCAGTTCTCTAACGGAGAGAAAACCAATTCATTTGCTAGTGTAGGATTAGGACTTAACAACTCTCTTACTCTAAGTTTCTCATATTTAGCCATTGTTCTTGCTCTATTTGAACTTTCTGCTTTTCTTGTTCCAATAATTAAAATTATTTCTCCATGTTCTGCTATTTTGTTTTTTATAAAATTATTAACCGGCTGAATTTTTAATCGATCTGTACACCATCGTAATTTTTTTCTTGGAAATGGGTATCCTCTTCCAAGCAGATTTACCCAAAACGTATTATTTACTTCGGGTATTAATCTATGAGTAATAAATGGTAGTTTTTGTTCATCTGCGGAATTTTGCATAATCCTTAATGCATTTTCAACCCATTTCTCAATTACAGGAGATTCTACCAAAGTATCTGTATTAATTATATGAACAGGTTTTCTTAATTTTCCTCTATCCATTTCTTGTAATGCTAACCACACCAGTTGAAGCGTAGCTGTACTGTCTTTACCACCTGAATATCCAATAACCCATGGAATTTCATCTGCCAAATATAGATATCTTATTGTTTCTTTCAATCTCTCTATCACCTCTTTTGTAATTGTGATATCAGATATTCTTTCTTTACTTCCTTGTTTTTCGTCTTTCATTTTAAACCTCTATTCTTATTGAATTCTTTCTCTATATCCTTTTCGTGTTCTGACAATTCAATCCCTAATGACATTTTCAGCATATTGGCAGCTAAACTTATTGCTTTCTCGTTATTTATCATTCTTCCGTTCTCTTTGATAACCCTAAGATACTAGCATTCAGCTCTTCTGCTCCAATTAACATTTTGTAAAGGCACTAATGCAGTATTCAAATCAACAGCACCATTTTTAAAAAAATAGTATCCTAATTTACCAAATGCTTGAATAATTACTGATTGTACTTCTAAGTACTGTTCCCTAAGTTCTTTTTTACTCAGTTCCTTATTTTGTAATTCATTCCACGGAATCATATTTTGGGAAACTTCATTCCAATATTGAATACAAAACTTTTCAAATGATTTATCACATTTGTTTTTAGATAAAATGCACTTATTCGCAGTATATATTGTATTTAATGTAAAAAGAGCTGAAGAAAATTTTCCTAATATATCTTTTTCCTTATCCACAAACTCATTAAAAAAGTTTACAGCTTCTACAGTTTTTCTTGT
The DNA here is from genome assembly GCA_014799465.1 of Lachnospiraceae bacterium. GTDB lineage: Bacteria > Bacillota > Clostridia > Lachnospirales > Lachnospiraceae > UBA2821. The sequence continues at coordinate 43,436 of JAAVHZ010000021.1, read as the reverse complement.
AACTACAGCTAATTCATCCCTTGAATCATATAGTTCTGCAATCGAATTTGAAGTCTTTACAGCGTGTTTATTCAAATCAGTAAACATCTGTTGACTACACTTAAGTCCTAAATCCTTATAAAACACGATAGATATTGATTCATTACCCAATTCTGGTTTTTCTAATAATGCCCGCTCTATTGCAGCTTTCCTATGTTGCCCATCATTAATCAAAAATTTAACATCCATCGATATTTCAAGCATACCTAAGCCATTATCTCCACAAGGAATAAATCGAAATTCACCATCTATTGACGCTGCTAAAGCTGAAAATACATATGTATCTTCATTTTCTAATATATATTTAGTTATTGTAGGTATTCTAGCCCCGTTAACTCTTCTTTGAGCTCTATATTCAGGCATCACAAATTCATTATCTTCTGGAAACAACCGTTTTAACATTTTCAATGGAACCATTGCTATATAATAATCTCTATTTGCCTGAATCCCTTTTACAACCGGAAATTTATAACAGTAATTCATTTTTTCCTCCACAGCAAAAAATATACTTAAGTATATTTTGCAATCTACTTAAGCATATGTCGATTTTTTATATGTGTCAACTAGTTTTTAATACTTAACATAATGTTTCCAGATAAATTTTCTTTTCTTATCCATGCAATGATAGGATCTGTCAAATCCAATAGTGACGCCTCTTTATCCTTAACCTTTCTCAAAAAAACAGCAATATCATCATCAAACTCCATTTTAGATAATATTTCATTCGCTTTTTCATTAGCAGCCTCATATTGAGATGAAACATTTTCATCAACCGGCCAATTAGAAAAGTTATTCATGCAAACTATTATCTTTTGTATCTTTTGTATCTCTTGTTTCTCATTACTTACAAGCTTAAGAATTCCTAATTCCTCTTTAATAGCAGCTAAATAATCATCCGTTTGACTCTTCCATTCCGATTGAATTTTTTCACTTAGTTTCTTTACTCCGTCCTGATATTTAGCAGGATTAATTACTGTTTTCTGTTCAAATGTTTTCTTTGAATAATCAATATACTTATTCAATTCATCTATAGTTTTATCAGAAAAATTTACATGTGAATACTTTTTACAAACAGCATATCCTTTGACAATAGGCACAAAATAATTCTTATAAGTATCAAAAAAAGTATTGTTTCTTCTAACTACATTTTGATGTTCATTATCTTTCTGCCTATTTTGCGACACTTCCACCATCAAAACACGACACTCATTTAATTTCTCTTGCAGCATACTAATCCTCCAATAAACTCATTAAATCTTCGAATGCAGATTTATTCTCATCAAATCTCGGATCCACATCATTTGACCAGTTACCTCTCCTTGTTAGTGCTTCTTTTGCAGCCAACATCTCACTATGAACATTACTTCTATCTTCATCTACCCTCTTAAGAAATCCTGTAAACTGTTTTATTACCTGCATAGGATTTTTTGAATAAAGGATAATCTTATCTAAAGTTGTCATATCAGAAATATCTGTACTCAAAACAGCAAAGGCTTTTGAAATATCTGCACCTTTATCTTTGAACAACATAGCTTCATTTGTTTTTAATGATACATTAACACCATTCGTTTCAGTGTCTTTATAAAACTCAATAACTTCATTCATTAAATCCTTAATATCATCTGTTTCAATTTCAGATTCTTCTGGAAAGCCAAAGATTGTTAACACTTCTTTGTATAAAGTTTTACCTTCCAAACACTCTGCCGAAGCAACCTTGTCTATTCTTGACGCAATCTTTTTCAAATAGTCCTTCGAGTCATTTCTTGCCTTGATTTTGTCAGTTTCCAAATTCTCTACATCAATATTAAAAGATTTACTTCTCAAATCCTTAAAAATCAATTCTAACAAGCTATAATTGATTATTTTTCTCTTTGCATTTTTCTGATTACCTTGAATCAAATTAAAGTATCTTTGTGTTAAATCAATATTATTCTCAGCAGCACTATTTGCGTAAACAATATTAATAACTAAATCACACCATTCCTGAGAATGACCAGTCAGTTCACTTTTCTTTCTTAAATTATTATCCTTGATATATGTATCTACCCTTATATCAGACACTCTGCTAACATGCTGATCTCCATTTAACAGTCCCCTATACACTTCTGCTATCATCGAACATTTTAGATAATCTGGGCACTTTTCCTTCTCATCATAAGCCTTTACAATATCGACAAATATTTTTTTATTCTTTTCTAACCAACTTGTAGCTATCCTTATACAAGATACAGAACCTTCAAAGTCCCATGATGCATATTCTACATTTCCTTCTCGCTTTTTGCCAAGATACCAACTTTTTCCAATTGCAAGCAACAATTGATACGTTTCATCATTATCCTCTAATAAAACAAGACCTTTATTAACTTTTTTATCTTGTCGTTCTATCTCAACCAAGTCAAAACTTGATTTTTCAACCATTTGAACAGCCACCAATGGTACACCTTCCTGCTGCCATGGAATATTTGCAAAAATAAACTTACTAATCTCATCTCTTACCTGATATGCTTTTGTAAAACTTTTTTTGTCATAATGCCACTCTGAGAGAATTTTTGCAAAATCTTCAAAAGCCTTATTAACCACAGGTTTTGGCTCTGGTATCGGAGTCGGTATAGGTTCCAAAACTGGTGGGTTCGGATTTCCACCTTGAACATCATTTCTCCCATCTGGTAAAACATCTGACACCATCTCAAATTTGCCACTAACAATCTTATAGCCAATCATTTTTTCTGCAAAATCACTCAAACCAAATTCTGTAAATACATTGACATTAATTGCACCCAAATACCCCTTTTTACTTGTATCAAGCGTACAATCGCCCCAATAGCTTAAAATAGCTAATAAACGATCTGTCATAACAGACTTCTCTTCTTTATTGTTAGACATATTTGTAATTGTACTCTTAACACGATCAACTATTTCAAAGCTAAGATTAGGTTTCTTAGATAATAAAAACTTAGGAAATGTATTTTTATCTTGAATGATACTGTCAACAGCTGGTTCAATTATTTTTCTGATGATATATCGTGGTGTCTTATGTACATCTATTCCATTATAAAGATTAACAATTGCCCTCTTGGTAAATGGATATAAGCTAATTTTTTTCCCAAGATAAGTATAGTATTCCCAATTATTCACCTCTGTTTCCTTGTGAACAGGATATTCGGAATCCAATGCACCATCTTTATGCCATTTTTTTACATCTTCCTCACTAACTGACATTACATTTAAATACTTTGCAACAAACTGTATTAAATCATCCTGATTATTTCCAATAGAACCATCCTCAATTGTAATCATAGTTGTAATTCTATCTAAATAATTTGATCTAAATTCTTTAAAATACTCTGTTGTAGTACCTATTACTGAAACCAGTCTACACATATTATCTTTGGCGTTTTCACCTGTATGCTTTACAATCAATGCATCCAATAAATCTCTATGGATACCAGTACATGATGTAATATCCTCTATTAATAAAATAAGATTTTTACCCTGTAAAAATAATTCCTGTCTAATTTCCTTAAATATCTGCTGAAAATCTCCAGGTTCCAGCCCAGCACAAGCCTTTATTATTGGTTCTACCTTAGAATTCATATATTCAACCAGTATTTCTGGATTACACTCTTCATCTGTGAAACTTCCATCTGTTTCAGGTAATAATTTATTCGCCATTTTAACAGCTTTCTTACTGGCATTATTTTTCAGTTTCATATTGAAATCATAATCGAGTGTAAAGTCCTCGATTTCAAATAATGCAAGAATATCCTCATCATTTGTAGTATTGCTATCAACAATTTTGCTATAAATTCGTTCTATAGGACCACCAGCCATCAACATTCTTTCTTCAAACTCAGAACTCGAAAGAAGCTCTCTAAAATTTTTATGGTCACTTGAAGAAAGCTTAGTGTCTTGATCATCTTCTATTTCTACCAAAAACTTGTGATAAATGTCATACTTGAATTTCTGTTCACTTACATTTTGATTAGCCCTAACTAATCTTTCATATATATCTTTGTTTTTTATGTTTTTAACTTCATCAATATTAAGAAACTGTTTAATTGTTCCTTTTAATGTATTGTCACTTCTTCTAATCATCAATACAACATCATTTTGTACATCCAATGCTGAAAGTTTAGCTTCAATCCATCTGATGAAATGCGATTTTCCTGAACCACTTGAACCATCTACAACAATTAGCTGATGTTCATTATATATATCAGAATTGTTAAAATATTTGCTAAACACTTCGTCCTCCGATATATATTCAGATACAGGTGTACCAGATAAATCATTTGTTACAGTAATTTTTCTAAATGGTACATGAGTAGAAAGAAAATCTGCTTGTGTACTATTGATTGAATCAACATTCAATACATCTTTTAATCTTTTAAATGCAATTTGCTTATTCATCCTCTTTTTACTCCTTTATAAACTATATGCGTAAATTCATCCGTAAACTCATGCGTACTATCTAAAAATAGCTTCCATTTTTCTTTACTATCAAGATTCTTTTTCAAAACAACTTCTTTTCTATCATGCATTTGCCTTAATGCATTGGACACAGCTACATTGAACTCCTTTTTTTCTTCTATGCTCTCTAATGCAACAGAAGCATATTTTCGAATTTGTTCAACAAATTCACTTACCGAATATTCTTTATTTTTTTCCAGTTCTGACAACTCACAATAATCTTGTAAAGCCACATGCATATTAGGCAAAAAATACATTGCATACCCCTCTTGAATATATCCAAATCCTAAAAATGAAATCCAGAATCGACTTCCCAACATCATTTGCTCATTTACCAGTTGGATTCCTGATTTTTCCTGTACTTCTCGACGAATATTTACGTCTGTTAAAGTTTTATATTTAAGCCATGTATCGTTTGCTTCTAAATAACATTTTGTAATCTTATAAAAATATGATTCCTGATTATTAAATACCATAGAATTACAATACAGCCTAAATGTTTCCATGTTCTTTAGAACCTTCCTATCCCCAACGAACTTTAATGTATCATTATCCTTTTCAATAAGCTTCAATTCTTGTACACATACTTCTCTTATGCTCGGATAATACGAAGTTGAGCCCGAAGGATTTATTCCTTTTGGCTCCATTCTTTCTCTTGCAACATTATCATCAATATCACCCTTAGAAACCATTTTGCATAATTCAAAAACTCTTTCTGGTATCGGTTCCGTCTTTATATTATTATCAAACATTACAAAGTATCTCCTTCCAAATTCTATTCCTGCCTACAATGCTGAATTATTGGCAATTCAGATAAATGCTTATTTTTACTTCTTATCTCATAATCATTTTCCGAAAACAACAAATATCTAATTTCATATTTTTTCATACTATTCTCAATTATATTTACTATTCTGTTCTGTATAGCTGCATTATCTGGTATACATATTCCGATTACACCAGATATAAAATACTTATTTACTGATACTAGTTCTATAAAATCTGTAAAATCACAGTACAACAGACTCTTATCACATACTTGCTGAAATCCTTTTAATGCATCAATCATCTCATTTGCAGAAACCAATACATTGATTCCCTTCGTCAATGAATCTTTTAATTCATTTTTATAATCAGATTTTATAATGAGCATACATCTTGCACCATACATATACTCATCAATCTCCGGCAATACATCAACCAAAGGACCTTCGATATCTGCTTTCAAAGTTTTTGCATCTTCAAAATTAGTAATATCAACATGTTCATTACACCCAGCACAATAATCATGTGTTTTCCTATATATTTTAGTAAACATATCTGACCAACAACTTTTTCCCACTTTATCAAGATTGTTCCGTATCAATAAAAACTCTCGTTCTGTCTTTTTCCATTCATTGTTTCTTAGTTCATCAATCATCAAAACTGTATCATTATTGTTAGTCAAAATTTTTCTTTCAATTACTGTAATATAAAACACATATTTACTGTTCATATATTGAATATCATCAATTGAAATTAATCCGTTTCTTCGTAAAAACAGTATTACATTTGCATTCCAATTGACATCCTGATTACTAATCGAATCTATAAATTCCTCATCTGCATTGTAATCAGGCTTAACATATGTATCTATCAAATATTTTGAATTGAGCAACGCTTTAGTTTGACTACTGTTAAGCATACTAAACCATCTACCAACGAGTTTTTCTGTGGTAATAACTTTACTTACAAAATTGAATGCGGAATCCACATCTTGTTTGATATAAATTATGCTACTCAAGCATGGCAATCCATCTCGACCACCTCTTCCGGCCTCTTGATAATACTTGTTCGGGTTCTCTGGTACATATGTATGAAGTACAGTTCTAACATTCTTCTTATCAACCCCAACGCCAAAAGCACATGTTGCAATCATCAAATCAAATTGTCCATCTTTCCATTTTTCAATCAGCTCTAACCTATGCTCATTATTTGTGTCTCCAGTAAACGTATACAAATTATTATATCCTCTTTCATTTAGGCGTCTTTTTATTTTTTCCGCCTCATCAGGTGATTTTACATATACAATCATAGGTCTTGGCAGTAGATCTATAGCCTCTAATACCTTACTATTCTTTTCAACATAATTATCACATTTAATAATATCAAATCTTGTTTCATGTCGTAATTTTTCGCATCTGATTTCTATCCACTTATCATCATTTGCATAAAATAACTTTAATTGACGTATTGTTTCATCACTGTATGTAGCAGACAACAAATATGTTCTTAATTCACTATTCGTTTGAAGAAAATTCTTGCGTAATGCATCAAGACATTGAAAAGCTATTCTAAATGATGAACCCCATTCAATAATAATATGTGCCTCATCGACGACTAGATTTTTAAGGTACTTTTCACTGTTAGCTTTTGTTATTTTTTCTCTTAATACCTTATTCTTAATTAAGCTTTCCGGCGAAATAAAAAGAATTTTTGCTGTTCTATTTTCAAGACACTCATAAAATTTCTGTAAGGAACCCTCACTATGATAATAAAATATCTCGTTATCTACATCGGTTTTAATAATATCTTTGGCATTTTCATATTGGTCCATCATCAAAGAAACCGTAGGAACAATAACGATAGTAAGCCCTGATTCTTGATATGCTATCGTTTGAGTTATCAAACTCTTTCCACCACCAGTTGTCATTGACACTAAACAAGAATATCCATAAGGCACACGAAGTGCTCCAGTTACAGCAAGTTTTTGTTCATTACTCTTAAAACGCTGAAAACCAGTAAGTCCTTCAACATAGGAATTAGTATTCAGATTATGGATATTATCTTTTTTTCTTTGAACAACATCCTGCATATATAACTGTTTTACAAGTTCAACATTGAAAAAACTTGGCAATAACATACTTGCCCAGATTTTTCCAGAATTTAAGTTCATCTGAAGTCCAAAATCTTTTAGTCTGCTTGAAGGTATATAATTTTTTATTACAATTGACTTTTTCACTAATAGCAAATAGTTGCGCAATGCACATTCAAAATCAACTTTGTAATCATCATTTGCTTTACACATAAGCCATAGCACACTTAAACTTCTTGCACTGCTATAAATATATTCCTCTCTGTCAGTAGAAAAATTTTTCATCTTTTCAAGCGAGTATTCCATTTGTATTGCTTTTTCTAACAAAATATGCATTTCATTATCATTCATTAATCATCCTCACATAGCAAACGGAATCCAAAACCATTCTTGGTTTGCTAAAACATTTATAAATTATCTCATTAAGTTGCTCATATTCTTCATCTTCAGATTTATTATAAAAATTAGAAGTCGCTTTCTTAGCACCACTATTCTTTAGTAACTCAGCTTTTAATAGTGTTAATTGCTTTCTTAATTTTACTTCTATTTTTCTTTTTACCGATTCAGAAGCTTTACTATATCCATCATCTATCAGTTGTTTCCATTTTTCATTTGGATACATATTCATAAATGATTCTATGTTAGGATTTAATCCTGACCTTGAACCAAGATGTGTAAATTTATTGCGATCTACTTTTTCCGAAGACAACAGATAATTAAACATTTTTAACACATCCTCCTCAGGTGTAGTACAGTTTTCTGTTAACGAAACAGCACATTGAAACTGTTCTATTGGCATAAACCCTCTGTACTTATCTATTAAATGAGTAGAAATTCCTCTTTGCAATAATTCCGTTTCATCAGGATACAATGCCCATGTAAAAAACAAGCCATTCCAATCCATATTCGTTTTATATGCAAATGCTGCACAAGTACCCTTGTAGGAATTAATTGCATTATTAACAATACTATCAAATATAGCATCACCAGGAGCAAAAAAATGTATATAGTCATTATCTAATCCAATTTGCCTATCAAATGTTCCCTGAACATAATTCACATCTGTCTGTACCATTCTATCGCCATTCATAGATCGTACTCGATTCTGCAATTGATTAATCTTATCACTTATCATCAACTTTATATCTGGAGGAACCAACAATGAATTATAAGCAGACTTTAATGAAAATGAAGCTGCATCAAACCGCACTATCGCCTCTCCTTGACTTCTTCCCCTAAAACCTGATAAAGAAGACCATCTCATCATCGAATCCGCAAATAGTTGTTTTTCATTCGCCACATACATCTCTCTTGTATCATCCATAAGTCGATTAATTGATTGATATTTGTATTCAGCCACATCAAAGTATTGTTCTCTCTTAATCGTTTCTTTTAACTCATCAAGCTCCTTTTCTACCTCCTCAATAATGTTGATTAATCCATACTTAAAATCATCACATACTGCTTGAATAATCTTCTCATCCATAGAATTCATAATTATTTCAAGCCCGCTCTGTGATTTTGTAAAAATACCTATACCTTTATTCCAGAACTTATATAAATCTTCTTCCAAAGTTTCTTGTGAATAACATACTACAGACAGAACTGGCTTATCCTGTTCTCTTCCAATTCGATCCAATCTACCAATCCTCTGTTCAAGGTCATTGGCACTCCACGGAATATCAATATGTACTAAAACATCAGCATTTTGAAAATTACGACCTTCACCACCTGATTCATCTGATAAAAGAATCCAGCAGTCTTCATCTGTTTCAAATCTATATGCCCCAAGTTCTCTTTCATCTGTTTCTAATCCTTTTGAGAAAAATGCACAATGCTCTTTTCCGAAATATGACACTAATAAATTCTTATACACTTCAAATGTTTCATCGAAATCAGTAAATACAAGAACTTTTTTACCATATGCTTCCTGGTCAATATAATCGACTATATTATTTATTCTCGATAAATAGTCTGTTGGATCATCCATGTACTCATCTATTTTTTTACAGTTTGCAAGTTCTTCTTCTTTCCATCTTCTTGCCATTTGCAGAATTTCATCAGGTATATCTACAGTTGCATGACTAATTGAAGCCTCAAACGCAGCTGCCGAACTAAAAAAAGCAGCTACAATATGCTTATATTTTAAAACAAATGTATCATAATCTGAACTTTGTGTTTCTATCCAACCAGCTAATTCCTTATATATATTGTATTCTGTATTATTAAAATCTGTTTGCATATCGTATGGAATCTCTGCCAACTCTCGAACATTATAGTCTTCTTCATCGCCTCTACGATTCCTAATAATAGATTTTTCAAACTGATAATTCTCACATACATAAGCCAGCGAACCTTGTATCTGCTCTACTCCAAAATCCTCTGCTTCGTAATTTATTTTTTGATACATTTCCTTAAATGTATCATCATTAATCAGTTTATTGATTTTCTTTAAACTATCTATCACATCATCAAAAGCCTCTTCCGTGTCTTCTGTATGCTCATTATCGCTATCTTCAATTTCTTCCAAATAAGAATCCAAATCTTCTAATGCTTCATGAACTCTTCTCACCACATCAACTTGTAATTCCAGCAATTCCTCAAATTTTTCATCCGACATTGCTGTATATTCAGATGGCTGAATAAGTTGTAATAGTTTTTTATATTCGTCTTTTCTTCGTTGAACAGGAGTTGCACTGAGCATTAAAATATTTTTTGTTCTCTTACTTAGTGATAATAATGTTCTGTAATTTATATCATCTTGCAAATATTTGTGTACTTCATCCGCAATTACAAAATCATAATCGTACAAGTAACTACTTATCTGACTCATACCACCAAGACATATATCGTTACCATTAACATCTTTCCCCTCAAGAATCTTGAATTTGTAAGCCAATTCAGTACGCCATTGATCCACCAACGCATCTGGAACAATAATTAAAATCTTTGCATTATGATTATCTTTCAAGAATACTCTCAGCACAGCTAATGCTTCTATGGTTTTTCCCATTCCCACTTCATCAGCTATCATATTTCTACATATTCCATCTTGCAAGCACCGCATAATCGTTCTTAACTGATGAGTTTTTAAATAAATCTTGCAGCCTGCAATCTCACTAAAACCATAGAGTGAATTGTTAATTATGTGCATAGTCTTACTAACAACACTTCTTCCACAAAACCACATTGGGTTTTGAAATTCATATTGCTTAAGTTGCTCTAATGGGCGAACATATCCATCGTTATACGAACATTTCAACAAATTCTCTGGTAAATAATCAATTCTATCATCTTCTGATTGCATATAATAACAATACATACCAGTTTCCCTATTAAGCTTACACGCCTTCACAACATACTTTTTTCTTTTATACTGTATTGTTGCCCCTATTCTGATTTTACAATGAGAAACTGCATTTATACCATATTGTTTATTCTCAGGTTTTGGATAAAAAGCACCCACTCCGGTAATATCATTAAACTCAACATTCACCAATTCCGAGAATTTATTTACTGATTTTACTTTCCCAATAGCATAATCTCGTGGATATTTTTCATCATCAATTGCACATCTAACAAACATACCACTTTTAATCAACTCTATTCACCTCCAAAGTTAGCACCATATTCCAAGCAAATATCCTTACTTGCACAATACATACAATGCTTCCCATGTACACAATAAAACTTTTTATCTGTAATAGCTTCCTTTAACTCTTCATCACTTGGTTCTTCCATTATTCCTTTTAATGAAATATTCAAAAAATGCTCCCTTAGTCTCATTTCCTGTCCCATTGAGCTTGAAATGACAGGAAATGCGTTTGTATTTTTATTGTACTTCTTCATATAGTTTATAAAACCATAAATATCCTTATATACAGCAGAAATTATTTGTGTTTTTTCCAACTCATCAGAAATTCTAAATCTTGTTTCTATCACATCGTATTGTTCCTGAATTGCATTTCTAATAGTAATATCATTATATGGTTTTCCATTTAATTCCTTTTTTGTTCTATTACTAATCAATATTTTTAAATATGTATGAATCAAAAAGCGGTCTCTAAATATAGTCTTACCTTGTTCAATTCCTTCAAGTGCAAATCTATATTGACATAATTTTAGTTTTTTCTTATCTTCACTTGATATTGCCCTAACTGCTTCTTCAATGTCCTTTTCATCTGATTCTATAGACAAGTGTTCTAAATAATTATTCGAATTGAATGATGAATATTTTCTTATTTTCACCCCTAACAGATTAAGCATATAAAACAAATCATTATCTTTGTTTTCTTCCGTTCTAACATAACTTAGCTTACATCCAACTCTATTAAACTCTAAACCGTACACAAGTGCATATCTCTTAAAATTGCGATATTCCATTTTTGATTTCAAAAACACCTGATACTTCATATCGAGAGCCTGATAACTATATTCAAAAAATTTGATATCTAAAGGCCATGGCAATCGTTCGTCTTTCCCAGAACAAATATCTTTATCACTTAAGCAACAGAAATGATAGCAAAGCCTTTCCGGATCCTGTGAAGCACTTCTTAATATATCACCATCAATCTGGTCAAAATTTCTTACTATCCAATGTGCTCCTCTTGCTGTATTTTCATCCTGACTCAAATAATAGCTCATAGTATGCTTTAACGAATTAAATGTACCTGTTTCTGGCAAGTCTGATTTTTCAAGACGCTCTAATAATCTTCCAATAACACTGTGCATTTCATCATCCAACTCATTTAAATCACCAACATGTGATATAATGAATTTTCTAATTCTCTTGTAAAATCTTCTAAAATTATCAGAACCATTATCAAAATCCTCAAAAAATGAATTGATAATGTATTCCAGTTCACCTAATGCCTTCTTTAATTCTTGCAAAAAGTTTAGTTCTACTGTAAAATATCCAACTTTGTCTTTGTCCTCATGCTTTTTGTTAGCATTCTTTATCAGCTGATTTAATTTACTGATGATCCCCGATATCGTGTTTTCTTTTTCTATATATGGTTCAATCATATTAAATGTACTAACCAACTGTCCCGGATTATTCTCATTGATTATTCCAGAATTTAAACATTCCTTAATATCTGAAAAGTTTTCCACTTTTACCGTTCTATTCTCAGAATCCCACATGTTAGTTGTAGAAACAAAGAAGTGTCCGATTGGATAATCCAAAAAATGTCTCTCACCAAATTGTTCTGGGAAATATGCCCTTAATATGTCATTTACTTTTCCTGATGCAGAATACAACTGTTCCTCCATAAACGCTAACGGTGTCTTAGAACTTGAATTCTTCTCAGAAACTTTCTTTGCTTTGTCAAACAACATTGCAACATAATTTGCAAATTCAGTAGTATTATCAAATTCAACAACTTCTAAGTCATCAAGAGCCTTATTCTTTTCTATAAACTCTCCATTTGATAAATGTCCTAAATAATCAGCAAGAACATTAGATTTGTAAGAATTAACTAGCAATGGCATAGGCACAAACTGATTTACACTCTGATTATTAATTGGCAAATCAAAAATCGAATATATATTCATCCATGTGTCATATACAGAAGCATATTGCTTTTGATAATTAAATAAAAGTACTACTTCCTTATACTTACTTATATCTTCTATTGCACAAAGCATGGCAGGTGTAAACTGATGAATACCATGTATCACTATTCTATCCCTATCAATTTCGTTTAAATCTACATTCTCCTTATGATAAAGAAGTGCTGCATCTATTGCTTTTTCAACATTCCTTTGACTCTCTACTCTATCGAAACAAAACGAAGAATTCTCTTTCTTATCAATTATCTTATACAACTCTACAAGATATCGCTGATCAATATTTAGTTCTTCTTTTGACATAAGCCTTGAATCAATACCTAATTCCTTAAACATCCTTATGCAAGACACTATCGATTTGGTATTGAATAACAACGACCGCTTTACATTCTCTAAACAGGGACTTTGATAGTCCAATTCACTTATTGCATTATCCACTTCCATAATTTGCCTTACATTAGTATTTATATCTTCCCAATTCTCATAAAGCATATTAACAAGGGTTCTTATTGTTGCTGTAGCTTGTCTGGTTTTAAGCAAAGGATATGTTTGACTCATACCATTAACCATTGTCTGTGACACACAAAAATGTGCACAATCCCTTATTTCATTCCAAAAAGACTCACAATCTATCTCATATGGATTTGAATATGTATATATTTTTATTCCCATACTACATTTCCTCCAATAATTTCCCCCATGTATTTCCCTTAGAATCTATTTTATCAAACCAAAAAAACTTATTAATTGCCCTCGTTAGTGCAACATATAATATACGTGATTCCTCTTTCTCTATTTCATCAATCTCATCCTCTGTATAGAAATACTCATTTGCCATTGATTCTCCATCTACACTCAAACAATATCCAACTTTGCCATCTACATATGTAACATCTAATCCATTCCTGTGCATTGTATCTATTGAATCCGTCGTAAAAGGTATTATAACTGTGTCATATTCAAGTCCTTTTGATTTATGCACTGTAGTACATACTACACGCACATAATCTCCACCATCTGTTACCGAACGAGATGCCTTTTCCGAACCCATACTAATCAGAATGTGTAAAGATTCATTTATCGAATCCAACGTCAAATAACTGTATTTTCCTTCTTTTGATAAATCTTCAAATACTAAATCATAATTTGTTCTATAGTAAACCTGCTTTGCCTCATCCAAAGAATAAGTCTTCCATGGCTTTGTCGCATCATATATTTTTCTTAATATCATCAAAACAGGCTTACTTTGTATTTCAAAGACAAGCTCGCTCCATTTCATTCCTAATGTATTGGTATAAAATTCATCTAAACATTTTATCAAATATTCCATTTTTTCCTGTTCATTCATTTTTACCAGTTTTTCCACAGGAAACTTAATATTTACATTATTTGATAACAACAAGTCGAATAGATATACCGGATTTCTAGGATTTGATAACGCTGCAGTTAATTTGCACAAATCAATGCTAGATTGAAGTCTGTACAAATCCCCATTAGAATCACTTTCTATCAGAACATTATCTTGTTTTTTTGCTATTCTAAGAATAGTAGCAATCTGAAAATTTGTTCTAACCAATATTGCAATAGTTCTTCCTGATGGTGATAATCTCGTAAAATTATCACCAGACTCAATTTCAGACTTTCGTTTTGCTACAATTTCAAATACTTTTTTGTAAAAACCATCTTCTTTTTCATCTTCTTTGCTATAGGAATAAACATCAATTAGTTCATCATCCAGAAGTTTAGAATCAATATTCACTCCAACCAAACGATCTGTAGGTTCACAATAAGGAATAAGTTTTCTATCCCCCATATAATTAAACAAGTTAGCAAAACGATCTAATAATCTTCTATCAGTTCTATAATTAATATTTAATGTATATTCCACCCAATTATCATTTCCGCACCCAATTTTATTAAAAGCATCCATTGTCGCCCCTCTAAACCTATAGATACTCTGCTTCAAATCTCCTACAATAAAGAACTTAAAATCCAGTTTCTTTTGCATCTCCAAAAATGCTGTAATCTGTGAATCATCTACATCTTGAAATTCGTCAATAAATATATATTTATACTGATATAGATTCTTATTGAACGAATCATCACTAATACACTTGTTTAAATAAATCATATATTCAACAAGGCTAACCGAATTATTCTCATACAAGTACTCGGAATATGACTTCTCAGTTTTTATGATTACCTCTTGAATAATCTCTTTCATATATGGCATTTCTACAATAGGTTTACCAAACACATCATCAGATGCTTCCTTGATATCATATCCTTTGTTGTATAACATATCTGAAAATTTAAGTAAAAGCTTTCGAAAATCATATATGCTTCCCGGAATGTTACCAAAAAACATAGGTTCTTCGTCATTTTTCTTTTTCAAATATTCATTAAAGTATTGATCAAAAATCTTTTGTTTTTGATAATTTCCACTTACAGTAGCAAAATCCACACCTATACCTAATGGCAACGAAGTGTCCTTAATAACCAAATTAGAAAAACTATGTATAGTTGAAATTCGCATATTTTCTATACCTGATATCATATCAAGATACTTTTTATTTTTAGTTAAAACAAAATAATTCATAAAAGCCTGTTTTAACCTACTCTTCATATTAGTAGCTGCTTCTGTTGTGAAAGTTAGCATTGCAATTTCATTTTTAACGTCTAAAATGTGCACATTGCTAGATTGATGACAAATATAGGATATACGAGATATCATTGAATATGTTTTTCCTGTGCCAGCACCTGCTTTAACAACAATATCTTTATCAATCGGAGCATGTTCAACTCTGTATTGTTGCATATTAAACTTTGAATTACTTGCAATAGCCGCTAAAATAATTTCTTGCTCTTTTTCCAACAATCCATTATTAATAATTAAATTAGTATCAACAATACTATTCAAATATTTTATGGAAAAAGCCTCAAAATTAAAAAAACTAATAGAACCTTCCTTTATTTTCAACTCATTGGTCTTCTGTGCATTTAATATAAAATTGCGCCCTTTTAGATATATTCCTTCTGCATCGAACTTACTTGCAATATTTTGTGCTATCTGATTTACTATTTCTTCGTTAGGAACAAATATTGTTTGTTTAACCCCCTGAAAATATGAGCTTACAATACTATCAATATCAGAAAGTGATAGATTTTCAGGGTAAATTCGCAATTCCGAATAAGGTAACACTTCTTTTTTACCTTCTTCCTCACAATCAGATAATGTCTCAAAATGCATTCTACATGTTTTATAGACATTCCCGACCATCTTGTCATATATTGCTTGATTCGTTTTCTGATATACACTCGCTATTTTCATTGCAAACTTTGTAGGATTTTCAATATCCTCCTTAAAAAGCGTAAATTCTGGCTCAGATACTATATTTAATCCACATTTCTTATAATCCTGTTCCGACATAAATGGATAACAGACCATATCCATTACCAGAGGATTAATGCAGTATTTATTATTACAAGTATTAACTAATGCAAATTTATAACTTCTTGCTTGTTTTTTAGGTGACCCTACAGGTTCCTGATATAAATCAGTTTGAATACTATCTGGACTATTAACTTTAATAATATTGGACGCATTCCATCCTTTAACTTCAATCATAAGCATTCCCATATGTTCCATAATCAAGCAGAAATCAAACTGTTTACCAGTAATCTCTCTGTTATAGTAACAAAGAATTTCATCGGGCAAATTAGTTTCTATACATTCATAGACTTTCTTCTCACCTTCATATGTCTCATCTTTTATATCCATCATTTTTGCCATAACTATTTACCTCAACCTCTGTAAAATCATTTGCTTTTCGAACTATCCACTTCATCAGGAACATATTCCATAATCTCTTATAAGACACTGCCATATTTGATCTCCACTAATACGTAACCTTTCTCTTTATTATGTATTAGTATATCATCTTATTTTATAATCGCAATAAGCTTTCGCATATCCGTGCGATTTTCTGTAGTAATTATATACTTTGTGTAAAATATATCTTCAAATTGTACTTATTCCATATGTTTCTTAAAAATCATATTCATCCGAACCGAGTCCTTCTTCTTCCAAAACCGCTCTTCTATACACAGTCTTTCTGCCTCAAATAGATCTCCAAAAAGGCATACAAAAATGCTATTCCTTATCTTGATTTCAGTATAATTTTTTATATGTCCAATAATACGGACTTGTAATATAATTATAGTAGTCTTTTGCATTACCTCGTTTCGCTATACTTCCCCCTTATCTACTACAGATTTATTTCAAGATATCCATCTTCCATATCATACCCAGCCTCAATATATATTTGTTTACTTCTATCATTTTCATTCCATAGTTCAATGTAAAAATCAGTAATCGTCGTATTCCGGGCAATATAGCTGATAACATCATCAAATAATTCCTCACCGAACCCGGAAATATCTGCGTCATCTAATACTTGAATATAAAAATGTGCCTCATGCTCACTATCAATATCTAACTGTATATCTCCTCAAAACCGTCCCATTTTACGCTCTATCACCCAAAAATATTCAGATTCAATGTACGATTTCCACAGTTCTTCAAAATAGTCAAAACATCGTCATGTTCTACAGCATTGCACTTTATATCCTCCACCTTTTCAAGCATTCCTTTTGCCCAAGGTCTTGTATATTCCAGTTCTTTCAATACTTCTTTATCGTTTTCATTTAGCTTCCTAACAATAAAATTCTTACTTTTAAGATTCATTCTTTAATTCCTTTCTGGATGAGTTGCACATATATACTGAATACAATCAACAATGTCAGTATCTGAAATCCCCTTATTTCTCATCCAATCAATCAGATTAGGTAGTAAAAATGGTGGTATTTCCATATCATCATACGACTTATCCTCAAAATCCCGCAAACACTCACCGTCCTCATGCTTCAGCAGCTCACCTGCCTCTTTTAACTCATCTACATTTACATTCCATATTTTTAATATTATCTCACGTAATTTCAATGCTTCATCTATGACTTTATCACGGTTCGTAGCATATTTTATTTTTTGCAGTTCTGCAAACCAATCAATATAATGTGAAACCGTAAGTAACGAAGTTGCTTTATCTATCTCTTCTTGATTCTTTTCTTCTAAAGACATTTTAAATCTCTCCTTTAAACTTGATTCTAAACTAATTCTAGTCTTATTTTCCTAATTCCAATTACTTCAATTATGCAGTGCCGAAAACGAACTCATCAATCGAACTTCTACTCCTAATATTGCCGTGTCAATCTGGTCGCCTCTTCCCTCATCTGTTCAATAACGGATTCTGGTTCTAATACTTTGACTCCATCACCCAAAGCTATTACCCATGCCAAAAACTGTCTGCTGACAGCAACATCTATATTCACCGTAAAATATTCTTCGTCCTTCGGAATAATGGTAATATCCTTGCCAAACCGATCAATCATCACACCTACAAGACCATTTTTGCATTCCAATTTTACTGTTTTTTCTTCCCCTCCAAACATTCCAAACATTTTTCGTGCATAAACTGCCATATCAAATTCTTTAAAACGCACTTTTCCTTCACGTTTCTCGTTCTTTAAGTTAATATGTAGCATTTTATCTACACGAAAATGTTTAATTTTATCCTTATTACTGTCAAATGCTATAAGATAATAATTTTCATCATCCCATGATAATGCCCACGGACTTACTTCATATAGTTCACCCTCTTTTCGCAGCACCATTTTTTTATGAATATCCCACTGAAAATACTGAAATGTTATTTTGGAATTCTCACTAATTGCTGTATGTATCTTATCTATATTATAATAAATGTTTTCATTTATCGTCTTAACTCGCTCTGCTACATAAACTTGCCTTTGTAGCTGCGATGCTTCATATTTGCTTGCCAATCCCTCAATCTTCTTTATTAGTTCATTTGATTTCTTTGCTGTAATGAATTTGGCAGACTGAACCGAATCTACCAGAAGCTTTAATTCAGCAAGCTCAAACTGACGGTTTCCCACATGATAATAATATGTCCTATCCTGCTGTTCTCCAATAATGTCCATTCCATACACTCTTAGATTCTCAATATCACTATATAAACTCTTACGTTCCGCACTAATTCCATACGCTTTCAGTGCAGAAATAATTTCCTGCATTGTGATGCTATGCGTTTCATCTGTCTTTTCCAACAGTATTTTTATCAAATATAGAATTTTCAGTTTTTGATTATTCCCCTTTGCCATAAGCACCTCCAAGCATAATATGGGTATAGAGTACCACAAAACTCTATACATGTCCATTTGAAAGTCCGTATTTCAGGACACAATCAATCATTCAACCTGTAACTCATACACAACTCTTCTACACTTTGCTCAAATTAAAAATAGTATTTTTCCATATGTATTAAACTACTTTCATAAAAACCTAAGTGCTTATATATCCTATACGCCTCTTTTGTTTTTTCTGTCTGCAAACGTAATATGCGTATGTTATCTGTTCTATTCTGTTTTGAAACTTCCATAAGTAATTTTTTTCCTATTCCACTCCCTCTTATATTTTCTGCTACCACAAATGTATCAATATAGACTGTATCTGAACTCAAATCCGGCACAGGATATCCCAATACTACTCCTAATATTTCATCATTATGACAAGCCACAAAATAATAACCCTTCTTTGCAAAGTTCTCAAGTCCATCATCATCTCGATATAATAAACCAATAGGAAATTCTCTCTTAATCAATATCTTTACCTCTTCAAAATCTGTTTTTTCCAATTTCCGAATGATATAATCTTCACTACTATTTTGTCCCTCATTATGCAAAATTAGTTTTTCAAAATGTTCCTTAAGAATTTGATTATCCGCACCTTGTTCTAATATAGCCTTACATTGTATGTGCCAATCTTTAATTCCTTTTCCAAATGTATCTCCTTTTCTCATACTACACATGTAGGTTCACACTCTATTACTTCTTCTGTATGACCATTTTCCTTTAATCCATCTACAACACGACAGATAACTTTTGAAGATGTAATGAACATCACTTCCACTATAAACTTCTTTTTCACTTTTTCATAAATCCTGCCGGCGCTCATTGTACCAGTTGCGGCAGTATAAGGAGAATTTGCCACATACCCCACTGTACCAATTTCCTTCATAACAACCTTGATTGCCTCGCTATCATATGGATTACTTTTCTCTTTGATGCATTTGATTCTTTTTCCGATGGAAAACGGCTTCAATCCGTAATAATGATTCATTCCTGTAATTGTAATATACTTTTCTTTCATAATTAGCACCGTTCCTTTCATCCTACAATAAATGCTATTATCAAAATTAAAACTCCAACAGGTGGACATACACCAACAACAATAGCAAGCAATACCCATTTCCACCAATCTGATGAAGTCCCTGATGAACTGCTACTATTTGCAAGATGATAATCCATGTAACTGTCTGATACGTCATATTTTCCGTTTTTGTTCCAATCATTCATAAGAACACCCCCATTCAGATAAAAATACCTATAAAAAATAAGAAGCAAGACGAGAATACAATCCCATATCCTGATTCTTATTCTAAATGTTTATATGTACAAAAAAACGGTCTTGCATGCAGAACTTTTGTTCCATCAATGCATCTATTTCAGAAACCTTTGGCTGTTTCATCTTTGTATAAGCTGCCTCAAAAGCATCCGCACCGCACTGATACTCCGGAGCAGACACCAGTGCCAATACCTGTGGCTATACTGTCTCCTTACTTTCCCTGCGTGTCTGGTTATTGGTCTGCGTTTTTCTTTCCTTCTCCTTCTTCATCTTGATTATCTCATGCAGATTTGTATTATATAGCTTATAAAAGCTTGTACCTTTTCCAATCTGATTATCAAAAGGAATCACCACATTTCCACACTTTAAAAGTCCCATACCCGACTGGATGTTTGTTATAAAACGAAGCTGTGCATCGGAAACACCTGTAACCTCTGCCATCTTGATGGACTCCATCATAACAGGGATATATTTCTCACTGCTCCTTCTACAATCTCAACATCCTTGTATCCGCATAATGTTTTCATGATGTCATCACCGCTCCTGCTTATTCTATTCTCCCCAGCATAGCCGAAGGATTAGGGTTTTCATTAAAGTGGCAGTCAGGAAATAGATAGTCCTAAAATAAGTACAGTGAAAAGAAAGAATCCCATGGAGTTTCAAGGAGCTTAAAAGACCTGAAATTCATGGGATTCTCTCTTTCCTAGGAATCGGAGGCTAAAATCAGTATTAACCGACAGCCCCTTCCTTATATAAAACTGGCCCACCAGGATTCGAACCTGGAGAATGCTGGAGTCAGAGTCCAGTGCCTTACCGTTTGGCGATGGGCCAATGTCATGCGACGAAAAGTATTATACAATATTATTTTATATTATGCAAGTACTTTTTCAAATTTTTATTTTTTTCTTTTTATATATTTTATTTTTTTTTCACTAAAAGGACAAAGTTTAGACACATTTTAATCTTATACTATACCCATACTATTCAAAAGATAGTATACAACTTAACATTTTCATAACTCAGCCTGACAGCAATGTCAGGCATCCCCCCCTCAATTAAAGCTGAATCGAAAGATTCAGCTTTACTTTTATGGAATACGAAAAGTATTAACTGCATATCTTGTATAAATACTTAATTCAGGAATTGTTATGAAAGAATATATTGAAAAAAGAGCTTTAGATATTGCTGAATATATCATAGCACATAACGCAACAGTCCGTCAGACCGCAAAACAGTTCGGTGTGAGTAAAAGCACTGTACATAAAGATTTGACCGAGCGTCTTCCCCAGATTAATCCTGTTCTTGCCGGTGATGCCAGAAAGGTTCTGGAAGTAAATAAAGCTGAGCGTCATATTCGTGGCGGAATGGCTACCAAAGAAAAGTATATGCATAAACAATGATATTTTAAAGAGCCATAATACTCTTTTTATAAAAAGTATTATGGCCCTTTTTTTATTTTTTATGAAAGTAATGCCCTGTCATTGTCGAATCCTTCTCCACTTGCCTGTGCAAATTTCTGGAGTAAGTCATCTACTGTAAGTTTCTTTTTCTCCTCACCGGATATATCAAGTATTATATTTCCGCTATTCATCATAATAAGACGATTTCCATTTGAAATGGCATCTTTCATATTATGAGTAATCATTAGTGTTGTGAGATTATGTTCCGTAACTATTTTGTTGGTTGTTTCAAGAACTTTTGCTGCCGTTTTCGGATCAAGTGCCGCCGTATGTTCATCCAGCAGAAGTAGTTTAGGTTTCTTAAGCGTAGCCATTAACAGTGTTACTGCCTGACGCTGTCCTCCTGATAAAAGTCCTACCTTTGATGAAAGCCTGTCCTCAAGTCCAAGTCCCAGTTCAGCAAGCCTTTCCCTATACTCTTCTTTTTCAGCTTTGGATATACCTCCTCTTAAGCCTCTCAGCTTTCCGCGTCTTGATGCAAGTGCCAGATTTTCATCTATTTCCATTGTGGCTGCTGTTCCCATCATTGGGTCCTGAAACACCCTGCCTAAGAATTTAGCTCTTTTGTGCTCAGGCATCTTTGTAACATTTATATCATCTATAAATATTTCTCCTTCATCTACCAGCCATACACCTGCCAACGCATTTAACAGGGTGGATTTTCCGGCTCCGTTTCCGCCTATTACGGTTACAAAATCTCCTTCATTTAACTTGAGTGATAATCCGTTTAGTGCCGTTTTTTCATTTACTGTACCTGCATTAAAGGTTTTATAGATATTTTTTACTTCCAGCATTTTAATTTACCCCCTTTTTTACAGGCTTTGAAAAATATTTTTTCTTCCAGTATGGGAATGCAAGGAATACTGCAACCATCAGTGCTGACAGCAGTTTGAGTAAATCTGTATCAAGTCCGAGCCACACTACTACCTGAAGCACTATATAGTATACTACTCCTCCTATTGCAACTGCCAGAAGCTTCAATGCAAAATTATGGAATATCTTTTCAAACAGTACAGTTCCTATAATAACTGCCGCAAGTCCTATTACAATAGCACCTCTTCCCATATTTATATCCGCAAAACCCTGATATTGTGAGTAAAGTGCACTCGCTAATGCCACCAGACCATTTGATATCATAAGCCCGAGTATTACGTTAAGATTGGTATTTATTCCCTGTGCACGGCTCATATTAGGATTGCATCCCGTTGCCCTTAAGGAACATCCCAGTTCAGTTCCGAAGAACCAATACAATATTCCTATTATTACAATACAGAAGATTGCTACTACTAAAATGGTATTCTTGTAAAATTCCACACCTTTAACGTATCTGAGTGAAACCAGCAGGTTATATTTATCTACACTGATTGCCTGATTTGACCTGCCCATTATCTTTAAGTTAATTGAATAAAGTGCCAGCTGTGTAAGTATTCCTGCAAGTATGGCAGGTATTCCCATAAATGTATGAAATATACCTGTTACAAATCCGGCAGCCATACCGGCAAGTACGGCAACCAGCATACTTATATAAATGTTATGTCCTGACGTTACCATCATTATGCAGACGGCACCTCCTGTACACATTGTACCATCTACGGTAAGGTCTGCCACATCCAGTATTTTATATGTTATATATACTCCTATTGCCATTATACCCCATATGAGTCCCTGTGCCACCGCACCGGGCATGGCATTGAGAAGTGCTGCTATATCCACGAATATCTCCTCCTGTGCTTATATATTATTCACCTATTGCAACATAATCAGCCGGTACAGTAATTCCGAGTGCCTCACAATTCTCAGGATTGTACTTCTTTGTTACTTCAGGTGCATATTCGATTTCCATATCTTTTATATCTTTTCCTTCTTTAAGAATCTCATATGCCATCTCGCCTGTCTTGTAACCAATATCATAGTAACTTATTGAAAGTGTTGCAACACCACATCCTTCACATATACCTTCTTCACCTGTAATTATCGGCATTTTTGCAGGCTTACAGATATTGTCGATGACTCCTGTACTTGATGCTGCAGTATTGTCTGTAGGGATATAAAGAACATCGCTGTTTTCTACTGCACTGTTTACTACTGATGCTATATCATTGGAATCCACAAATGAGTATGATGTACATTTATAACCCAGATTCTCCAGCTCTTCTGTAACTACTTCTACCTGATACTGCGAATTAGGTTCTGCTGAACAGTATACAAGTCCCACTTTTTCTGCATCAGGGAATAATTCATATAACATGGCTGCCTGCTCATCAAGTGGTGCAAGGTCAGATGTTCCTGATACATTTACTCCCGTCTTTCCTTTCCAGTCTGATATATCAAGTGCTGTAGCATAGTCTGTTACTGATGTTCCCAATATTGGAATAGTTGATGTAGCGGCTGCCGCAGACTGGAGCGGAGCTGTCGCATTTGCCAATATAAGGTCCACATTTGATGATGCAAATGCATTTACTATAGTTGCACATGTAGCTGAGTCTCCCTGTGCATTCTGTTCATCAAATTTAACATTATCTCCAAGCTTTTCTTTAAGTGCATCCTTGAATCCTTTAGTTGCTGCATCCAAAGCTTCATGCTGAACCAACTGGCATATTCCTATGTTATACTTCTTTTCTTTGGATGAAGAACCACATCCTGCCAACGACATAATCATTGCCGCACTAAGTGCTATTGCACCGATTTTCTTTAACTTCATAAATGTCCTCCTTTTTTGTGATGCCCTTAGGCATTATATATCTGTAGATTTTATTATTTTACACTGATAATGTCAAGAATTTTAATCTGTATCGCTGCACATCTGAAGAAACTCTCTTGTTCTTTCATTCTTCGGATTGTCTATTACATCATATGGGCTGCCTTCCTCAACTATCAGTCCGGAATCCATAAATATAATTCTGTCTGACACATTCCTTGCAAATTCTATTTCATGGGTGACTATAACCATTGTCATTTTTTCGGCTGCCAGATTCTTAAGAACCTTGAGTATTCCGGCTGTTATCTCCGGGTCAAGTGCAGATGTAGGCTCGTCAAAAAACAACATTTTAGGTTTAAGTGCCAGTGCCCTTGCTATCGCCACTCTTTGCTGCTGCCCACCCGAAAGTTGTCCCGGATAACTGTCTTCCTTTCCTTCAAGCCCCACTTTTTTTAACAATTCCTTTGCCTCTTTAATTACTTCCTGTTTATTACGTTTTTGGACTGCAACCGGAGCATCTGTTACATTTTTAAGTACGGAATAATGCGGAAATAAATTGAAATTCTGAAATACCATTCCAAAGTCACCGCTTAATTCCTTAAGCTTTTTTCTGCTGCAATACACCGACTTTCCCTGACCGTTATCCTCTGCCGCCGTCTCTCCACAATATTTAAGTGTTCCGCCATCCATGCGTTCAAGCAATGCTGCACACCTTAAAAGTGTAGATTTTCCCGAGCCCGACGAACCTATAATGGATACTACTTCTCCTTCTTCAACAGACATTGAAATATCTTTTAATACTTCCAGCTCTCCAAAGCTCTTTTTCAAATTTTCTATCTCTAATAATTTCATCTTTTCCCATCCTTTAGTTATAATAACTCAGTTTCTTTTCCAGGCATTCCATAAAGAATGCAACTGCAAAATTAAACACATAGTAAAACACTCCTGCTACGAATAACGGCATTATACTTGTATTCGCAGCCGCCACCTGCTTTGCCAGTGTAAACATTTCCGTATATGCCAGTACAAATGCAAGAGATGTGTCCTTTACAAGTGTTATAACTTCATTTGTCACCGGAGGAAGCACTCTTTTTACCATTTGAGGAAATATAATTTTCCTGAATATCTGTGTTCTTGAATACCCCAGTACCATAGCAGCTTCCCTCTGACCTATAGGAACGGCTTCTATTCCTGCTCTGTATATTTCCGCAAAATAAGCAGCGTAATTTAGTGAAAACCCTATGATTACCGCATAAAATCTATAGGAATTGGAAACTGATAATCCGAACAGATAATATGGTCCGAAAAATACCACTAAAAGCTGAAGCATCAATGGTGTTCCGCGCATTATGGAAATATATATTTTTGTAAGCCATCTTATAACAGATATCTTTGACATCCTCAAAAATGTTACTATAAGCCCCAAAGGAAGTGCAAACAGCAATGTGAATATAAAAATTTTTATTGTGGCAAATATTCCTGAACCTAACTGCTCTATAACATCTGCAAGCCTTTCTGCAAAATTGTCTTTTTTCTTTGTATCTGTATTACTATCATCCGCCACTGAATTTTCATCAAGACAGATACAATCCGTAAGTCCCCATTTTTCTGCTATTTCCTCAAAAGTACCATCCTTTACCATCTCAAGAAGTGTATTCTGTACTTTATCACGTAATTCTGTATTGCCTGATTTAAAACCTATTCCATACTGTTCTGTAGAAATATATTCATCAAGCATCATAAAATCTTTGCCTCTGGAATCCAGCTGATATTTTGCCACACCTATATCCATGCATATTGCATCTACTGTTCCTGCCTCAAGATTCATAAATGCACTATTATAATCCGATACCTGCTGAAGCTCTTTAAACGATTCTGCAAGCTTTATATTCTCCTCCTCTGCATCTTCTCCTGTAAATGCTGCCTGTGCAGATGAATCCATCTGAACTACAACAACCTTTCCTTTTAAATCCTTAAGTTTTTCTATCCCTGAACCGCTTTTAACTATAACGACCTGCGAATTATCAATATATGGTGAACTCCATGTATAGTCATTCTCTCTGCCGTTCATAGTAAATCCATTCCAGATACAGTCAATAGAACCTGTGTTAAGCTCCATATCTTTTGAATTCCAGTTTATTGGCTGCTTAACAAGCTCCCATCCGTTTCTGCTGCATACTTCTTCTGCCAAATCAAGATCAAATCCCACATATTCTCCATTATCATCTTTGTATCCGTATGGTGGGAATTCTGCATCAAAGCCGACTATCAGTCTGCTTTCATTATTCTCTTCTGCATTTACATACTCTGCAGCGTATGTACTGATAAGAATAACTGCAAGTATTGCTATTAATATATGTAGTCTCTTACACATCCTTCTTCTCCAATCTGTCAATAGTCATTTCTCTATTTATAAAAAGTTCATTCTCTTTTACGGCACACCCTAATGCAAGAACTTTTACACCTGAATTCATTGCATTTTTTAATGCCTCTCCAAATTCAGGATGTGTTTCCATATTGGGATATACCATATTTACTCCTTCTGCCTGTATAACAAATGCGATATAGGTTTCATATCCTTTTGCCGCTGCTTCGGACAGCTCATTTAAATGTTTTATCCCACGCTCTGTCGGTGCATCAGGAAAGTACGCTATGCCATCTTTTATCAGTGTTACGCCTTTTACCTCCATAAGTGACGGTTTTCCATCTTTCTCAAAATAGAAGTCTAAACGTGACCTGCCATATGTATACTCCGGTTTTACTTTTTCCATTCCCTTCTTTATAAGCCATTCACCTGTAACCTTGTTTGGTGCCTGACTGTCAATATTTACAAGACCTATATTTCGGCTGTATACTGCTATCAAATCATATTGTGTCTTTCTGTTTGGATTGGATGACTTTTCAAGTATTACTTCTGCCTCAGGAATAAGCAGTTCCTTACACCTTCCTGTATTCTTTACATGAACGGTATTTTGTTCACCACTGATTTTCACATTTGCCGTAAACCTGTTTGGTCTGTCTATAAATGAAGCTTTCACTATATTTTTATATTTCATAATATTAAACCTATGATAACAGACAAAGCTGCATTGTCCTGTTCAGTACCTGTCTGTTGTCTGACGGTTAAAGCAAAACGGACAATGCAGCTTCAGAATGCTTTACAATTCGTATTAATTAAGTAAATCTAAAACACTACCAACTACTCCAAGTGCATTTTCGGCTGCACCTTTAGATTGGCTCTGACCATTTCTGCTGTCTGAGTCTGATGGTGATGAGCCGAATTTTTCTCTTGCCGTTGGTGCCATAAGCACCTTTCCGGTTCCTCTGTATACATTAACAAGACCTTCTCCTGATACTGCTGAACCAAGAAGACTCTTTGTTGACTTC
Organism: Lachnospiraceae bacterium; assembly: GCA_014799465.1. GTDB lineage: Bacteria > Bacillota > Clostridia > Lachnospirales > Lachnospiraceae > UBA2821. Next base: position 15,417 of record JAAVHZ010000021.1, on the reverse strand, counting down.
TCAACCGTGAACTTAAGAGAACCTGACCATGCCACTGCCATATTTCCATCTATTTTAAGTACATCATCATTAAGTTCAATCTCTATAAGTTCTTCCATTGGCACATTGCTCTCACATGCAAGGATTCCTTTTCCTGTAAGTGAAAGATTGAACAATCCTTCTCCTCCAAATACTGCTGATGATATATTTGAACGTGCAACCACCTTCTGCTCAAGGCTGCTCTCACATGCAAGAAACAGACCATCATCAAGTACAATGCTTCCCCATTTTGACACATCAATAAGCAGTATATATTTGTATGTAGGTTCGAGCATTAATCTTCCGTTTCCTGTGTATACCGGTTTTGCCGTAGACTCTCCCGTAACTTTTGCCGATACCATCTTACCTATAAAGTTACCTACTCCCTTTATGCCTGAACTCATGGTTACATCTCCACTCATCCACTGCATTGCTCCTGCCTGCAGAGTATAGGAATCACCCTTTATATCTATTAATACCTGACGTTTCATAAGGTTCATTTTTGACATAAAATATTCTTCCACTGAATTTCTTGCTGACACACTAAGGTCTTTCTGATGCTCTATAACCTTAAATCCGCCCATCTCATTTATAACTTTAACATTACTGCTGTCATATACATTTCTCTCTTTTACCATAATAAAAAAACCTGTCCTTTCCTTAGTCCATACATTTTAAGCAGTTGGTGCCATAAGAATTTTTCCGCTTCCTCTGTATACATTTACAAATCCTTCTCCTGACACTGCTGAACCAAGCAGGCTCTTACTAGATTTTTCTACGGTAAAGCTAAGGGTATCTGACCATGCTATTGCCATATTTCCATCTATTTTAACACAATCATTATCTAATTCAAATTCCACTAATTCAGGATATGGAACAGGGCTCTCAAGTACTGCAACACCTTGACCTTTAAGGCTTAAGTTAAACAGTCCCTCTTTTCCCAATACTGCCGAAGAAATATTACTTCTTGCCACAACCTTCTGCTGCAATGTTGAATCACATGCTAAGAACAGTCCGTCATCAAGCACTATGCCGCCCCACTCTGACACATCTACTAACAATATATGTTTATATGTAGGTTCAAGCATTACTACTCCTTTGCCTGTATATTCCGGCTTTACTGCGGATTCTTTTGTAACCGCTGAAGAAACCATCTTACCAAGGAAGTTTCCTACTCCTTTTATTCCGGTTCCCATACTTACATCACCAAGCATCCACTGCATTGCTCCTGCCTGTACGGTAACAGAATTTCCGTCAAGGTTAATGTATACCTGTCTCTTCCTTACATTCATCTTTGATGAAAAATATGCTGTCATTGCACTGACAGATGATACACTCATATCTCTTTCATGCTCGAATACCTGATATACACCTTTTTGTGCAATCACCTTCATGTTGGCATTGTCAAATAAGTTATTAAGCTGATACATCTTTATATCCTCCTTGTGAAAATTAATATATCCTTTTAATTTTTTCTATATCGCTGATTATAACATACACATTCATATTAATGCTATAATTTTATAAGAAATTTCATATATTTTGTAACAGTTCATTTACAAATCTGGCACTTTTTACCGTCAATTCAACCCATGCCGGGCGAAAACCACTCTTTATGGCATTTCTTAAAGACCTTATATTAGACCATGCAGCACAATAGAACGGAACTTTACCCCTTGAGATAATTTCTAATGCAAGCTTTGAAGTCAATGATGAGGCAATTCCTTTTTTCCTGTATTCCGGAAGTACGTCAATACCTATCTGATACATGGAATCGCAGTCCTCCGAACATCCTGCAAGTCCGACCAGCCTGCCATTATCATAAGCTCCCACACCAAGCACATCTAAATGTTTTCTTTTCTCACAAAGGGCATTGCTCCACTCTTTTGTATATAAGCCTTCAAAATCAGGCTGATGCAATATTCTTAATTCATATCTGCAAGGCAGTTCTTTAAGAACGTATATATCCGGCAGAAAGTATTCCGCCATAAAGCATACTCTTAAACCCTTTTTTTGCATTTCGTCATTAAGCACATGCATATTAGGTGTTTCAAAGCAATGTTCCACCTGATATTTATTTATGTATTCACTTACAATATCAATTAAATCCTCTCTTACCGAGGCAACTATATTATTGCCATATGATACTAAATCGCACTCAAATGGTAATGTAAGATATTTTCTTGCATTAGGATTGTCTCTTGATATTACAATTACATTTTTATCTTTTAGAAAATCCTCCGGATTGCAGTTACAGTCATATGCAGACTGCTGCATTGCTATTTTTATTAATTCTTGGTTTGTCATTAAGTGTCACAGCCTTTCTGATACTTTTACTTTATGTTTTATCACTTAATTTTAAATTCAAACTCCTCATTTTTCACTTTAATTTCCTTGTTAGATACATCATACATTTTACCTGTATTGCACACTAATGTATTGTTTCTGTCTATAAATGTATATCCATAGTCTTCTGTTTTATATTCACAAAGCACACTTCCATCCCCTGCCGAGAGAATTACAATTTTTCCCTGATTATAAATGTTTACTGTACCACATATCGTATCTGTATCCTCCTGATACACAATTTCACCTATTTCCACATCCTTGTTCTCCCAAAGTAGTTCACCACTTAAATCATAACACATTATGCCTTCTTCAGTAGGGTTCACAATTACACTGTGCGGAGTACCTATTACATCCAGAAATGAAAATGAAGTGCTCTTAATCTGTCTGGAACCAATTATAACAATATCATCTTCAGGAAATTTGAAATCATCACCATACAAATTACGCTCCATTTTTTCATTATTGTCCTCTGAAATGGTTTCACCGGAAGATATATTTAAAGTATAGTTGTAATCATAACGGCAGCAAACCACCACATTTTTATCCTGTTTATCAAAATAAACTTTCATAATATCTTTAAGTTTTTTTGTCCAGATAATTTCCCCTGTTGATATATTTATTAGAGAAACTCCCTGTCTTTGATAGGCAGAACAAACTGCATATTTCCCATTATCTGTCACATCAAATGTATCAGAATTCAATTGTCCTTGTGCCGGAAAACGTCCTTTCACCTGTTTATTTATTGTATCATAAACCGTATAAACCGCTTTACCTCTTTTAACACTATCTGAACAAATCAAATATTTTCCGTTTTTTGAAGCTCTCATATCATTAATAACCTGTTTTACATTGTATAATTCTTCTTCGTCAAGAACTTCACCCGTCAATCCATTTAAATAAATAATCTCAACTTTACTGTTAATTACTTCAATAATATTTGAGTCATACTGATTAAAACGGATTTCTTTAATCTTTTTTATTTTTTTATTATTCCAGATAATATCTCCGCTTTCACTGCTATAGCAGATTACCCCTTTTTTCGTTTCATATCCTGCCAAAACAATCTTTGCATCCGGTGAAAGTGCAAAACAACATTTGTTCCGAATATATTCTGCCGTAAAATGATACAATTCTTTATAATTTTTATCATCTCTTGTACCTAAATTTTTTAGTACAAAGTATTCCTTTTCTTCCCCATCTTCAATCCAATCAGGAACCCACAGATAAAATTTCCCGTCTGACATTCCGTTTGACATTGATCTTGCAATAGCTGTATATTCAGCTTCATTAAAATCGTATTTCATTTTATTCTCCTTTCATTTTCCATGTTATACCGGCAGAGCCGGATGGTGTGTAAGTGTGACAGACAAATATAATTCATTATAAATCAAACAGGAGGTAAAATCAAATGGAGCACACACGTTTTGAGGGTTGAAACCAGCTGCCTTTTTATTTTTAGTAACTATTAAGCCAATGAAAAGAAACAGCATAACAGACAAAAATTAATGGAAATATGATAGAAATATGAGTTTTATTATGATATTATATCAGCAGTACGAATCAAGTTTTACAACAGAATGACATTAAATGACAATATCATGCCGGAAGACACAAACCGATATTTTGGGGACTAGGCAGGAGAGCACTTCGCAAAGCTGTCCTACGAATATTATCATGACAAGTTTAAAATTCAACCCATGAAATGAGTAATCGTCAAATAAATTCCAGTATGTCGAACAGTTGAACAGAGAGAGTCATGGAAATTTGCATTAGGAGGTTTTTCTATGAAAGTGAATCTATCTAATTTTGAAATATTCGACCGTACTTTGTTTGATGTATCCATCATTCAAAACGAGATTGGAGGCGGAACAACAGAATTAGATCAATTGAAACACATTGAAGAATATCCAAACGCAAAGTCTCTGATTGTATCAGGGTTGAATCAAGAGTCTTTTGAATATTTAATCAAACGCTTTGGCAATCAGTTTGAAGCAATTTCTTTTTGGAAAAATAAATTGATTAGTGATTTATCTCCTTTGAGTGATTTAAGTAATATCAAATATGTACACTTTTTCTTTAATCAAAGAGTAGTGAATTTGTGGGATATGAAGCATAATGAAAATTTAACAGGATTGGCAATCTATGATTTTTCAAAGCTTCATTCTATAGAGAAAGTTGTTACTGCTCCAAATTTGGAGTATTTTTCCATAGGAAACCTTATCTGCTCAAAGATGGAGATAGAAAGCCTAAAGCCCTTGATTAATAGCAGTATTTCGCATTTTGCATGGTGGGGAAATAAAGTCTTGGACAATGACTATATGTGTTTAGCAAAAAGCCATATCACAGAACTTGATATGAACATTGCACGGTTCAAAATAGATGAACTGGCCAGACTGATTGCAAGCATCCCAAATTTAAAAGGTACAATAACAAAACCCTATAGGGAGGGTTCTGTTATTGTACGAGATAAAAGAACGACATATTATTTTCTTTGCAAAGGGAAAAAACGTCTGGTAAAAGGGAAAGATGACGATAGATTTGAAAAATATTTGATAGATTTTAATAATTTGGTTGAAAAGTACAGAACTGAATTGTCTGAAAAATGATATGGTAAGCGTTATGACAATTTCCGGTTTATCAAATAAATGTGTACAGAGACAGATATGGACTTAAGGAGACAAAATGTATAAATCTAAGAAGAAATCATATGGTATCATAATTATAATTTACTATTGTATATATTGTTTAGGTTTATTTCTAGCCGGAATATTGTATCAAAAAGGATTTACATTTGGCATAAACATTATATACTGCTCATTGTTTGTAGTGGGTGTTTTGATTGCCTTGATTAAGGATAGAAATATTTATAACTTAGGTTTCGGAAAAGAAAAATTACAGATAAACCTCATAATATCTCTACTAATAGTAGTAATAACTTTTATAGTTATTTGGGTATTCAGTGCTCTCACGTTTAATAAATTGTTAAAGCAAATGCTTTATTATTTTTTTTATATTGCTGCCATTGAAGAAATTCTATTTAGAGGACTGATACAAAATTATTTATTTGGTTTTAAGCTTAATAAGTATATGATATTTATAATCGGAGCATTGTTATTCTCGTTTATGCACATCCCGTTTCAGATGTTTGTTCACAATAATGTGTCTTTGCATTATTTAGTAGAAGCATTACCTAATCTGATTGAAACATTTATAGCTCATTTTGTATACTGTTTTATTGCTTATAAACGTAAGGATATTACAATATCGATTGCATTACACTATGCCTATAATTTTCTAGGAGTGATAATATAATGATAATTTCCAGATTATTGAAAAGTTGAATAAAGAGAAAAATCGGTATTTTAAGGGAGAAACAACATGGATAACCAACAAAAAAGCACTATTTTAACATTGCTGAAAGTTGATGAAATGAACAGAAACTATACAAATAATTATTGGTTCGCATATAATGATTTCTTAGACCCGGCAGATGATTTTACTGATTTCTCATGTGAACGTCTTGATGGGAAACAAGAGTACATTGCCTTGATTGAAAATTTGCTTAGAATAGATGGAACTGCAAAAATTTTTGTACAAGTCTATGGATTGGAAGAAGATAATAATGAGCAGTGCATTTGTGCAGACACCTTGATTATTTTCAGCAAATTATCGCTTTATGAGATAAAACAAATTTTTAATGAACCACAAGATATATTTCCAAGCGATATCGGGGAGGAAACAGATTTTTCACAACCAACTTTTCTTATTGGTGATAATGGTGAACTAATTCCAAGTAAAAAGCTATTCAGTGATGAGTATTCTATTTATTATTGCTGGTGGGATTAAATTCCGGTTTATTGAAAAATTGAATAAAGAAAAAAATCGATATTTGAGGTGATGGTTATGAATGATAAAATGCATAAATATACAAAAATCTATGATAATATATGGCAGATTGCGGAGGACGAAGGTGTATATTGTACACTTGTGAAGGGAAATGAGCTTGCTGTCTTGATAGATACAGGATTTGGGAAACGTAATTTGAGAGCATTTATTGAGAAAAATATATCCACTCCATACATAGTGATAAACAGTCATGGACATCCGGACCATATCGGTGGAAATCATTGGTTTGATACTGTCTATGCTCTACCGGAAGAATGGGATATAATACAATATTTTGAAGAACAGAAACCAAAGACGTATGATTTGAAAGAAATACGAATCGGTCAGAAAATTTCTTTAGGAAACATAAATATTATTGTCGTTTCTTTAGCAGGGCATACAAAAGGGTCTGTCGGTTTTTTAATACCGGAAGAAAAACTTTTGATTGCAGGTGATGCTTTAAATGAGGGATTGTGGTTATTTAATTATGGATCGTTATCTATGAATGATTTATACGAAACAATCAAAAATACTTTGGAATTGGATTTCAAAGAATATATATGTGGGCATAGTAATGAAAAATATATCAAGGATAATTTAATTTCACATATACGAAATATTGAAAATTTAAGAATAGATGATGATACAAAACAAAACATAATGGACTTCGAAACCTATTGTAGTAAATATGAAGATTTTAATGGAAAATCAGAGATTGTATTTACTATTGATAAAGTTTAATTAATTTCCGGTTTGTTGTGAAGTTGAACAGCATTAAAAATAGGGATTTATAGAACGCAATCATTTATATAAATATTTTACTGCATCAAGTTCTATTAACTTTTAAAACACAATATTATATGAGGCGGGAAGGTGGATTATGATAATGAAATATTGGACAGTTCAGTCACAAGAAGTATTACAAATATTAGAAAAAGAAAATGTATATTGTCCTAAGTTTACTTTGAGTCAATATTACAAACAATATCATGAGCTATATGACTTTATGTTGAAGTCATTTAACAACATTAATAACCTTAATTGTGAGGGATTAATTTATGCATTTTGTGTAAGCGTAAATGATACGATTTATCCAATATCAAATATAGATGATTTTAAGCATTTTATAAGTATGAATAAATATAAAATTATCTATTTATGGGATAACTTTATAAAAAACAATTATAGGGTTTTAGAATTAGAAATAGATTTATCGTTTAATGATTTAGCATTGTCATTTAATGATTTCCAATATATTATGCCTAGTTCAGTTAATAAATTGCTGTTTGACCCAACTGAATATAAGGATAGATGTGATTTGATTTTATCAAATATTAGTAAAGGGCAAATAATGAGTTCTGGTGAAGATTATGATTTAATCCAATCACATTTGCCCTATATAATAAAGTCGGATATTAAAAATATTTATGAAATTTTTACTTTGGATTAGGTTTAAATAAATACTCGTTTTGTTGAGAGTTATCTATTTGAAGGAACAACTATTTTGAGCAGGACATTCAATTAACTAAATTCCGATTTTTAGGGCTTCCAATAGCTGCTACGATACGTAGCACAAGTGTAAACACTGTATGCTTGCTGATTTTTGAAATAATATTTACGCTGTACCTAACAATTATTTTAGGAGGAATAAATATATGACATTAGGAGAAAGAATTAAGGAATACCGAACTAATAACAGAATGTCGCAGGAAGACTTAGCTGAAAAAATGAATGTTTCTCGTCAGGCAATCACAAAATGGGAAAGCGATAAGGGGGTTCCTGATATTGACAACTTGATTCAACTTAGTCGAATAATGAATATTACGATAGATGAATTAGTTCTTGGAAATAATAACGAACAAACTTCTGCTATTGAAGAACAGGCTGTTAAACAAAGAAATGAAAATAAATGGGGATGTCTAATAGGGATTATTGGTTTTTCAATTGCAATAGTTTGCTGGATAATATCTTGTATTTGTAATATATGTAACGGCTATAATACAGCTGCAATACTGAATGCTTTTTGTGCAATTGTGTTGGTTTTCCCAATAGCATTACTACTTAAAAGATATTTGGATATAAAATAGATAACGATGACTTCTTATTAAGAAAATTGATATTTTTTCTTTGTAACTATTTGTAACGATAAGGATGGGCGACTTATCTCGCCCCTTTATCTCTAGATAATTCCAGCTTATTGAAAAGTTGAATAAAGAGAAAAATCAGAATTTATGGAGGATGAATGGATATGGAAATTTTAGAACAGGAGATTGCAAAGATTGAGGAATCTATTGATGAATATGATGAGGTGGATACACTTGTAATGCATGACAGCATAAATGCTATTACAAATGCGGGTTATAAATCGGATGCAGTTGAGCCGTTATTACAGTTGTTTGAGCGACATCCCAAAGCCTATTTTGGCGATCCTGGTGCGATTGTGGATTTTATCGAACAATTCGGTGGGGAATATGAAAATTCTCTTGCGGCATCTGTAAAAAGAACCCCAACCATTACAACAGTTTGGATGTTAAACAGGTGTATTAACGCTGGGGAACATACAGAGGAATTTATGGATATTTTGAAAGAAATTGCAGGCAGGACAGATGTTGATAAGGACATTAAAGAAAGCGTGCAAGAATTCGTGAACTTTCAAGCAAATCGTTAAATTCCAATTTACAAAGGAGTAGATTTAGATGAAAAAAAAGATTCTAGTTATAGCATTTTTACTAATTATATTAAGTATAATATTTGTTGTATTTATCAGAAACAAAGAAAATAAAAGATTAGAAATAACAACGATAATAAATACAAGAGATAATTATAAATGCCAAGTAAGTATTGAAGATGAAAATATTGTTAAATATGTTAAAAATTATTCTTTAAATGATAAAGAAAATTTAGATGATGATAAAGAACATATCAATTTTGTTTTTGAAGGTTTAAATGAAGGAAGAACAATTATTACAATAAAATGTATCAGTACAATAGATGATAGTGTTCTAAATGAAGAAACTTATAAGGTAATGGTTAATAAAAAATTAGACACATCTATATATGTTTTAGAAAAATAAATTAAGTTTATTGAGGAGTCAAACCAAACAGCAATCGGGATTTGTGAAGGCATTTATAATTAGGAGGAAAAAAATTATGGCATATAAACCTGTAGAATCATATGAAGAATATTTGAAAATCCTTGAAAATTACAAGGATTATAAGCAGGGTACATATCAATCAATGACTTTGGAAGAAAAAATAGATTTTTTTGATGGTATTCACACAGAGCATGTTCCCATGTTTGACGAAGATGGAAACGATACAATAGGGACGTTATGGGATTATGGTGAAATCAGCAAAGAATTCATACAACATCCGGAAATGTTTTCTCTTGATGATATTTCCAAATTCCTTGAGATGTTGGACGATAATTGCTATCAACCATCATTTATGAATGACACACTAAAAGTAATCCGTAGCATTATCCGATATCATGGTAGAGAGGGTGCAGTATTTTTTTTGACTCATTTGTCCGATATCCCGGAACATGGACAGGAATATGGGCTATGCTATAGTTTTCGCTATCTGATAGTAGATGATGTGGCTTTTCCATATTTAAAAGAAGCTGTAATGTTTGTCAATCCTTCTATTCAGGAGTTCATTCTTAAAATAATAAATGGAGAGATTGCAGGTCTGCCAGCCCTCTCAAAATATGCAAAAGGGTTAGAATTAGAAAGAATCCATGAATTAAAAATGATTATTTCCCACACACTGAAGAATTAAATTCAGCGTGAAAATTTTAAAGTTGTCATACTGGAAAATCAGTATTTACGGAGGTATATAATGAAAAAGTTTTTGAAAGTTTTTTTCAAGATACTGAAATGGTTATTTATTGTACTTGCTACTGTTATTGTACTTTTTCTAATTGTTCGATTTATTGGGCAGAAGATTTATAACAGGACACCCGAAGGTGGTATAAACGAGGAAATGTATGTAGATATAAACGGCACAAAGCAGTGGATAAGTATTTACGGACAAGATAAGGACAATCCCGTTTTATTATATCTGCATGGCGGACCGGGTTCGTCTACAAGCATCTATGATTATGCTTTCACAAGAAAATGGTCTGATGTGTACACTGTTGTTACATGGGATCAGAGAAATTGCGGAAAAAGCTATTCTTCCGACCAGAATGATACTACACTGACATACGACCTAATGATGAGCGATGGCGTAGAAATGACAAAATATCTATTAGACTATCTCGGCAATGATAAGATAACATTGCTTGGTCATTCGTGGGGAACGTATTTCGGCTGTAACCTTGTGCTTGAATATCCGGAATATTACGAATGTTATATTGGAACCGGACAACTTGTTGACTTTTATCAAAATGAAATTGCCTTTAAGGAGGAAGCCATCAAATGGGCAGGAAACGATGAAGAAAGCAACCGCCTTATTGAGAAATTGAACATTGATGATTTTTCGACGGAATATTATATGGCAAGAAATGCCTTAATGGAAAAATACGGCTATGATATGTTTGCTGATGGAACAGATTATAACTTGATTGCCGCACAAGTATTTAATCCATACTACTCACTTGGAGATTTTTATAAGTATATCAATTCAGATCTTAGCGTATATGCTGAATTTTTAAAGTCAGATGAATTTAACAAATTCTCATTACTTGGCAAAACCGACTATCAAGTGCCATTTTATAATATAAACGGCGATAAAGATTATCAAACCAATTATCTGATTGCACAAGATTATTTTGAATTGGTAAATGCTCCTCGTAAAAAAATGTATATTATGGAAGATACTACACATGGTTTGTTAGAGTCCAAATCAGAGGAATTTTCAGATATATTGTATGAAATTGCACAAAAGGAACATCAGAATTGATAAATTGTTTAATATATTTTCGATTAAATGAATTATTGGTATAGAAATTTTTTATCAGGAGAAGATTGGATGAAATGGAAAAAAGTAAACAATATTGACGACATAAAACAGTTAAATGAATTATATGATTTCTTTGAAGATTCAGTTTTGGTTGGAATGAATTATATAAGTGGTAATAATGTTGATGAAGAACTTGTGGGGCATTTAAGAAATATGAATGACCTGAAAGTAACGTTTCAAAGGCTAGACAGAAAACCATTCTGCATAGAGCTTTGGTTTACGCATACAAAACGATTAAATTTTCGGTTTATAAATCCGGCTGATAATCTTCTTTCTGATATTATGTTTGCAAAAATATGTAAAAATGACGATTCTATCTTTTGGACTTTATGGGAGGATTTTAATCCCAATTGCAAAGACCACCTTTCATACACAGATTTAACGATAATAGAGGCAGAGGGATTAAAATGGAGAATTGTTGAGGATTAAAAATATGATATTGCCTGACATATTCATGCCTTATTTCTACACTTCTCCAATGGTGCTACTGAAAGCACTGTAAACTCTTATTTACTTCATGGCAGATTCACTTCCCTTCTCGATACAGGAAGCACATGACAACAAAGCATATAGTTAATCTCAATCTTAAGATTATCCTTCACTCCTCCACAATTCACATACTCATACACGAACGAATCCAGCGCATGGTAGTTCTTAGATTTTGAACTTAAAATCTATCCAATTGCATCATAATCACTAACTCCTTTATCTATTAGTCCCTTTTTCTGATATTCATATATTACCTGATTTGCTGCACTTGGTGTGCCTACAATTTCTATCAATTCTTCCCTTGAAAAGCATCCCTTTGCTAACAAATTTTCAAAATGTTTCATCCCGTATCACCGCTAAACATGGCTGATAACTCTATCATATGGAATTTGCTTTTTCTTCTCCTTGTTGTTTTTATCAAGTATAGCACAGCTTAGATATTCATATTAAGAATATCTTGATATGAATTATAAGTATTAGACATAGAATAAAATATTCGTATAATAATAGGTATAGGAGGTGCAGAGAATGTCAGAGGCATCAGATACAATGGGAATCCTGCATCAAAATCTGATTGACGCAGGGTGCGGAGAAGATTTAATTGAAACATGTATGGAGCTTGCAAAGGTAAATATGTGGAATTGCATATTGCCATTGCTTAGGGAACAAAGAATTAATCTGCTGGATGCGGTACATGACAGACAAAAGCAGATAGACTGTCTGGATTTTTTAGTTTACAGCATTAATAAAAAACATATTTAGGAGGAATTGAACAATGGAAGCAAAATTAAATTTAGTACAAGAATGGGATAAAACTTTCCCAAAAAGTGAAAAAGTGAATCACAGCAAAGTTACTTTCCATAACCGTTTTGGAATCACTTTGGCGGCAGATATGTATATGCCGAAGAACGCAGAAGGCAAATTGCCGGCTATAGCCGTATGCGGTCCATTTGGTGCAGTCAAGGAGCAGGCGGCAGGATTGTATGCACAGACAATGGCTGAGAGAGGTTTTTTGACGATTGCATTCGACCCGTCCTTCACAGGCGAAAGCGGCGGTGAGCCTCGTTATATGGCTTCTCCCGACATTAATACAGAGGATTTCATGGCGGCAGTGGATTTTCTTTCCCTTCAGGATACTGTTGACCCGGAGAAAATCGGCATTATCGGAATCTGTGGCTGGGGCGGTATGGCAATCAATGCAGCGGCACTCGATACCCGTATTAAGGCAACCGTTGCTTCTACCATGTATGATATGAGCCGCATTAATGCCAACGGATATTTTGACAGCGAGGACAGCGAAGAAGCCCGCTTTGAGAAACGCAAAGCGATGAATGCACAGCGGCTTGAGGATTATAAAAACGGCACATATGCTCTTGGCGGCGGTGTGTCTGATCCCATGCCTGAAGAAGCTCCATGGTATTTTCAGGACTACCATGCTTACTATAAAACAGAAAGAGGTTATCATTCCCGTTCCTTAAATTCCAATGGTGGTTGGAATGTGATTGGCTGCCAGTCCTTTATGAATATGCCAATTCTTCATTACAGCAATGAAATTCGCAGTGCGGTCATGGTGCTTCATGGAGATAAGGCACATTCCTGTTACTTTGGTAAGGACGCCTATGCCGCTATGACCGACGGAAACAAGTATACAGATAACAAAGAATTACTGCTTGTTCCGGGAGCAAGCCACACTGATTTGTACGATCAAACAGATATTATTCCATTTGATAAAATAGAACAGTTTTTTAATCAGAATCTGAAATAAGTAAACACACTGGGGATATTTCAACAGATTCGAAAGGAGAACCGATATGCACATTGTTGTGTTAAACGGAAGCCCCCGTTCAAAGGGCAATACAAAACAAATGATTAATGCATTTCAGGAAGGGGCAGAAACTGCCGGGCATCAGGTAGATGTAGCTGATGTGTGTCAAATGAAAATCTCCGGTTGTCTTGCCTGCGAATACTGCCACAGCAAAGGAAATGGTATTTGTATTCAAAAAGACGATATGCAGATTATTTATGAGCTGCTGAAAAAAGCAGAAATGCTTGTGATTGCTTCTCCGATTTATTATCATGGCATATCAGGGCAGCTTAAATGCGTACTTGACAGATTCTACTCCGCCGCTTATCCGAAAAAACCGAAAAATTTGAAAAAGGTTGCAATGTTTTTAAGTTCGGGTGATTCGGATATGTATGAGGGAGCAATGTTTTCCTATCAAGGGGATTTCCTCGATTATCTCGGACTGGAAGATATGGGTGTGTTTACGGCACATGGTTCAGAGAACGGCTCAGCGGCTAAATTAGACGAACTTAAAAAATTTGGTCTGTCCCTACAATGACAGCCGTACTATTAGACAAGTCATCATTTTAAATTTATGAAAAACTAACTAAGTGAAAACGTTGGAGAATGACACTGCAAAGCCGTCATTCTCCAGTGTTCTTTTATATGAAAATCCTAATACAATTCTACAAAATTTAGCTGTCCACTATATGACCATCACCTTCTCTTCCTGTTAACCTCTTTCATCTTTATATACTGTCCCTCATATATATCTCTACCCTGATGTATAACTGCAATATATTTCCATTCCTCAAAAACATCAAGTCCGCATCTTTTCATCAGCTCATTTGTAAATCCCAGACCTTCATGCAAACTTATAACCGGAATCCTTACTATCCTGTGTTCTGATAATATGTACAACCTTCTCTTCCTAAGAACCGGTTTGCACCGCTTTGCATTTTTTCTTATTTCATCATAATATATTCTTTGAACCCCAAACATTTTCCTTATAATAAGTTCGTCTTTTTTCAATATGCATCCCATAAAAAAAATTGCAAACCCAATATAAATAGTAAAAAGAGTCATTAATAAAACAATCATACATAATATGAAATCTTCTTTTCTTATTTCATTTATAATATCAGGTATATCTTTTCGGTACAAAAACACCAAAGCTGCACAATCCAAAATAGCAATACATGAAAATACCAGAAAAAGGATTTTCAGAACCTTTGAGTATCCGTACTTTTGTATATCTCCATCTTTTGTTTTAAATACATTTATTAATGATACTTTTATATTCAGCAGACCTAATAAAATTTTAAATACTTCTTCAATGACCAAAAATATAATAATTAATACAATAAATCTCACTATTTTCCCTCTTTTTTATATATTTCCACAACATTACCATAAATTTCGCATTGCACGCCCAATACTCTTATGATATTATATAATCAAAATGTGATACTTATACATATTTACTTATACTATTCAGCATCTTGACAATATAATATACTTAACCGGGCAACCGGTAGGGCGGCAAGCTCTCATTCCCAGTCTTACGGAAGGGGGCATGCTTATGAGTACATATGAAGAATTTATGATAATTTTGTCTACTGTACTGGTATTTATGTCTGTTTTAGACTTTTACACAAAAAATAAGTAAAGCCGCCTTGTCTCTGGCAGGATAAGCAGCTTTACTTACACTTATTTCACCGGAACGGGAAACTTTAACCTTCCTTATCGGTTGTCTTGTTAGGTATATTATATAACCTTAATTATCTATAGTCAACAGGTTAAAATATTAAATCAGGACAAACGCATGAATATTTCCATCATTCCGGCTTAGCAATTTACTAATTTTTAAAAAGACAATACTTCTTCCAAATACTGTATTGGATTCATGCTAATCACAAAACGTTTTT